>NZ_JBNXVR010000008.1:0-201398 GCF_050565595.1 Leptolyngbya sp. AN02str | reverse complement strand
TGCCACGGCCCCACTTCATTGTTATCTATTGGGATGGATGAGAGAACATGCCTCGTCAACCACCGAACTTTGGCGACTACTTCGATTCCGAAAATTCGGCATCAATCACGTCATCATCGCCACCGGATGTGCCGCCACCCGCATTACCGCCATCGTCGCCACCGGGAGGAGGAGGAGTGCCAGCACCACCGTCATCGCCGCCACCTGCCGATTGGTACAGGTTGCTGCTAATGCTGTACAGCGCTTGCTGCAAATCGGTCATTAGAGACTTCATGCGGTCGGCATCTTCTTGGGCGATCGCATCTTTCAGCTCAGCCGACAGACTAGTCACCTTCTCCTTATCGGCCGGGGGAACCTTGTCACCCAGTTCTTCGATTTGCTTCTCGGCCTGGTAAGCCAGCGAATCGGCCTGGTTCTTCAGGTCAATTCGTTCACGACGCTCGCGGTCGGTTTCGGCGTTGCGCTCGGCCTCGTTCACCATCCGTTCCACTTCGTCCTTGGGCAGGGTCGAAGCACCGGTGATGCTGATGGACTGCTCCTTGCCAGTACCCTTGTCGCGGGCGCGAACATTCAGGATACCGTTGGCGTCGATGTCGAAGGTCACTTCAATTTGAGGCACGCCACGGGGAGCAGGAGGAATCCCATCCAACCGGAAGGTTCCCAAGCTCTTGTTGTCGTTTGCCATTTGGCGCTCACCTTGCAGCACGTGAATTTCCACGTTGGTTTGGCCATCGGCAGCCGTCGAGAACACCTCAGACTTCTTGGTGGGAATAGTGGTGTTGCGAGGAATGATCGCGGTCATCACGCCACCCAGCGTTTCCACACCCAGGGATAGGGGAGTCACGTCGAGTAGCAGAATGTCCTTCACTTCACCGGCCAACACACCGGCCTGAATGGCAGCCCCCACGGCCACCACCTCGTCGGGGTTTACGGTTTGGTTGGGCTCTTTACCCAGAATGCGAGTTACCAGCGCTTGAATGGCAGGAATTCGGGTAGAACCACCTACCATCACCACTTCGTCGATCGCCTCTTTGGCCAGCTTGGCATCGCGCAGCGCATTCTCAACGGGGATGCGACAGCGATCGATCAGGTCAGAGCAAAGCTCCTCGAACTTAGCGCGAGTCAGCGTCATTTCTAGGTGCTTGGGGCCGTCCTGAGTTGCCGTGATGAAGGGCAGGTTGATTTCAGCCTGGGTCACGCTGGACAGCTCAATCTTGGCCTTTTCCGCCGCTTCCGTCAGACGCTGGAGAGCCTGCTTGTCTTTGCGCAGGTCAATACCTTCGTTATTTTTGAATTCTGCCGCCAGGAAGTCCACGATCTTCTTATCGAAGTCATCGCCACCCAGGTGAGTGTCACCCGAAGTCGCCAGCACTTCAAACACACCGTCGCCCACTTCCAGGATAGACACGTCGAACGTACCACCGCCCAAGTCAAATACGAGTACGGTTTCGTTGGTCTTCTTATCCAATCCGTAGGCGAGGGAAGCAGCAGTTGGCTCGTTGATAATGCGCAGCACTTCCAGACCAGCAATCTTACCGGCGTCTTTGGTGGCTTGGCGCTGAGAGTCGTTAAAGTAAGCGGGAACGGTGATCACCGCCTGAGTGACATCTTCACCCAGGTACTTGCTGGCATCTTCCTTCAGCTTGCGCAGCACTTGAGCCGAAATTTCTTCGGGAGCAAACTGCTTGCCCTCGGCGGTACAGTCTAGCTTGACGTTGCCGCTCACGTTCAGCACTTTGTAGGGTACTTCGGTGGTTTCGTGAGTTACTTCATCGAAACGGCGACCAATGAAACGCTTAACCGAGTAAAAGGTATTTTCGGGGTTGATAACCGACTGACGCTTGGCAATTTGGCCAACGCGGCGCTCTTTGGTTTTGGGATCGAAGGCAACAACTGAAGGCGTTGTGCGGAATCCCTCAGCGTTGGCGATCACGGTTGGTTTGCCACCTTCCATCACAGCAACGCAAGAGTTGGTTGTTCCCAAGTCAATTCCTACAACTTTTCCCATATCGATCGGTGCTCCGGTTCTATGTACTTCAAAAAATCTGGCGTTGTTTGACCTAATGCTTTCGGGTGCAGTGCCCTCAGTTGCTGATTGTGAGGCTTGGATGGGCGATCGCGCTCCAGTCCAAGCGAGTGCTCACGCGCTAGTCGCCGCGTTTTCTCTCTTATATAGTGCGCAGGAAGAACCATTCCATGAAGGGGTATTTACCGAACCTGAGGTAGGACGGTTGAGGACGCACTCCGGTAAGTCATTTCGACCAACAATGCAGCTGCATTCCAAGGCAAGCGTTAAGAAATTCACGTTTTGTTACCCATTGCCTTTAGTGTAGTGGCGATCGCTCGGCCCCTTCCGAGGAGAACCGTACTAAACCGGGTGGGGTTTCCGATGGGCGATTGCTCCAGCGCAAGGTTTTCAGCACAAGAGTTCCAGCACAAGGGTTTCCAGCGCGAGCGAAAGCAGAATTCGGCGAAGTGAACAAGCTACAATCAGAAAGTTATCTGCGCTACGTTACAGCGCGAGACTATAGGCTCCATCATGGCAACGCTCTCTCCAGAACTGAAGGCACGGCTATCAAATCCGCTCAAGATTGGCTCGGTGGAGTTGCAGAGTCGCGTGTTGCAGTCGCCCCTTTCGGGGGTGACCGATCTGGTGTTTCGGCGGTTGGTGCGGCGCTATGCGCCTAACTCCATGATGTACACCGAAATGGTGAACGCCACAGGCTTGCACTATGTGAAGCAATTGCCCAAGCTGATGGAAATTGACCCGGGTGAGCGGCCCATTAGCATTCAATTATTTGACTGTCGGCCCGACTTTTTGGCCGAAGCAGCGCAAAAGGCGGTAGATGAAGGCGCAGACACTGTTGATATCAACATGGGCTGCCCCGTCAACAAAATTACGAAGAATGGCGGCGGCTCCTCGCTGTTGCGGCAACCGGAACTCGCCGGAGACATTGTGCGATCGGTGGTGAACGCCGTGACCGTACCTGTCACCGTCAAGACTCGGATCGGCTGGTGCGATAGCGAAATTAATGCGGTTGAGTTTGCTAAGCGGATGGAAGATGCCGGGGCCAAGATGCTGACGCTGCATGGCCGCACCCGCGCTCAGGGCTACAATGGCCCCGCTCGGTGGGAATGGATTGGATTGGTGAAGCAAGCGCTGTCGATTCCGGTAATTGGCAATGGCGACATTTTTTCCGTAGAGGCGGCGATCGCCTGCCTGGAGCAAACGGGAGCCGATGGTGTGATGTGCGCTCGGGGCACATTGGGTTACCCGTTCCTGGTCGGCGAAATCGACCACTTTTTGAAGACGGGTGAACGGTTGCCCCAGCCTAGCCCAATCGAACGGATGCAGGTGGCGCGAGATCATTTAATTATGCTGTGGGAATACAAGGGCGATCGCGGCATTCGGCAGGCGCGTAAGCACATGACTTGGTATGCCAAGGGTTTTCCTAATGCGGCAGAGCTGCGCAAACAGTTGGCGGTGATTGAATCTGTCGATCAGGGCGTGGAAATTATCGATAGGGCGATCGCCTACTTAGAGCAATACGGCTGGTCTGCTGAAGCGACCGAAACCACCGAAGAACTGGTCGAGGTTTAATCGGCAGGTGAAGTGGCTGGCGCAGATGATTCGGCATCGGCAGGCTGATTCCAGGGGATTTGGGTATCTGTAATATGCTTGAGACCCCATAGGGCGATGACCCGCAAAACGGGGCGCAAGCTCTGACCCTTTTCCGTCAGGTGGTAGTTCATGCGGCGGGCATGGCTACTGTAGGGCTGCTTCTCCACTAGGCCCAATTCCTCCAGCAGTTTGAGCCGATTTGCCAGAATATTGGTTGAAATTCCTTCCGGCGATTCCAGAAATTCTTCAAACCGCTGCTTGCCGAAGAACATCATGTCGCGGATGACCAATAGCGTCCAGCGATCGCCCAGCAAATCGAGCGTACAGGAGACAGGACAGGGAGAGCGGCGAGGTTGAGACATCATAAACAGTAATCACCAGTTACTTGCATTTTACAAGTTAGCCCTGTTATTTTAACTTTTGAATTGCAAGTTAAAAGTTGAAAATGGATAGTCTAGAGCACAAGCAGCCGTTTGAGGTCGAACTTCCCTTGCCTGTCAGAACCTACGACATCGACTTTGCTGGGATTGTCAGCAACATCGTGTATGTGCGATGGCTAGAGGATTTGCGGCTGGAGATGCTAGCCCGCCATTTCCCGTTGGGGGAGCAACTGCGGGACGGATTTATGCCCGTTGTAGTGCAAACTAAGGTTGATTACAAACAACCTGTGAAGCTGGGCGATGTTCCCGTTGGCAAGATGTGGATGCAGTCCGTTGACTCGCTGCGGTGGACGGTAAATGCGGCGATCGCCGTCAATGGCAAAACCGCTGCTCTCGGTGAGCAGATGGGCGTGTTTGTAAGTTTGCAAACTAACCGCCCCATTCGAATGCCCGCATCTCTTAAGCAGCAGTATCAAGCGCTAGTTGCGCAGCCAATGAAAAAGGAGCCTGCATTGTGCGCAGACTCCTGAGCAAGGGGAATTGAGTCACGGGGATTGTTGACGATCGCCCCTTCAACCTAAATTTCTCGCTTACCCGTAAACACGTGCTGAGCTGGCCCCGTCATATAAAGGTGATTATCGGCTTCAGACCATTCAATTAGCAGATTGCCACCGGGGAGTTCTACCGTGGCGCGGCGATCGCACTGGTTGTTCAGCACGCCAGCCACCAACGTAGCGCAGGCTCCCGTTCCGCAGGCCAGCGTAATTCCGGCTCCGCGCTCCCACACCCGCATCTTGAGGTAGTCGCGGCTCACCACCTGCACAAACTCGGTGTTGATGCGCTTGGGAAATACCAAATGATTTTCAAACTGGGGGCCAAGGGCTTCCAATGGAACCGCCGCCGTATCCTCTACAAAGGTGATGCAGTGCGGATTTCCCATGCTGACGCAGGTAACATTCCAAGTTTTGCCAGCCACCTCTAGCGGTTGGTTCACCACTTGCGAATCGGGAGCAGTCAGCGTGGTGGGAATTTCGCCCGCTAGCAGACGTGGTTCGCCCATATCCACCGTAATCTGGCCGTCGGCTTCCATTTTGGGGATGATTAATCCGCCGAGGGTGTGGATCTGGTAGGACTCTTTGTGAGTTCCGGTTTCGGCAGTTTCCAAATCGGCGATGAAGCGGGCCATGCAGCGAATGCCATTGCCGCACATTTCCGGCTCAGAACCATCGCAGTTGAAAATGCGCATGGTGTAGTCGGTGCCATTCTGTCCTGGCAGCGCAAAGATGACCCCATCGGCCCCAATGCCAAAATGGCGATCGCACCAGTCAATGGCTTGCTCTGGCGTCAGAATGGGCTCAGCCTGATGCCGATTATCGACCAACACAAAGTCGTTACCCAAGCCGTGATATTTCGTAAACTCCAGTGCCATTCAAGACTCTCCGCTATGCTGAAAGGGGAAAAGGGAATGATGATGATGGGCGATCGCCGCTCATTTATTATCCAATACCTGAGGACTTGCGCAGTTGAGAGATTTTGAGCAGACTTCGCGGCCAAATTGGTAACCCTTGGGCGGTCGAAATGTAGCGCATCTCCTATCCTGCTTGAACTAAAACCAAGACAAAAGCACCACCATGACAACCGAACTCGAAACCGGACTTCCTAGCGTTCGCCAAATTCAATCCACCATTCGCGAAGAAAAAGAGGTGGAATTGAAGCTGATTACGAACGACCTACTAACCGGCAAAATTCGCTGGCAGGATGCCCACTGTCTGTGCCTGATCGACCATTATGATCAGCCCACGGTGGTATGGCGTCACGCCATCGTGTATCTCAAACCCAAGATGTAGATCAAACCCACAGCTAAAGTAAAGTGCTGTTCTAAACAGGTTGTTGTGCAGACGGTGTACAGCCTTCCTCCACAACAACCGTCCATTCCAGCAATTAATGCACGCTTGGTTGTGTAAACCACAACCAACGTGTCGGAAGATTCATTCCACCGGAGGGGAAGGTTTTGCCAAAATGCTGGCTGTCCATTGAGGGTGAATGGCTCAACCTGCCCTTATCCAGCTCGCTCAGTCGCGTCTTCCCCTAGTTCCGCTCTTCCAACGTGACCCCTTCTACCATGGGCATTGCGGCAATGGGAATGTTCAGCAGCGCATCGGCGCTATCGGGAAACAACCATGTTCGCAGCCGGTTCAGGTCTTCGGATGTGCCACACAACAGTAGGCGATCGCCACAGCGAATATCCACACTGCCGTTGGGAAACCGCAGAAACTCACCCTCCCGTCGAATCGCCTGCACCTGAACGCGGTAATCCTGGCTGAGATTAAGCTCAGCCAAGGTTTTGTCGTTGACCGGGCAGTCACTCGGCAAGGCCAGCCATTGGCAAGACAAATCCTCTGTGGGAACCGGAACCTCGCCCTTGACCAAATCTTTGAACGCCGCCAGCTCATCGGAATCGCCCACCACCAGCACGCGATCGCCCTTCTGCATCACCGTTTCCGAAGCAGGATAATCCAACTCTTCTCCATCGGCTCGACGAATCGCCATCACCGTAGCTCCAGTAATGCGGCGCAGTTCAGCCTGTTCTAGGGTGAGTCCCAGCAGGGGAGACAGTTCGGGCAGGTCATACCAACGACTATTCATATCTTGAGCGGCCACACGCAGGTCGCGAGTCACCGCTTTGGGCGATCGCTCTGGTCGCAAGTCGAGATAGTGGCTGTTGCGAATGGCCACAATTTCTTGCTGTACCTGATTCGGCAAGCGGCCCATACCAACGAGCAAATGAGCCGATAGCTCCAGGCTAGACTCAAACTCGGGCTGCACCACCTCGCGCGCACCCAGTTGGTACAACAGCTCAATATCTTTGTCCTGTCCGGCGCGCACCACCACGTCCAGTTCGGGAGATAGCTCCAGCGATCGCTTAAGACACAGGCGCGTACTCATGGGATCTGGCAGGGCGATCGCCATACCCGCCGCCTCAAACACACCCGCCGCTGCCAGCACATGCAGACTCGCTGCATTGCCGTACACATAGGGAATTTGCTCATCCCGCAACTTTTGAATCGCCTGCTCCGATTGCTCAATCACCACCACGGGATAGTCATGATCCCGCAGCATACGCACGATGGTGCGTCCCACGCGACCATAGCCACACACCACCAAATGATTGGTAGAAGGTAACGCCTCTGCCACATCCAGGGGCTGTTCGGAACCGGCCAGCAAGCCCTCTAGCCAGGGCACCGTATCCGCCCAGGCAAAAAAGCGGGGAATCAACCGCAGAACAAAGGGGGTAAACACCAGCGTTACCGCCGTGGTTCCCAAAATGAGCAGGTATACCTGCCGCGATACCAAGCCCAACACCTGCCCCTTACTAGCCAATACAAAGGAAAATTCCCCAATTTGAGCTAGGCCCAATCCGGCAATTAGGGCGGTCTTCAGGGGATAGCGGAAGGCCAGCACAATCGGCGTAATGATGAGGAATTTGCCCACAAAAACCAGTGCCACCAGCCCCAGAATCAGTTCCAAATTGTTCCAAATAAATCCGGGATCGATCAGCATTCCGATCGCCGCAAAGAACAAACTGGCAAAGATATCGCGAATGGGTTCTACATAGGTCAGCGTTTGATCGGCGTACTCCACCTCCGAGATCATGAGTCCGGCGATAAACGCACCCATTTCAATCGACAGGCCCAAATATTCCGTTAACAGGGCGATTCCCAAACAGAGCGCCACCACACCCAGCAAAAATAGCTCCCGGCTTTCGGTACGGGCTAGCAAGCGCAGCAGTGGCGGAATCAGCCAAATACCAGCGGCGATCGCCCCCAACCCCAGTAACACCGTCTTTAGTAACGCAATGGCGATCGCCAGCCCAATCTGCTCTGATGGCTGGTTGAGCGCAGGCAAGATGGCCAGCATCAGACCCAGAGCCAAATCTTGCACCACCAAAATGCCCAGCATGACCCGGCCATGGGAAGTTTCAGTTTCGCCACGCTCCATCAAGCACTTCAGCACAACCGCCGTAGACGACAGAGACAAAATGGCACCCAAAAAGATGCCCTGAGTGGGCGATGTCACCCAGCCAACCGCGACGGCCAACACTGCCGTAATCAGCACCGTCCCCAGAATTTGCAGGGTGCCGCCGCCCAAGCTAATGTTTTTAACCTTTTTTAGCTCGGCCAGGGAAAACTCTACCCCTAGCGCAAATAGCAAAAACGCAGCTCCAAACTGAGCCAGCGTTTCCACTTGAATTAATTCTTTGACGAGGGCCAACCCGGCTGGCCCCACAATTGCGCCGCCTAGCAAATAGCCCAGCAACACGGGCTGCCGTAGTAAGGCCGCAAACAAGCCACCACTCGCAGCCGCAGCAAACACAATGACTAAATCGACAATTAACCGAAAGTCTTCCTGCACAGATGTTGCGACCTAATCTTGCGATTGAAATTTAAGAAACTTAATTACGTCTTCATCTTTAGCATAGCGGGTTTATGAGTTAGGGCATATCGGCAAAATGGGGCGATCGCGCTCCTCTAGCCACAGTACTAGAGCAGAAGTGATCCCAGCCAGCCAGAGCGGATGTTGGCCGAGCCAAAACGTGATACTTTATCTGGGCAGAAGCGCTTCACACTAGGAATTGACTCATGGCCCACCTGCATTCGTTTTGGACTGGCATTCGGCGACGACGCACTCTGTGGCGATTGAACCCGTCGATGCTGATTGGAGGCTTGGCAGCCGCGATCGCCCTCATCTTTCTCTGGCTAGTGCCGGCTCAGGCAGCAGATGTGCAGATTCGTCCTACCAATCCCCAGTTAGGCGACACCATTTTGGTGATTGTGCGCGGCAGCGAAGTTCCGACGATTCAGTTTGAGGGCGAGACCTATCCGGCTTTTGCCATGGGAGGCGATCGCTATCGGGCCTTGCTACCCACCACACCGTTAGATGCTCCCGGTCGCAAGGTGATTCAGGTAACCACAGACGGCAGTACGCAAAACTTGGCCGTATCGTTGCGCGATCGCTCCTTTCAAACCCAGCGCATTACCGTGCGCGGCGGTGGCTCTGGCGGGACTGAGCACGAGTTTTCTCGCCTCCGAACCTTCCGCGAAACCATATCGCCCGAGAAATATTGGAGTGGTGCCTTTCGTCGTCCGGCAGATGGCCGAGTAACCTCACCCTTTGGCGTTCGCCGCTACTACAACGGCGTTTTTGCTCAAGATTATTACCACCGTGGAGTTGACTACGCTGGTGGCGTTGGCGCACCCATTTATGCACCTGCCGCAGGCCGAGTTGCCCTGGTTGGCCGTGTTTCCGATGGATTTGTCCTAAACGGCAACACCATTGGCGTTGATCATGGGCAGGGAGTGTCCAGCGTGTTCATTCACCTCAGCCGAATTGATGTGAATGAAGGAGACATGGTGCAGGCAGGTCAACGGATTGGCGGCATCGGCGCAACTGGGTCTGCTACGGGGCCAAACCTACACTGGGGCCTGTTTGTTAATGGCAAATCGGTTGATCCGGTTCCCTGGCGCAACCAGGGTTTCGACTAAGCCCTGTCATCAACTCAGTTTCGGTTCAGGGTGTTTTGGGAGGATGGCCGTTGTGCATCCTCCCAAAACACTGGTTTTCCATGCGCGTTGTGCACGCAAAAACCGGGGTTTCAGCTTATTCACCACTGGTTGCCATTCGAGTCGGCTGTGTCACCATGGCATCACTTCGCATTAGCCAACTTGGCTCGATCGGTACCATCTCACGGCTTAGGTTCGGCATACTTTATGCAAACCTCATCAATTGCTTGATGCCTTGGGTCAAATGTCGGGAACACTAAATCTGTAGGACACAGTACATAGCCTGTTTCCATACGTGCCATGGAGCTTAAGAAGGCATTATGAGTATTGAGAAGATTGTTGAACAAGCTCTTCAAGATGGGTATTTAACTCCCGCAATGGAGGCTGAGGTTGGCCGTATTTGTGATACAGCCTCCGAGTTGTCAATTGAGGAGTACATGGCTCTCGACCGCTTGATGGGTTCGCTGCTTACCGGGGAGGTCGTTGCGGTTCCTCGCAAGCAGTTTATTAACGTGATGGAAGAATTGGTGCTCACCGAGGCGATTGCCCGGGTTGCCGAAATTGAGGCAACAAGCGACTGCACTCTCGATCTGGGCGATATTGCTGCCTATGCGCTCAACCGTTTGCCGCCCTTATACGCTACGACAGAGGAAGGGGCTGACTATCAACGCAGTCGTGCCAAAGAAGACCTCAATGCCATGATTGCCCAAAAGGTGAGTGAGGCGATCGCTCGCAACCTCGACCGTCCCGAGTTCTTTCCCGAACGCCAAGCTATCGGCAAGAACACAGGT
Organism: Leptolyngbya sp. AN02str; assembly: GCF_050565595.1. Taxonomy (NCBI): domain Bacteria; kingdom Bacillati; phylum Cyanobacteriota; class Cyanophyceae; order Leptolyngbyales; family Leptolyngbyaceae; genus Leptolyngbya; species Leptolyngbya sp. AN02str. The sequence continues at coordinate 191,044 of NZ_JBNXVR010000008.1, read as the reverse complement.
GACGAAGTGCTGAGCCAGGTTGGCACATTGCTACATGCCTATGCCCACAAGTTTGAAGCTCGCGTAAGCTAACCCACAATCCAGAATTCTTTTCACCCGAGCGTGGCAGATAGTGAGTTTGCCACGCTCGGGTGATTCGTTGTTTTGGCCGTAGCGCTAGACGTACAAATTGATGACGTTGAGTCAGCAGCCATCGTCAAACTTAAAACCCTAAAACGCCGCACCTTCCGCACAACGGACGACACAGCGTTTTAGGGTCTTTTTTAATAGTGTCGAGATACTTATCCGCTAACTAACCCTTGATCAGCAAGGGTTAGTTGAAAGTTTTTCGAATGCGCTTAGCGATCGCTATACGTGAATAACACTTTCACACCTGAATTGTCGCGCAGCAGAACCATACGACAATTCAAGCAGAAGATCTCATCTTGCAGCGATTGTGTTTCTCCAGATCAGCCCATATCTCGCTCAGTGCGAACCCACTTGGTTTGGCGGCGCACTAAGAACGCAGCATAAAGGGGAACTTTCCACAAAACGTAGAAGGGAACGCCCAGCAATCTCCTAGCCGAAATTGTTTTGCAGGCGTAAGCGTACCAACCTGCGACAATCGACGCGAACATCAACAAACCACCGCCACAAAGCCACAGAGCAGGCCACCATGACGCGCCTAGCAAACCTGCGATCGCAGTGACTAATAGTCCCGCCATCCACAACATCACAACAAGAGACAGGGGCGGCACCGCAAGATCTAAGGCCAGAGCCAGTAAATCAAGACGACGCTGCTTCACGGCTTCTTTGAAGAGCCGAGGAACTTGAGTGAGCAACGTTTGCAAATGACCATGCTCCCAGCGAGTGCGCTGGCTCTTGGCCGCCTGCTCTTGCTGAGGCAGCACACCCAAAACCCGAGCTTCGGGGCACAATAGGGGAGATGCATTTGCGATCGCCAAATCTAACCCTAGCTGCATATCTTCGACAATGTTGCCGCTTGCCAAAGGCGCATGACGAATCACCTGCCAGGGAAAGGCCATACCTGAGCCTGTCAGCAAGCAGGGCTGCCCCAAACGATAAAGCCCCATTGGGCGAACCAAATTTTTAAAGGTACAGGACAGCGCGGATAGAGAACTGACTGGCGTTGGATTTGGCGGTTGCTCAATCAAATACACAGCTTGCACAGGGCGCTGAGTTGCTGCAGAAAGTTGGGCGATCGCCTGAATGCTTCCTGACTGGACTCGACAATCGGCGTCCACCATCACCACAATGTCGGGTGGATCTGCATCCAAATAGTGCAGCCCAAAATCTAGCGCAAACCCTTTGCCTCGGTTGATGGCATCCTGCCGTTCAATGACGGTTGCACCACACTCGCGGGCGATCGCCGCTGTCTCATCACTACAGTTATCGGCAATGACAATTAACCGATCGGATGGCGACAGTTGAGGCAACAATTCCCGTAGCGTTGCAGCAATCCCCCAAGCTTCGTTATGAGCAGGTATCAACACAGCAAATCGGGGGGTTGTGGTTTGGGACGATCGCGTCTTTCCTGGAAGAAGCGCAGCAGCACACTCAGTCCCAAAAATAGCGATAGGAACCAACGGAATTGCGGCCAGCCCATACAACAACACATCTAGCAAAACCACAGGTACACTCCTCCTCAAAAAAATCTTGCAGTAAATCCGATAGGACTTACGCACTTCATCCAAAAAACCAAGGGTTGAATGATGTTTGGAGCGCTAAGCGCTCCAAACATCATTCAACTGCGTAAGTCCTGTCCCACAAAGATGTTCCCCAAAGGTTTCCAACCCTATTGCTTTGCGGCAGTACAAGGAGCCTCGGGTTTGCAATCCATCGCCGTCAAGGAACCCAAAAGTTCTCTTAAATCGGCTTGAACGATTCGCATTACTGCGCCCATTCTTATCAACTCAGCTAGTGCTATGTTAACTCTGCTATTTAAGGAACATTCCCACGAAATTTCCTTAAACTCGCTATGCCGCAACACGACATTCATGGTGAATCGGGCCTTTGGGCACAGCTAAACCGGGTAAGTAGCATTATTTACTAGTATTCCCAACCATCCGCTTGTCAATCCTTTTTGGCCAAAGTCATTCCATTCTGGGATGTCGAGCAGAGCGATCGCCCAGCCCACAGTCCACCTTCAATCTCTACACTCAATCTCTACACAAAGTCAGAGCCTGTACCAGAGCAATTTACCCAGTTCCACACGGGCACCTGACACCGTAATGTCTGGGACATCGTTGTGAATGTTTGCTATTCACTAAAACCAGACGGTGGAAGGCTCTCGTCGCTCACCAACTCCGCAATCATGACAGGTTCTTGGAACAACGGCACTGTAAAAGTTACAGTCGATCCCAAGCCCTCACCCATGCTGTAAAAATTCACCACGCCACCCATCGCTTCCACCAAGCGCTGCGAAATGGCAAGCCCTAGGCCCGTGCCACCATACTGGCGCGTTCGCGAACCATCCACCTGGCTAAACGACTGAAACAGCTTGTCCTGCTTTTCTAGAGATACACCAATTCCAGTATCAGCCACGCTGATTTTGACCATTCCAGAAGTTTGCTCACCTTCCTGCTCAACCAGCTTTTTAGGAATCACCTCAGCGGTAATCGTGATTCCGCCTTCGTGGGTGAACTTGATGGCATTGTTCAGCAGATTGAGCAACACCTGCTTCAGCCGTTGGTAGTTGCCATACAAGATCACATCGTCGTGGGTGGCTGGCGTACGAACGGTGTAAGTTAAATGTTTTCTCTGTGTTAAAGGTCGGGTCGATTTTTCAACCTCGTTCAGCAACTCCTCAAGCTTGACAGGGTTGAGGTCAAGCTGCATTTTGCCCGCTTCAATTTTGGCAATGTCGAGGATGTCGGTCAGGATGTTGTTCAGATGAATGGCACAGCTATGGGCTTCTTCGATGTATTCGTTCTTTTCCTCTGGGCTATCGGTCATGCCATCAATAATGAGCTTGAGGAAACCGATCATACCGTTGAGGGGAGTACGCAGCTCGTGCGATGTATTTGCCAAAAACTCACTTTTGAGACGAGAGGCTTCTTCGGCCTGGCGGCGAGCTTCTTCCAATTCGTGATACTGCTGCATGAGGCTGGCGTTGGCACGTTGCAGCTCAGTGGTTAAATTGCGGCTTTCAGCAAATAGGCAGGCATGGGCCACTCCTGTACCCACTTGATCGGCCAAGTCTCGAATTAGGGCAATTTCAACGTCGTTAAATCGGCGCGAACTGGCTAATCGTTCAAGAACGATCAATCCATTCGGCTGATCTTGATGAGAAGTAGGCACAATGAGCTGGCGAACAAGCTGCCCTTGAGCATTGGTTAGGGTTAGCTCAACGGGCTGCTGTATTGCGATCGCCTGTTCTAGATGAGGTGCACTGGCGAGATAGAGCTCACAGTTCAAGCTGGAATCTAAATAGGGCTGACGAAATTCTGCAACGGAAACGACGCGATCTACATTTGCATTGGCTTTGTAGGGAAAGACCAAACACCGATCAAGGTCGAGCGATCGCCCAAGCCCATCCACAGTTTGTTGCCATATGGTATCGAGATCGAGCGTTCGGCGAATGTTCCAGGCAATTTGAGTGAGCGAAGTTTGATAGTGGTGGGTGTGATGCTCAACCGCTTGCCCCAAGTTGCTCAAAATCTCATCCACACACTGCGAGGATTCAACTTCGGTGCAATATCCTCGAAAGCTTCCCATCACTAATACGGTCGTGGCCGACTGGCGAGGCAGCAGAATCGGGCTAACCAAGAGCTGAAATAGCAAGTACTGGCTACCACAGCGGAAGGGAAAGACAAAACTTTGGGGCGATACATGCTCGAGGGATCGGTGCACTTGGCTCAAGTAGGGGGCGATCGCCACAGGCACAAATGCATCTACCAACTCTCCCATACGTCGGCCGACTAGGTTCAAGCCATTTAAGCCATGGTCATTTGCCGCTTGCCAATAAAACGATAGGTACGTCCCTAAAATATCTTGCGTAAATACCAGATCGTAAATGGATGCTGACTTATTACAGATGGAAGCACCATCTGCAACGGCCAGCTCAACAGGCTGGGTAAGTGGAAGCGAGGTATCGCCAGACAACGTCATTAGCGTAGAACCGCGTAACAATTGAAGACAGCAGAGATCACCACATAAGGTTGCCAAATCGGAACAAACTGGGTTCTAAGCTCGATACCCTCGATATCATTGAAAGCTTGAGAAAAGACAGAACCAATTTAGCGTTGATCGTAGATACGAGCGTTTAACTCCCTGTTAGAAGGGACTTAGTGAGGGAGCGAATTCACGATAATTCACTATATAGAATTCCCACAGCAGGCAACTTAGTGACACTTCACAGCCTCAAAAAAGCAATTTGCTACGGGGATTCATCTCTTTTACAAATTTTAGGGTTAGCAGACTCAGCCAAAAGTGAATTTTTTCACATTTCGCCTCATTTTGCAGCGCAAACGTACCCTGATCGTCTCCCGTCCATTGTTGCGCGATAAGCGAACCCTCTCAATGAGAGACCATCCCTCTTTACAAAATCTTTAGCGGTTAGTCATTCCACTCGCCGCGAGGGGGCACGGGTGGGTTGCGCGGCATGGTTCGAGTCAGATCATCGTCTTTACGATTGCCGCCGCGCAGCCACTGCCGTAAGGCAACTTCAATCACCTTGCTAGGGTCGCTGGTGAGATGGCTAATTTGGTCTAGCAGATCCACATCAAGCTGAATTGACACATCCACCTTATTGGATGGCTGCTCTGGTCGAATAGCGGATTCAGTCATAGTTTTAAGCCTCCACGAAAACAAAATCCAACGAACCGCAGCCATCCATGAATACTAACGTCATCGTTCGTTATCTTTAGCCAAGACCCAGCTTGCGACAAGGCTGCAAGGATTGCTGAGGTTTCGCCACAGCTGGAACTTCACCACACGCGTCACGTTGAATGCGTAACTCTAGCTTACTGGAGAGCGATCGCCTACACACACCATTACGGATCTAGTCCCCATGGTTCTGTATTCATTGTGTAACCTTTGCCAGCAATTTTATCCTGCCCAGCCCAGGGATTTTGCAAACTGTAGAGCAAGCTCCTTGAACAATTCTTTGCCATTTCGTTTGCCATTATTTTGATTCCAAAGGTCGCTTATCGCATGTTGGAGACGCCCTTAGCCTGAATCCGCGATCGCAATTTAGCTTTTCGCAGAACTGCGCCTACAAACCGGTTCAGCAAAACAATTCGACAGGCTTCTTAAAATCCCTAGGTTAGAAGGATTACAATATCTTAAGCCGCACTGAATCATCCTCAGGGCTGCTCTCGATCCTCATTACCCTTTTTGGTCTGATTCTCCAGGTAGTATGACTGACGTAGCTGTTTCGCGCATTCGCAACTTTTCGATCATTGCTCATATTGACCACGGTAAATCAACCCTGGCTGACCGTTTGTTGCAAACGACCGGAACGGTCAACGCTCGAGATATGAAGGATCAGCTCCTTGACAACATGGATCTAGAGCGGGAGCGTGGCATTACCATCAAGCTTCAGGCGGCACGGATGAACTACACCGCCAAAGATGGGCAGCAGTATGTGTTGAACCTGATCGACACTCCTGGGCACGTGGACTTTTCCTATGAAGTGTCGCGATCGCTCGCTGCGTGCGAAGGTGCACTATTGGTTGTAGATGCATCCCAGGGAGTTGAAGCCCAAACCCTGGCAAATGTGTACTTAGCCCTGGAGAATAATTTAGAGATTATTCCCGTTCTTAACAAAATTGATCTGCCTGGTGCAGAGCCCGATCGCGTTGCTGGTGAAATTGAAGAAATCATTGGGTTAGATTGCAGCGGAGCCATTCTGGCCTCGGCCAAAGAGGGCATTGGCATCGACGAAATTTTGGAGTCTATTGTTCAACAGGTTCCTCCCCCTCAAGACACGGTCAACGAGCCTCTGCGAGCCCTAATTTTCGATAGCTATTACGACCCTTACCGTGGGGTGATTGTGTACTTCCGAGTCATGGATGGACGAGTTCGCAAGGGCGATCGCATCAAGTTCATGGCTTCGGGCAAAGAGTATCAAATCGATGAACTGGGCGTACTGTCCCCCAACCAAATTCAGGTTGACGAGCTTCATGCAGGTGAAGTAGGCTACGTGGCTGCTGCCATTAAAGCCGTGGCCGATGCGCGTGTTGGCGATACCATTACCCTCTCTGCCGCTGCTGCACCTCACCCCCTCCCTGGCTATACCGAAGCCAAGCCGATGGTCTTTTGCGGCCTATTTCCCACCGATGCCGATCAGTTTGAAGACCTGCGCGAAGCCCTCGAAAAACTCAGGCTCAACGATGCCGCCCTACAATATGAACCCGAAACCTCTAGTGCCATGGGCTTTGGCTTCCGTTGCGGCTTTTTGGGTCTGCTGCATATGGAAATTGTGCAAGAGCGCCTAGAGCGCGAATATGATCTCGACCTCATCACTACGGCACCATCCGTAATTTACAAGGTGACCAAAATTGATGGCGAAATCATCTATATTGACAACCCTAGCTTGCTCCCCGATCCGCAATATCGCGAAAAGATCGAGGAACCCTATGTCCAAGTGGACATGATCACCCCCGAAGAGTTCGTTGGTTCGCTGATGGAACTCAGCCAAAGCCGTCGGGGTGTATTTAAGGACATGAAATATCTCACCCAAGGACGCACAACCTTGGTTTATGAAATTCCACTGGCCGAAGTCGTAACCGACTTTTTTGATCAAATGAAGTCGCGATCGCGCGGTTATGCCAGCATGGAATATCACCTCATTGGCTACCGCGAAAATCCCTTGGTCAAGCTCGATATCTTGATCAATGCCGACAAAGTAGACCCCCTTGCAACAATCGTGCACCGAGACAAGGCCTACTACGTTGGCAAAGCCCTAGTCGAAAAACTCAAGGAACTCATTCCTCGGCACCAGTTCAAGATCCCCATTCAGGCATCCATCGGCAGTCGCGTGGTCGCCAGTGAGCATATTCCTGCACTTCGCAAAGACGTATTGGCCAAGTGCTACGGTGGCGACATTAGCCGAAAGAAAAAACTATTGCAGAAGCAGGCCAAAGGTAAAAAGCGGCTCAAGGCGATTGGAACCGTTGATGTACCACAAGAAGCTTTCATGGCCGTGCTCAAGCTCCAGTAGCCTTATCCTAAAACTTCGCAAACAAGCGACACTCATAAGCTAAAGCAAAACCTCTCCGAGTATCACCTTGGAGAGGTTTTGCTTTAGCTCATAGCCGCACCTACCGTTTCTCTCAATTCTTGAATCCTTCAGGACTTACGCAGTTGAATGATTTTTGGAAATCTTGCATGCGCAATACGCACGCAAAGCCAGGCTCGTCTGAGGTTTCGCTCCGTGCAACCCTCAAACAAGCCCTTAACCGACACTGGCGTTCATTCAGCCCAAACCTATCTTCATAAATGCTCTACACCGCTAGGTACAAACCTCCGACCTCGTCTTTCCTCCGTTAGGTAGAAGCACCACTTACATTTTCTTGCAACACTCAACAGGTTAAATCTTCCTGAAACTAGTTTGGAATCTGGAATATATCCCTAGACAGAGGCTTCAGCAGGCGTTTATGTAGACTTGAAGTTTTAGTAAACCGGACAATTGTCAAGAGTGCTGATTCGAATATTTCTGTTAAGTTGCTATACGAATCAGTCAAACAGCACCATTACACACAGTGTTACACCCTAAGTATTAACGATGCCTTGCCAAGTTTATGGGGAAAAGGGGTAAAGGTCAGCGATAGTACTCGACGCACTGTAATTCTTTGTCCCATTCAGGAACATCACTATGCGTATTCTAGTTACTGGCGGCGCAGGTTTTATCGGCTCCCATTTGATTGACCGATTAATGGCAGAAGGTAACGAAGTTGTGTGTTTAGACAACTTCTACACTGGACACAAGCGCAACATCTTGAAGTGGATGGATAATCCCTACTTTGAGTGCATTCGTCATGATATTACCGAGCCCATCCGCTTAGAAGTTGATCAGATTTACCATTTGGCTTGTCCAGCCTCACCTGTTCACTACCAGTACAATCCTGTAAAAACCATCAAAACCAATGTGATGGGGACGCTGAATATGCTGGGGTTAGCAAAGCGGGTTAAGGCTCGTTTTCTGCTAGCTTCAACCTCCGAAGTGTACGGCGACCCTGAAATTCATCCTCAAGTCGAAGAGTACCGCGGCAATGTCAACACCATCGGCATTCGCAGCTGCTACGACGAGGGTAAGCGAGTTGCAGAGACCTTATCGTTTGACTATCACCGTCAAAACGATGTGGACATCCGCGTGGCGCGTATCTTCAATACCTACGGACCGCGCATGCTAGAGAACGATGGCCGCGTGGTTAGCAACTTTGTGGTTCAGGCTCTTGCGGGCAATCAGCTCACCGTATATGGTGACGGTTCGCAGACTCGTAGCTTCTGTTATGTTTCTGATTTAGTTGACGGATTAATCCGATTAATGAATGGAAACTATATCGGTCCGGTGAATTTGGGGAATCCTGGGGAATATACAATTCTTCAACTTGCCGAAGCCGTTCGCGACATGGTGAACCCTGATCTTGAGCTTAAGTTTGAGCCGCTGCCCCAAGATGATCCTCGTCGTCGTCAACCCGACATTACCCGTGCTAGGACTCATCTGGGGTGGGAGCCAACTGTTCACCTCCGCGAAGGACTGAAGCTGACAGTTGATGATTTTCGTATGCGAATGGGCGATCGCGTTGCATCGGTCCCATCTTCGTCTGCGGTGTAGCTACCCGTTCTGCTTCAAAGAGCCGTAGCGCTCTTTTTTCACCTTCCATCACTGGCTTTCGTAAGAGGTTTAAACCATGCGTGTTTGTGTTATCGGAACAGGTTATGTTGGCCTTGTAACCGGAGTGTGCCTTGCGCATATTGGGCACCACGTGATTTGCGTGGACAACAACGAAGAGAAGGTAAAGCTGATGAAGTCGGGGCAATCGCCCATTTATGAACCTGGCTTGTCAGAAATCATGCAATCAGCCATCCAGGAAGGTCTTATTGAATTTACGAGTGATTTGGCTGAAGGAGTCTCCCACGGTGATGTGTTGTTCATTGCTGTCGGCACCCCTCCTCTACCAACGGGTGAGAGCGATACCCGCTATGTTGAAGCGGTAGCCCGCGGCATTGGAGCCCACCTCAATGGCGGCTATAAGGTCATCGTGAATAAGTCTACGGTGCCCATTGGTTCGGGTGACTGGGTTCGCATGATTGTGATGGATGGCGTTGCTGAGCGCCAAAAGGCAATGGTGCCTGCGGGCGGCACTGCAACCACCGAAGAAATCCATGCGGATTTTGATGTGGTGAGCAATCCTGAATTTTTGCGGGAAGGATCTGCTGTGTTTGATACTTTCAATCCTGATCGGATTGTGCTGGGCAGTAACAGTTCCCGAGCCATTGGCATGATGAAGGAGCTCTATGCTCCTATTGTTTCGCGCCAGTTTGCCGAAGATAAGAGTGGGCCTACTGTGCCTGTTGTGGTAACGGATATTAGCTCTGCTGAGATGGTGAAGTACGCTTCGAATGCCTTTTTGGCAACGAAGATTAGCTTCATCAATGAGGTGGCCAACATTTGCGATCGCGTTGGAGCAGACGTAACCCAGGTTGCCAAGGGCATCGGCTTAGATTCTCGAATTGGCAGCAAGTTCTTGCAGGCTGGAATTGGCTGGGGTGGTTCTTGCTTCCCGAAGGACGTTGCGGCATTGGTTCATACGGCAGATGACTATGGCTACGAGGCCGAACTGCTAAAAGCTGCTGTGACGGTCAACCAGCGCCAGCGGATGATTGCCGTTGAAAAATTGCAGCAAGTGCTGAAGATTTTGAAGGGGAAGACCGTTGGTTTGTTGGGTCTCACCTTTAAGCCAGATACTGATGATATGCGCGATGCCCCTGCTCTAGATTTGATTGAGCAGCTCACTCGGTTGGGGACAAAGGTCAAGGCCTATGATCCGTTAGTGTCGCAAACCGGAATGCGCCATGGCTTGTCGAATGTGATTGTTGAAACCGATCCAGAGCGGTTAGCCGATGGCTGTGATGCTTTAGTGCTAGTAACTGACTGGCAAGAGTTCAAAAATATTGACTTCGTTAAAGTCGCGAAGTTGATGAACCATCCTGTTATCATCGATGGCCGCAACTTCCTGGATCAGGAGGCTTTGGAAACTGTCGGATTCCGTTACGTCGGCATTGGTCGATAAAGAGCGATCAACCAGGGTCATGTTCCCTTGAAATTCGATTATCGATGGGAGCAAGATTTGAGCAAAAGAGAAGGCCGCGATCGCGGCCTTCTCTTTTGCTGTGAGCCGTCAATGGGTGTGGGCCCCAAGCCCCAACGTGAACCTCATTGCCCTTTGGCGGGCGATCGCCCCCAGATAACAGGGTGTAGCGGAGAGGACTTTCGCTCCCATACATCGCGATCCTCCTATGCCTTACGCGCTTCATCCGAAAAACCAGGGGGTGGGATGATTTTGGGGGCACTTAGCTTCCCCAAAATCATTCAACTGCGTCAGTCTTGCCTCTTCAGACTCATTCAACCCATAAAAAATGCTGGGCAATGGACCCAGCATGAATACAGCAAATCGCTCTATGAAGAAGAAAACTCTCAAGACTCATGAAATGAACAGTGAAATATTGACTGGCGCTTAAGCAAAATGGTCAATCACTAAAGCTGCCGATACCGCAAATGCAGTAATGCCTAGCGCCATCAGCGGATGCTGTCCTTGACTGATTGCAAACGTGGTGACTGCACCAGCACCAAGCGACGCTGTAATGACCGCACCTAGCCAATCCTTTTTTGTGTTTTTATCGTACATTTGTCCTAGCGACCGTACCTAAACCTAAAGATGGACTTGAACAATACCACCCAAGGTAGCATCCAGCATTTCAGTCTTAGGCAGCCTGCTGAGATATTGTTACCAAGATTTAGGTTTGCATACAAAAGTTGAAATTTTGGAGGTTTGCCTGATATCGAAATCGAGTGCCAACCGACCATTAATCAGCACCCTTATTCAATTGGAGCTAGGTTACCCGACTTTACCCAACCTGTTTCTCCGCTCGGCAGGCGAACGCTAATCCATTCACCATCAGGACTTGTCTCCAAGACTGTTACTTCTGCGTTGTACTCGACGCCGCCAATTTGCCCCGCAGAGCGACTAGGCCCATCTCGCAGAATTAGCCCCACAGGCACGGTCACTCGAGCTACATATTCTGAAGATGACTCGGGTGATGGCGACGCTTCGGGAGAGGCGATCGCCGCTGGGGATGCCTCGACTGGAGGAGCTTCTGGCGAAGCCACCGCAACAGGAGCCTCCCCGGCTGGCGATGCAGTCGGAGGCGCAGGGTTATCGTTTGGAAAGGTTGGGCGCGGTGGTAAAACCGAAAGACGAGTGATGAAATATCGGGTAACTGTCAAGCCGACAAAAAACATGACGGCGATCGCCAGCGTAATCCCTAATACTCCCTGTGAAAGTCGAACAATGCCTTTCATATTTTCCGTCCATTCTCAAGCAAGGAAACTACTTAGATTAACGCTAAGTCAAAAAGTTGGAGCCATATCTAGCCCTGTTTTAACCAGCAACTCATCGATAGCGGCCAATAATGCTCAATTGACGTTAATTAAAAGTAGCACCTCCCATCATTTGATTTCCCTTGTGGCGGGAAGCAAGGCGAGCCTTTCCGGCGGCAGCCCACGATTGCAAAAATTGAATTTGCTCTTGAGCCGTACGGGCCAACGGCACCAGTTGGCTGGCGGCTTCCAAAATATCGTCGGTCGTAAAGTCGCGGTTTTGGCTAAACCCCAGGTGCATGGCCTCAATCAAAATTTGTTCAATTTCGGCGCCCGAAAAGTCTGGAGTTTCGTAAGCAAGCCGATCAAGGTCGTAGCTGCGCAGGTTATGAGGACGCAGCCGCGATAAGTGAACGTCAAAAATTTCACGTCGCTCTTCTTGAGAGGGTAAGCCAACAAAAAAGATTTCGTCGAAGCGTCCCCGTCGAAGCAGTTCGGGAGGCAACGCCTGAATGTTGTTGGCCGTTGCCACAATAAATACTGGCGAGGTTTTTTCGGCCATCCAGGTAATGAACGTGCCAAAGACCCGACTGGTGGTGCCAGAGTCGCCTTTACCGTCTAGTCCGCCAAATGCTTTGTCGATTTCATCAATCCACAACACACAAGGAGCCAGTGCTTCTGCCAACTGAATCATTTGCCGAGTACGAGATTCTGACTCACCGACAAGTCCGGCAAATAATCGTCCAACATCCAGGCGAAGCAACGGCAGATGCCAGTGATGGGCGATCGCTTTGGCTGTGAGCGATTTGCCAGTACCTTGAATACCGACCAGCAGCAGGCCACGGGGATGGGGCAAGCCATACTGACGGGCGCGCTCGGAAAAGGCTCCACCTCGGCGGAGCAGCCAATCCTTAAGGTTATCGAGTCCACCAATATCGGTAATCCGCTCGGTAGCTGGGTAAAAATCGAGGATTTGGGTTTGCCGAATTGTTTGCCGCTTTTCTTCGAGAATGAGTTCTACATCTTCGGGCTGTAGGGTGCCGTGAGTGGCGATCGCCCGAGTCAGCACCCGTCGAATACGCTCTAACGATAAGCCTTGACAAGAGCGTACCAGTTCATCAATGGCACGAGACTCCAGGCTGTTACTGGTCGATGCATTGAGGCGTTCAAGCTCAGATTTAATTTCGCTAAAGTTGGGCAGCGGAAAATCGAGCACCGTCAACCAATCGCTCAAGTCATCTGGAATCGTGACTTGAGACGACACAATCACCACATTCTTGGGCTGGGCCTTGAGAGTACGCGCCAGGTTCTTGAGTTTGCGGGCGATCGCCACATCATCCAAGAATCGGTGAAAGTCTCGCAGAATGAAGACTGCCGACGCAGACACAGGCAGCTTTTCTACCAGTTCAAGCGCTTGTAGAGGGTTTCGCTTGGCAAATCCCTCATCATTGGGATTGCCCTGATACCCATCGACAAAATCCCAAACGTAAACAGCCCGATGCCCTTCCTTCGCACACAGTGCGATCGCTCCTTCCACTCGCTCTTCCTCGCGAGTTGGGATATAAATCACCGGATAGCGAGCGCGCAGCAGCAGCTCAAATTCTTGATTAAAACTCATGGAGCAAATCGAAGCAGTGATAGAAAGTTAGCAACGACAGCAAGTTCTGGTCACCTTGCTCGTCTACCTTCTTCTAACACGGATTCGGGTTCTCGCTTCAATTCCATAGCTCTTTTTTCAGAGCTTCGAGCGAGGCCCAGCGACTATCCACAGTCAAGGATGCTTGCTCCTGCGGCGCTGGCAGCTCATCGCTCAGCGGAATACCTCCACACTGCTGATCACACAGCTTCCGCATGGGCATTTGCAAACACATTTGTTCATAGATCCAGGCTTCAGGATCAAAATAGCCCTGAGGCGACAATACTTCGACCAAGTCATCGTAGGCGACTTCTCGCTCAACGGTATTCTCAGCCAAAACTTCTGGCTCTTCTAGCCAAATGAGTTCCGATGCTTTGACAGCAAGACGGTGGTTATAGTTTTGCAGGCAGCGATCGCAGGCCAAGGTTACGATCGTTTCTGCCTGACCCGCCACCTCTAAATAATTACCTCGGTGGGTAACTTTCACCGTTCCGTGAACCGGAGTCAAACTCTCAAGCCCAGGCAAGTAAGAATCAATATCAACCTTTTCAGACTGCTCGGGCGACCGAGTTAGCTGCGGAATATGAATTGAGCTCATCACCCTTCACCTTTTAGATGAATTGAAATAGATGAACTAGCCGATTGACTAGCTTATCGACGACGCACCACTAAACGGCGATCGGGTTCTTGGCCTCTGCTTTCAGTTTGCAACTCTTCGTAAGACTTCAAAAGGTTGTGCACTTGGCGGCGCTCAGCCGAAGAAAGAGATCGAATTTCAAACTCTTCTCCAGTTTCTAACACTTGATGAGCCGCCGTCTCAGCAATTTTCTGCAACTCCTCTTGCCGACGAACTCGATACCCATTCAGTTCAACCGTGTAGGGCTGCTGTTCACCATCGCCCTTACCCAAATTTAGCGTGGTATTGATGAGGTATTGGATTGCGTCTAACACTTCACCGCGATCGCCCGTCAAACCGCTCACCTGCTCAGAAGTCAGAGCCTCATGGTCGATCTCCAACCAGCAACTGCCGTCTTCCATCATCTTTGAGGCATCCACCCTCACGCTTGGCGGCATGCCAGACATTTCTAGCAGCTGTGCCAACCAAGCTTCACCGCGCTGAATTTTATCCTGAATGTCAGTCATTGCCCTGAGCAGCCTTTTTCTTGCGACCTGGTTCAAACGGTAGAGCCTCACGCCCATCGCCACCCGCACCCGCGACCGCACCAGACTTGCGCTCTTCCTCATCTACAATCTTTTGAAGATTTTCAGGCAGAGGCTCGCGCGACAAAATGAAGGTTTGCAGCGTCTGGAAAATATTGGCAATTGACATGTACATCAATACGCCAGCAGGCAATGGGAAGAAGAGAAACATCCCGGAGAACAGAACCGGAGTCAGCTTGTTGACTGTAGCCTGCTGAGGATTGGAACTAGATCCCTGACCCGAGAGCAACTGGTTCACATACAGGCTGATGCCAAAGAACAGCACCATGCCAACAATATCCCAGTTAATTGCACCAGTTTCTTTGTCTACAGCCCCAACGCGGCCAAGCGCATTGATAAAGAGGAAACCCTTGTTTGCAGCAATCCCAGGAACATTCCCTTGAATCGTGACATCACCGGGTTGCAATGCCTCAATCACACCATCTTCAGTAATGCGAACTCTGTCTTCACCCTTGGTAACCGTCCAAGTGGGAGCAACATCCACATCGGGATAATCTACCTGGATCTCGCGGAATGGCTTACCCGAAACCGTTTGAAAATCAATCCGAGTTTTTTCTCCAACACCCAACTTCGACCCACCCGGCAACACAGCCGCGACAGGGAAGTGAACTTTGTCTGCTACATAGATGTTGTGAGGCGGAGAGGTAAACGCCTGAGGCTGAATCTGCGCAATTTGTTCTTCAGGCAGAATTTGTAGATTGATGTTGTAAGGAACATCCGAGAACGGCGACCCACGCAAAGTTGCAAACAGAGCGAACAGGATCGGCATCTGCACCAAAAGCGGAAAACAACCAGACAGGGGGTTTCCAAACTCTTTGTAGACCTTGCCCATCTCCTCTTGTTGCTTGGATGGGTCATCCTTGTAGCGCTCTTGAATTTCCTTCATGCGCTTTTGCATGACAGGCTGCACAACTCGCATGCGCCGCATGCTGCGGATCTGACCCGCACTCAACGGATACAGCGCAAAACGAATGACCAGCGTGAGGGCTACGATAGCTAGACCGTAGCTAGGCACGATTCCATAGAAAAAATCTAGGATCGGCAGCATCACATTGTTTGAAAGAAAACCGACACCAAAGTCCATGTGGCCTACGTCTACCTATCTGCTCTGCAAGTATTCGTGTTCTAATCTACCGGATTGGACGGACATTTCACCCTGCCTTGCGAGTAGGGATTACCGCGCCAACAACATTCAGAGTAAATCTTACACTTCAATCAGCCAGTTGAACTCATGTTTAAGAGTACATTTGAACGCCAAACTGAAGTGGCTTCAATAAACTCTTGATATGGGATCTTTGAAGGCAACCTATACGGCTCAAGGGTTTGTCTTCTATGCTCTTGAGAAGCAACGATCGCATTAGATCAATGCGGTATGGACAGAGCCGTGTGATGATAAACCGTCCCTTATATTAACTGTTCCTGCCCCTAGTCGATAGTCGTTCAATCTATATATTTTGAGAAGCTGCGGCTTCAAACTATTTTTGCTACAGCTAATCAACGAGAAGGTTGAAAGTCTCCAGATTTCGTAGGGCGATCGCTCACCTTGCATTCATGTAACAGCTCAGCATGAAGAACCTTCAATTCACGGTTGCGCCTAGGCAGATTGCTTGGCAGGAGAGCTGTTTTTGTTGCCAATCCGCTCGTTAATGTATGCCTCTATTTCACGGAAACGGGGCATGGCTCTTAGCTCTAGCCGACTTCCGTCTTTAAGGGTGAGCACCATATCACCCCACAGACCAACTCCCCGAGGCATTGACACAACTTTGCGTACTTCGCTGTAGATGATGTCAGAGCGCTCGCGCCCCATCCATCCGCCTGTAACCGAAATTCGCATGCTGGTAATGCGATAGCGCAACCACAAGGCACGAACAATCGAACCTACAGTTAAAGGCAAGCAAATGACAGTAAATCCCAGCAAAACATTGAAAATCAAATCTCCAATGTGAGGACCGCCTTCATAGTACACATCTTCCTGAATGCCCATTCAATACCTCGGCGTCAATCAGCAACTGCTTTAATTCTTGCAGAAATTCTTCATATTCGCACTTTATTGCACTCGGATGAACAACTAGCACCAGCATCCAACCAGGAGCTAAATCAGGCAGTAGCAGTTGAAAGACGCCTCTGAGCTGTCGCCGAATACGATTGCGCTTCACCGATCGTTTACTCACCTTCTGGCTCACTGTGATGCCAATTTGAGTCGGCAAGTTGACTGGGGGGATCGCTTTCCCTTGATTCGACACCTTGGGCCGCAGAGGAAGCACCCGAAGCGTCAAATGAGGAGAAGTAAATCGCCGACCAGAGCGATACACTGCTGCGAAACTATTTCGCTGTTTCAGCCGATGAACCTTGGGCAATGCCACTGTGATGACTACCAAGCATAAGACGAAACAGCAAAAGCGCCCACGATGAAACGGCATCGTTCTTTTTGACAGAGCGATGCCATTATCTCATGCGTAGGTTGGAAGCCATCCATTCGACTATCAGCCTAAAAGTTTAGTTGACAGAGAATCCAGCTCAGGAGGAAACGGACAGTCTTGCCCGTCCTTTGCGACGACGTGACCGAATTACGCGACGGCCTGTGTGCGATCGCATCCGAGCACGAAAACCCGATACCCTACGACGCTTGCGGGATGTGCCGCCAAGAGTCCGCTTAGTCATAGCTCACTCCAACTACGCTTGTAAAATTTCCACAGTCTACTAATGTATCACCAAAACGGAGAACCTGATCTTGCGACTTTACAGAATGCCACCTCAATATCTCAGGCGCATGGTTTCACAAGCACCATACATACAGTGATACGGCGGCTTGAGACATTCTGCATCAAGACGTCGCATCGAGCGCCCATCACCGCACTTCGCTTGGCCAACGAAGTGCTAGTGTTAATTGTCAACAAAGTGGTAGCAAACCTTGAGTAGACAATTTAACGCCCAATATCAATTACCCAAGTGCCAATATAACGACGCAAAGGAATATCGGAAGGGGAACGGGTCAGTGCATTAAAGTAGTAGGTTCCACCATTCCGGGGATTGCGCACATTCGAAAAAACAAGCTCTACGCGGCTGTTCGCAGGAATGGCATCGACAGGATAAAGCTTCAGTTCCCGCGCTTCGCGATCCCACACGATTTCATCAATGTCCACCTCGTCATTGTTAACGAGAATCTCCATGCGATCTGTATCGAACCGTCCGGTAAAGTTTTCAGGATAGGTAATGATGAATTCAGAAACGGGTTGGCTCATTTTCTGGCGCGAAATCCTTAGGCGATAGCGATCCCAGCGATCGGGTCTGCCGTTGAAGTCGAGCCGATAGCCGAGTTGGTTTTCCCGATCAACACCGCTGAAGATGGTCAATCCTGGAGTTCCCTGTGCGAGAGATTGCACTGGAACGCTTGAAGCGAGGCAGGCGGCGATCGCCAAAGCCGGTAAGAATCGGGTTGCCAACAGTTTAGAAATCATAGCGTTGTGCGCGTTAACAATACGTTGTGGTGCAATTACGAAACTTCACCAATACAAACTTTAGCAGCATTGATGAAAGATCTGCCCTCTACGACGAGGCGATCGCCCGAATTGTGCCCAGTTCCAAGCAAAAATTATCCTCTTTCCGACGAGAAGTTGCCACAAGTCGTTTCATGCGTGGCCAACCTGAGTTTTTAATCTGATAGTTGTGGAGGCCCGAGATCAGCCAGACCCTTGGGCTAGCTTGGCTTGTAATTTTTAATTTGCAACTTTAGCCTACGGTTTTGGGCCTGCAAGGCTGGGTCTACAACTTTACTGACCCAGCCTTGAATCCAGGAGCCGCATCACAGGGCCTCTTTTAACAGAACCTCTTTGATAGATGAATGAGATAAGAGATGAATGAGATGCCTATCTAAAATCTAATCAGTCAGTTCAAACGTAGAACTGTATTGCCGTGCATTCATCCCAGTTTTTTGCCTTGAAGCCGATTAAATTCGACAGTTAAATGGCGAATAAATTGCGAAACATAAACCTTGATTAAAAGGTGTTTCCAATCAAGCCAGAAATGAGACAACCCTTCATCAAATCCGCGTAGAGATTTGCGTTGCAGAGGGGAACTCATCGAATAAATCTATAAGACAAGTTAAAGATGTGGTCACTGTGTTGGGGATCACTCTAGGATGCAAAGTAATATCGATTGATTTGCGCTGACATTTTACGTTGCCTAGCTGAAAAGGTTTTCGCTACGAGATCATTGGCCATAGAAATAAGGGTTTTTTCTGAAACTTTCAGTTGCTCCTGTCATTGAGTTTGAGTTGGAATTGCTTAAAATCAATGCCTTTCAGAAAATCATATTTGTTGAGCCACCATGCAACCGAGTACGATGCTCAGTTGCTCCTATGGGGTGTCTAGCAAGTATCTGAACTGACGTTCCAATTGTGTTTTTTGTCAGTTCTCTATGGATTGCAATGCTCTACTTGCAAGTCTCATTGCAAAGGATTTCGATACCAGCATGATGAGTCATCAACGCTTCATCACTGCAATTTAGCGAAGCAGCCATCAAACGTTCTTGACCGCAGCCACTCGCACCAAACCGTGGGTACAGCAGTTGAGGTAGCACAATTCTTGAGTTCGTCTATATTTCTCGATAAGGAGAATGCATGAAAATAGCGGTTGCCAAAGAAATCGACATGGGAGAGCGGCGCGTTGCGCTAATTCCAGATATGGTTGCTCGATTGGTCAAGTCTGGATTGGAAATTTGGGTAGAAGCCGGAGCTGGCGAAGGTGCCTGTTTTTCTGATGCTGCGTATGAAGCAGCAGGGGCAACGATTATTCACGATACGGCGCATCTATGGCGTGAGGCTGACTTATTAGTGAAGGTGAGCCCACTGCGTGAGCGTGAGGATGGGCAGTCTGAGTTGTCATTTCTGAAGCCGGGTGCAGTTGTGATCGGCTTTTTAAATCCGTTGGGTGAGCCTCACGACATGCGGCATTTGGCAGAGCGCCAGGTGACGGCATTCAGTATGGAAATGATCCCACGGACGAGCCGGGCACAAAGTATGGATGCGTTGTCGTCGCAGGCGGCGATCGCAGGCTATAAGGCTGCTCTGTTGGGCGCAACCGCACTGCCCAAATTCTTTCCGATGTTGACCACGGCAGCCGGTACGATGGCTCCGGCCAAGGTATTTGTCATGGGGGCTGGTGTCGCGGGGTTGCAGGCGATCGCCACGGCCCGTCGATTGGGTGCTGTTGTCGAAGCATTTGACATTCGCCCAGCGGTGAAAGAAGAAGTGCAAAGCCTTGGGGCCAAGTTTGTAGAGGTGACCCTTCAAGAAGAAACAGTTGCCGCAGGCGGCTATGCCCGCGAGATTTCGGAAGAGTCAAAAGAGCGATCGCGCCAAGTTTTGACCGAGCACATCAAGCAATCGGATGTGGTGATCACCACGGCTCAAGTACCCGGCAGAAAAGCACCCACCTTGGTAACAGAAGACATGGTGATGCAAATGAAACCGGGCTCTGTGATTGTGGATTTGGCAGCAGAGCAAGGTGGCAACTGTGCCTGTACCGAACCTGGCAAAGACGTGTTGAAAAATGGCGTAACCATTATTGGCCCCATCAATCTGCCATCGTCGGTACCCATCCACGCCAGCCAAATGTATTCCAAAAACATTGTGACGCTGCTGCAACTGCTGATTAAGGATGGCGAACTCAACCTCAACTTTGACGACGACATCATTCAAAGCGCGTGTGTAACTCACGGTGGCGAAATTCGTAATCAGCGGGTGCGAGAAGCATTAGAAGCCATCCGCCAGCCTGTGTAGCGCTTCGGGCATCCTCTGCGATGCCTTCCGCTTCAAGCAGTTTCGATTCCTTTGGCCTGAGCTTGGTAGTGCTTGGGTTACGTTTCTTGTTCGTTTGCCCTTTAGGAGTACAGGTATGGATGTGTTAGTCGCCAGCTTGGTTGTGTTTGTGCTGGCTGCATTTGTTGGATTTGAGGTAATTAATAAGGTGCCGCCAACGCTACATACGCCGTTGATGTCGGGTTCAAATGCGATTTCGGGCATTGCCGTAATTGGTGCGCTGCTGGTAACCAGTGGCAGCGATATGACGGTGACCAATATTTTGGGTTTGGTGGCGATCGTGCTAGCCATGGTGAATGTGGTCGGCGGATTTTTGGTTACCGATCGCATGCTGCAAATGTTTAAGAAAAAGGAAGCCAGAAGCTAGCAGCCAAACGTTAGCAAACGTTAGCGACGCTTCGCGATGCCGTTTCCAACAGCTTCTCCCATCAGTTTTGTTGGTTGTACGGCAGCTTCAAGCTTTTTTCCTATCACTCAATTTACGCGCCCAAATGGTTTG
This sequence comes from Leptolyngbya sp. AN02str, assembly GCF_050565595.1. Classification (NCBI taxonomy): domain Bacteria; kingdom Bacillati; phylum Cyanobacteriota; class Cyanophyceae; order Leptolyngbyales; family Leptolyngbyaceae; genus Leptolyngbya; species Leptolyngbya sp. AN02str. The sequence continues at coordinate 170,322 of NZ_JBNXVR010000008.1, read as the reverse complement.
GGCCTCTGCGACTAAGGAATTACAAAATCACTATGGACGATATTTTGCACGGTGGCATTGAACTTAGCTACCTCATTGCGGCCTCCTTATTTATTGTGGGGCTAAAGCAACTCAGCTCTCCGGCAACGGCACGACGCGGCAATCTGCTGGCCACGGTTGGTATGGTATTGGCGATCGCCGCTACTTTGCTGTACAAATCTTCGTTGAACTACAGCCTCATTTTTGTAGGCATTGCGGTAGGGTCGGCCATTGGCGTAGTCATGGCCCGCCGCGTTGAAATGACGGACATGCCACAAATGGTGGGCTTGCTCAACGGCTTGGGCGGTGGTGCCTCCACGTTGATTGCCATGGCGGAGTTTTGGCGCATTTTGGCCACGCACGAATTGCCCTCTGCGGCGGGCATCATCACCATGATTTTGAGTGTGCTGATTGGCGGCATTACCCTCACAGGAAGTTTGGTGGCCTTTGCCAAGCTCCAGGGCATTATGAGCGGTTCGGCCATTACCTTTCCTCTACAACGGGCGCTCGGCATTGGCCTGCTGGCCATTTTTGTGGTGAGCGGTGGCTACCTCATTCTCAACTCGGGTAGTCAGGCTGCCTTCCTGATCATGCTCGCCATTTCCCTAACCTTGGGTGTGCTGTTTGCGATTCCCATTGGTGGCGCAGATATGCCCGTTGCGGTGTCGCTGCTCAACTCCTTTTCGGGCTTGGCCGCTAGCGCTGCTGGTTTTGTGTTGATGAACAACATGCTGATCATTGCAGGAGCCCTGGTGGGCGCATCGGGGATCATCCTCACCCAAATCATGTGTAAGGGCATGAACCGATCGCTCACCAATGTTCTATTCACAGCCTTTAACACCACCAAGAAAGCAGCGACAGGCGGAGATGGGACTGAGGCTGAGGTGGGCGATCGCGCGGTGCGATCGGTAGATTCCGACGAAGCTTCGATGATGTTGGGATACGCCCAGTCCGTGGTGATTGTACCGGGATATGGCATGGCTGTAGCCCAGGCACAGCACGCCGTACGCGAGTTGGCCGACCAGCTAGAGCGACTAGGGGTAGACGTGAAATACGCCATTCACCCAGTAGCCGGTCGTATGCCGGGACACATGAACGTGCTGCTCGCCGAAGCCAACGTGCCCTATCCACAGCTGCATGATATGGATGACATCAACCCCGAATTTGACCATACCGATGTGGCCCTGGTCATTGGCGCAAACGATGTGGTGAACCCATCCGCCCGGCACGACACCAACAGCCCTATCTACGGCATGCCTATCTTAGAAGTTGACAAGGCGCATCACACTATTGTGGTGAAGCGGGGAATGAATGCTGGATTTTCGGGCGTTGAGAACGAATTGTTCTACAAAGACAAAACCGTGATGCTGTTTGGTAATGCTAGAGATGTGGTCACACAGCTTGTTTCTGGCTTAAAGCAGCTCTAGATCTCAGCTGCTCGTTTCGCTGATTGTTTCATGGCTTCAAGTTCGACTTTCCGCATGGTTCACAAGGGGCGCAAACTCGCGTCCCTTTTCTTTTGTCAAGGCCAGTTGTGTCGGTGTTCAACCCATTAAAATCCCTCAAAATGGAGGTTTGTTGAGTTTTAGCCATGCCCAACATCAATCCTGACGGAAACCTAGCCAATGCCAGCAATCACAGGATGGAAGAAGAATGCCGTACCAACGATGATGTAAGTGGCAATTAGCAGCGTTCCTTCTAGCCAGTTCGATCGCCCGTCATTACTAATGGAATTGGTAATGAGCACCGCGACTGCCACGGCAACTAGCTCGAACGGGTTGAAGTTCAAATCCATCGGCTGATGAAAGAAGTAGCCCGCGATCACCAGTACCGGAGCCACAAACAGTGCCACCTGCATGCTGGCACCCACCGCTACCGACAGCGACAGATCCATCTTGTTTTTTACCGCCACCGTTACAGCCGTTAAGTTTTCGGCAGCGTTGCCAATAATCGGCAGCAAAATTACCCCAGTAAACAGTTCTGTTAGGCCCAGCTGCTTGCTGGCCGCTTCTAGCGATCCCACCAACAGCTCTGATTCATACGCCACAAACGATGTAGCGACCAATAGCACCGTTACCCACAGCCACAGATTGGGCTTGTGTTCGCTGTGGCTCTCGCCTTCGCTGTGATCCTCACCATTCGATTCGCCACCTTCTAACTCGGCCACTCCTGCCTCATATAAATAGGTGTGGGTTTTCATCGAAAACACCAGCGTGAGCAGGTACACCAGAATGAGGACGATCGCCACCGCAACCGACAGCTTTTGCATCAACGGTTCCTCAATGCCGCTGGAGGTGAAATTGACCGCCGCTGGCATCAGCAACGCCACCACCGCCAGATTCATTGCTGCAGCATTGGTGCGGGCCACCACCGGCCGAAAGGTTTGCTCTTTGTAGCGCAAGCCACCTAAAAACATGGATAGCCCGATCACCAGCAGCAGGTTACACACAATTGACCCAGTTAAACTGGCCTTGACCACGCCAATAAACCCTTCCTTAAGGGCAACCGTGGCGATAATGAGTTCTGCGGCGTTGCCAAAGGTGGCATTGAGCAAGCCGCCCAGGTTGGGGCCAACGACGACGGCAATTTCTTCAGTCGCGGTACCCATCCATGCGGCTAAGGACAAAATGGCCAAGCAGGTTGTACCAAACTCGGGCAGAGGCCCCCAATGCATGTAGTGAGCAGCGATGGAGATCGGAATGAAAATCAACAGAATCGAAAACGCGATGTTTTTTGTAGTCATGCAAAATCGGGGCGAAAGAGGATTGTCGATATTTCCTCTGCTATTTTGCCCTTATCTGCCAAAGTTGCATGAATTCCGCCTGAAATGTCCTTCGTTTGAACATCGAAGCCTGGGGAAAGTTGCGTTAGGATGAGGGTACCTTTTACAAAACGCAACAATCCTAAGCAATTGTTATGACTGTTGTTTATCCTCGCAAACTTCAAAGCTCATTCGGCGCCATGAGCGCTCGCGATGTGTTGACGCAAGTCGTACGCGATCGCGACGTTCATCTCATCACGCTCAACCGCTACCGCTACAGCGAGCAACGTAGCTGCAAAGACCTCACCGATTTAATTGAGCAATTGGATGGCCAACCGGCTTCACTGGTGCGCGACCTTTCTCGCCACGTCTCGGATGAAGCGCGCCACGCAATGTGGCTTACCGACTTGCTCACCGATTTAGGAGCCCCTGTGGGCACACCACCAGGGTCTTCTTACATTGAAGAGTTTGAAAAATTGCTCGATCGGGAGCAGATCAGCGAACCCACAACCGATTTGGATGATTTTGTCATTTCATCACTCGCGGCAATTAACGTGACCGAAAAACGCGGTTGCGAATACTTTTCGGGGCATATCTACGCGCTCAAGCAGGCCCCTCAAACCGAAGAGAACGTCAAAATTCGGGAAACGATCGAGCGTATTTTGCCTGAGGAAGCGGGCCACGTGCGCTGGGGCAACCGACTGCTAGCTCAGCTGGCAGATAAAAGCCCAGAGCATCGTCTTAAGGTAGAAGTTGCCAAGCGCAAGTATGCCGCGATTGAGCAAGCCGCGTTTGAAGGCGGTATGGACATTACTCTGGGTGCCGAGTTGCGTCGCGTGGGGAACTTGCTGGACATTGCCAACAACTTGCCGGTGTGGCAGCGCCCTCAGTATTTGATGGAGCGCCTACCCAACGCTCTACTAGCTCCCGATTTGCAGCGTACCCGCATGGATGTGATTCAGCGAGCATGGCAGCGCGATCCTCAAGCCTTTGTTGAAAAGTTCATTCCGATGTTCCTGAATGGGGTGAACCGCAATCAGGACAAAATGAACCGCAAAGCCAGCGCCTAGCCTGTACGCCGCGTTTATTGAACCGCTTGCATCAATCGTTGCATGGCTCCGCTGTGCAACGATTGATGTTTCAGCAAGCGATTCATGCAGGCGGTGAACGGATGAACCGACCCAGACCAGGAGCTATCTATCATAGCTCCTGGTCTGGGATTTTTTAGGTTATGGATCGATCCGCTCTATTTATTCCAGCGGCGAGATGAGGGTGCTTGAGGTTGGCTAGAGAGATTGATGCGATCGCTCAGGTTTCTGAGGGTGCGGGCCATATCGACATCGGTTTCTTTGAGCTGAGTAATCTTCTCGCAGCTGTACAGAACCGTCGTGTGATCCTTGCCGCCAAACACTTCACCGATTTTAGGCAGGCTGAGGTCCGTATGGTGACGCATGAGGTACATGCCCACCTGACGCGCCACGCTAATTTCGCGGCGGCGAGAGGTCCCCTTCAAGTCATCTACAGAGACATTAAATTCTTCGGCCACTGCTAGAATCACCGCTTCAGGCGAAGCTTCAATTTTCTCGCTGGGGGGATTGAGCACGGGCGAAATATTTTCGACCGACATTTGCAATCCCGAAATGGAGATGTAGGCAACGGCTCGAATAAGCGCTCCTTCCAACTCTCGAATGTTGGAGGTGTAGCTAGAGGCAATGTACTCGATGACCTCACGGGGAAGGCGCATATTTTCGTATTCAGCCTTCTTTTGCAGAATGGCCATACGGGTTTCCAAATCCGGAGGTTGGATATCGGCAATGAGCCCCATGGAAAAGCGAGAACACAGTCGCTCTTGTAATCGGGGAATTTGCTGGGGAGGGCGATCGCTGGCAATCACGACCTGTTTTCCCGCTTCGTGCAGGGTATTAAAGGTGTGAAAAAATTCTTCCTGAGTGTACTCTTTTCCTTCAATGAACTGAATGTCATCCACCAACAAAACATCGACCGCACGGTAGAGTTCGCGGAAGCTTTGCATGCTGTCTTTGCGGATGGCCGAAATCAAGTCATTGGTGAACTGCTCAGTTGACACGTAATAAATTTTGGCATCTGCATTAATTTCACGTCGATAGTGGCCGATCGCCTGCATCAAGTGAGTTTTGCCCAATCCAACCCCACCGCACAAAAAGAGCGGATTGAACTCGCGACCGGGCGACTCGGCAACAGCCAGCGAGGCTGCATGCGCCATACGATTGTTGGCTCCCACCACAAACCGAGAGAACACGTACTTGGGGTTGAGATCGGTCGGTTTAGCCCGTGGCTGCGGCTGCGGCGTGGGTGGGGCTTCAGCAGTTGCTTCTAGCGATGCATCGCTTGGCAGTGGCCATAGCACTTCAGCCTCGTCGCCCAACACCTCAGACTCTTCGCCCTGACGCACCGTGATGTGGATATCGACCGGGTAACCCAGCACGTCGTACACCACTTCGGTGATGGTTTTGAGGTAGTACTTTTGTAGCCAGTTACGCGCAAAAATGTTGTGCGTACAGATGGTCAACTGTTTTTCGTCGAGATACTCGGCGGTAGCTGGTTTGATCCAGGTTTCAAAGGTGGGGCGGCTCAGCTTTAGCTGCAACCGCTCTAACACTTGATTCCAGAAGGTTTCTAGAACAACTACCACAATCCTTATCCCCTGCGTGTTGAATGCTCGCCGCAACTCTCGAACCTGGGTGCAGTGTCAGACAGGACACAGCACGACACTCAAACCCAAACCGAGGCTGTTGCACCTCAAGCTTGAGTTCAGACTACAAACCTTCGAACCCTTTTGATTGTGAATCGACGATGAAGCCCCTGCAAGTGCGCGATCGCCCTGATAAAGCAATGACCGCTTCTACAACGAATGGCCTGCACTTGGCTTATCTAGACTACTAAATATACTGTCTAGATGGAATAAGGATTCTATATATAGTGGCTAACTATAAAATCTTTTAACGTTCGGCGGAGCTTTGATTGTGATATCTGCATAGTGATCTCCGAACTTCGTATTTCTGCAGCAGGAGGGACCGAATCAATCTACTCGGTCGAGCTGCCACAAAATCTGGTTTCCTTCTCGCCGGACCCGAGATACAACCCAATTTCGCCAAACCCAATTATCGCCTCGGCTGGTAACAGCACTGGCGTTGACATCCATCAGATCGGCCAGTTCTGAACTGGTGATGAGATACCCATGGTGAGCAATGCGATCGGCAATTTCTAGCGTTTCGATGGTGTTGCGAAGCTGAGCAACACGGACCTCGCGCGGTAGGTTGTCCGATGCCTCAATCATTGAGGGAGTATTGGAGTCTACCATATAGCTTTCACATCGGAGGTGCTTGATTAATACAGACTGAATTTTACCTCTTAGGCCCAGCCTTATCGGTGATTCATCTATCAATCTTTGCGAAATGATGAAGTAATGGCTTGAGGCAACTATCGATTTTGTTTGCCGATGCTTATCATTCTTCAATGCCACTGTTCTTCAATGACTGAGAGAAGAAGGCTGCTGCTGCAAGGGTGGGGTTGCCCCTAGAGAATAAGCACGGGCGATCGCATCGGCGCGTTCGTTGCCGACGTTGCCGGCATGGCCGCGCACATATTGCCATGTCACCGAGCGTCGGTTGAGCTGGTCAATTTGCTGCCATAAGTCTTGATTGATGACGGGTTTTCCAGTCGAGGTTTTCCAGCCTTTTCGCTTCCAGCCGTGAATCCATTCCGTGATGCCCTTTTTCACGTATTCGCTGTCGGTGTACAGCGTCAGGGACTGGGTTTGTCCAGATTCGGCCACAAATTGCAGTGCCGCGATCGCTGCTTGCATTTCCATACGGTTATTGGTGGTTTGCGCTTCGCGGCCACCCAGCTCATGCACAGAGCCATCTGCAAAGTAAATGACCGTACCCCACCCACCTGGCCCCGGATTGCCTGAGCACGCGCCATCCGTATAGATTTTTTCGATTACCGAAGAAGAAGTCATAGATTTTGCCAAAGATAAACCAACGGTCATGGGAGCAGGGGGCTGCTTCAACAGCGCCAAACGTCCGAAATGACCCTGGTTGAACGAATTCTGTTGAGTGTCGTAAACGCAGCAAACAGAGCAGGAGTCAATCTACCATTTTGCAGGCAAAATCGGCTCAATTTGTTTGTGAATTCTGTGGATATGCTGAAGCTTGGGGACAATCAGGCCGCAACCGAGCCGTGCGCCCACGGGCGATCGCCCCAGAAGGCAGAAGCTATCGTTGGCGATCTCCCAAATTGAGACTATCAAAACAATTGGTCAGCGCCGTTTGGTTGAGCGAGCTGAACTTGGTTTGGCCTTCTTTGCGGATGGTGACCAGGCCGGCCTCGGCCAATGTACGGGAATGGTGACAGAACAGCGCCAAACTAATGCCCACCTGCTTGGCAATATCAGAGCCGCTGAGTTCGCCCTGGTCGGCCAGCAATTCAACAATTTTGAGCCGAGTAGGGTCAGACAATGCAGCAAAAATGCGCGCGCGCTGCTCGGTACTTATTGCTGCGCCAGAAGGATGAAGGATTGAAGAAGCCTCTAGAGACGAATGATAAGTCATTTCAATAAAACGAAATCAAAACGGGGTGAACACAAAGAGAAAGAAGCACCCAAACAAGATGTTTGCTATGACTCTATCTTATGAGAGATCTCACAACCGAAATAGTTAAACAACTACTTGACTATCCCATGAAGCACGACTACGATTTTAGTTAAATACTTGTTTAACTGCTTAAGGCTTTATGGCTACCCAACAACCTCTACTACAGCCCGTTCAACTGGGCGCTTACGAATTGCCCAATCGGGTTGTTATGGCTCCGCTGACCCGCAACCGGGCTGGGGATGGTCTTGCCCCCACAGCCTTGAACGCGATCTATTATGCCCAGCGCGCCTCTGCCGGGCTGATCATTTCCGAGGCTAGCCAAATTTCGCCTCAAGGTATGGGCTATCCCGGTACTCCTGGCATTTACTCCGATGCACAGGTGGAAGGCTGGAAGCTGGTCACTAAAGCCGTTCACGACAATCATGGCCGTATTTTTTTGCAGTTATGGCATGTTGGCCGGATCTCGCATCCATCGCTTCAGCCGAATGGCGAACTCCCCGTTGCCCCGAGTGCGATCGCCCCTCAAGGTGAAGCTGCAACCACCGAAGGGATGAAGCCCTATGTAACCCCTCGCGCTCTAGAAACTTCTGAGCTTCCCGGTATTGTTGATGCTTATCGCCAAGCGGCCAAGCGAGCGATGGAAGCCGGGTTTGATGGTGTGGAAGTTCACAGCGCGAATGGTTATTTGCTGGATCAGTTTTTGCAAGATGGAACGAACCATCGGACAGATAACTATGGCGGTTCAATCGAGAATCGAGCACGATTGCTGCTTGAAGTTATGAATGCAGTAGTGGATGTATGGGGGAGCGAGCGCGTTGGCGTTCGTTTGTCGCCTAGCGGTACGTTTAACGATATTTCCGATTCTGATCCAAAGGCACTGTTTACCTATGTTGTAGAACGGCTCAATGATTTCAAATTAGCCTATTTGCACTTAGTAGAGCCACGTACTGGAGAAGATGCACAGAATCCGGCACGAATGGATGCGTTGACGCTAACATCCAGTTATTTTCGCACCATCTACAACGGTACGATTATTGCAGCAAGCAGCTATACCCAAGCGTTGGGGAACGAAGCGATCGCCAATGGGGATGCTGATCTCATTGCCTTTGGCCGTCTCTACATTTCTAACCCTGACTTGGTAGAACGGTTTGAGGCTCATGCCTCTCTCAACCCCTATGATCGCTCCACCTTTTACGGTGGCGACGAGCGCGGCTACACCGACTACCCCACTCTAAACTTGCAAACCGCCTAGTTCCCCTTTTAGAGTGATCCCTTTTAGAGTAAATCCTTTCAGGCCTTACTACGGGAGAAGCCCAAAACGCATTGTGGCGATCGCTGCAATGCGTTTTTGTGATGTTGATGGGTTCATGGTATTCCTATGCTTGAATAATGAGGCACTCAGAAATCATCGCAACCTATGGCTGATACCAAATCCAATGCCGCCGCAAAAGAGCAAACTCATCCGTTATGGAGTAGCGATCGCCAAATCGTAAACTCGATCCTCGCAGGCGAACCCAACGACTTCAACCTATGTGAACTGGCTCGCTTGCGCATTCGCTATGATGGCTTTCCTGGCGCACGCGACATCCAAGCCGATTTGGATAAAGCACTGGAGCGGTGGCAGCTCACCGAAGCAGAGCTATTTGAAAGAACCCGTGAGATTCACCAAGTCGGCCAAGTGTACAAAGGTCGAGGTTCCCAACGAGAAGACTGGAGCTAAGCGCCGCATTCCTGATCGACCCTATGCCCTTTCCCATCTCCACCCCGCTCAACACGCCAGTGGCATCTCTAGTTTCAACCCAGCCACCGCTGTTCAGATTGTTTAGATGACGTTTACTGCAGACTCAGGCACGGCGATCGACTCCGTGGAACTCATCCCCACCGCATCCAACATCTCCATCATTTCCCGCTCAAACATCACCTGAGCCCGGTTTGTTTTCCCCCCAATGTAGAGCTTGTTATTGGCAACCAACGCCCACACTTGCGAGTGCGACAGGTAACTCATCATCACACTCACCATTAGCAGCCCAAACCCGGCATACACCAGGGGAATCCCCGGATCAGCCTTAATTTGCAATCCCGTGCTTCCCACCACTTCATCAATCGTGAGGCGAATACCGTTTACCTCGGTGGCCATCCCTTGCCGCACGGTAGACACCAACTGCCCCTGTTGGTCATAAACAATCACCGTGCCCTGCAAATCTTTAGCAATCACCGATACGCCTTCACTCAGATCGGGCTTGGTCGGAATCCAGGTGCCCCACAGCCGCGCCGCATTCCCCGTTTCCAACGGAGCCATGGGCAATTGCAGCACCGGACTGTTGTTGAAATGAATGCGCACCCCTGCGATCGCCCAATCTGCCTGATAGAGCGTCACCCCTTTATGCCGCAGCGGCTCATTCACATGAATCGTTTTGCGCTGTAACTCATTGCCTTGCTCATCCACCACGGAGAGGTCGGAATAAAACTGATCGATAGACCCTTCGGGCGTGTAGTCGATCCAAAAGCGATTTACCCGCACCGCCCAATCCGTTGGAATTTGCGACTTTGCCCAAGGACCTGCATCAAAAATGTTGTGAATGCGAAACGTTTCGCCACTAGGTACCATTTCTTGAGCAAAGAACCCAGTCATAGCACCCAGCATGGAACCCAGCAGAATAAGAATCATGCTGGCATGCACCACAATTGGGCCAATACGTCCGGCAATCCCCTTGCGGGCATACAGCGTATTGCCCTCCTGAAAAATGCGATACCGCTTTTGCTGAAGCAATGGGGCCAATGCTTCCAACGAAGCAGCGTCCAGCTCAGCGCTGAGAGCTAGCTTTTCAAACTGGCGTGGCTGCTTGTAATAGGACCACTTTTGCGCAGCTTTGAGCGTGGGCAACTGGCGAGTAAAGGTGCAGGCAATGAGACTAGAGCCAAACAAAATTAGCAGCGACAAAAACCACCACGTGCGATACACATGATCCAACCCCAAAGTGAGAATTACCTTGTAGGACAAAAAGCCAAACAGAGCAGGGTCTTCGGGATAGTTGGCTTGATAGAAGGCTAAAGATTCCCCTTGCTCGATCACAGTGCCGGATGCGCTAAAGATGGCAATCACCAACAGCAACGCGATCGCCAACCGCAAATCGGCCAGCAAGGGCAGCAAATCTTGTTTCCAATATTGGCGCAGTCGTGTCGTCCAGTTTTTTGGGGCAGGGGATGGCGTTTGGTCAGCAGTCATATTTCGCAGCAGAAATCAGGATTGGGAGCCAGCAGCAGTTGAAGTCACTCGCTGAAGTCACTGTTTCCACTCTATCGCGGCAAATCCCCATTGCGGCAGATTGCATCTACAGCGCCTTGCCCTTGAACCTGCCCCAGCATAAACCTGATTTCAACCCAACCGATGCGAAGCGACCTAACGCATCCCACCGACACCCCCTTTGCCGAGGGAGGGTCTGGGAGGGACGGGCTGCCGTCCCTCCCAGTCAGGGGGTTTGGGGGGCGACGCGCCCCCAAGCTCAAACCTGAATCCCCAACCCCAATTAGGACTTACACACTTCAGCCAAAAACCAGGGAGTTGAATGAGTGTTGGGGCGCTAATCGCCTCAACACTCATTTAACTGCGTAAATCCTGCCCAATCATTGGAAGCAGCAAAAGAGCGATCGCCACCCACATCAAAAACGCCCAACGCGTCAACCCCATTGCTTCCTGAATCACCATGGGCGTAATCACTCGCTCCGCATCCCCCAGCAACGGCTTATGCTTCACCACCCCGCGATATACATTTGTACCGCCCACCTGCACCCCCAACGCAGCCGCATAAGCACACTCACTCCAGCCCGCATTCGGGCTAGGATCCTGCGGCGCATCTCGCCGACACACGCGCCACACCTTCAACGGCCTCCCCGACAGCAGCCCAATCGTCAAGACTGTGAGCCGACACGGCAACCAAGTCAACCCATCCTCAAACCGAGCGCTAAACCAGCCAATATAGGTGTAGGGCGCTTCTTTATAACCCACCATAGAATCCAACGTGCTAGCAGCCTTGTAGGCCAACGCAACCGGAGCAGCTCCAATCGGCGTGAACGACCCAGCGATCGCCCAAAACAGAGGAGCCATCACCCCATCGGTCGCATTCTCCGTCACCGTTTCCAGCACCGCCCGCAGAATCTCAGGTTCCGACAAATTCTCAGTATCGCGGCCCACATACTGCCCCAATGCCTGTCGTGTTGCAGCTAAATCCCCATTTGCCAAAGGCGTAAGCACCTCCGTCGCCGCTCGTCGCAGACTGCGCCCCGCAAAACAGCTAGCCAGCATCCCCACTGCCACCAGCAAACCCAACACCGGATGCAGCGATCGCCCCAACGCAATGAGACCCCATCCCACAACCCCGCTGCCCACCATCAGCAAGATCGTTAGCCCAACTCCAGCAACCCGCTGAGACATGGGAGATTTGCACCAGGCTAACGCCCACGCCACATACCGCAAAATCACCCAACCCATCACTTGAACAGGATGAATCCACCCCCACGGATCGCCAATGAGAAAGTCCAGCAATGCGGCGATCGCCAACACGGCTGGACCCTGCCAGAACTCAATTTCAGAGAGAAATGTCACAAGTTTGATGCGTGATGGCAATGCCTACACATCCTACAAGCAAGTACGCTACGCGAGACCCACCAATTTAGCACTCAAGTCCCACACTCGCTCAGCTTTTGCCGCATCGCTAGCCTGGCTAGACAGCTCCTGTACAAAAGACTTTCCGTCTTTCTTTTGGCGGTTGCCCCAGCTCCAGTGCACACCCGACTGGCGAAAAGCCGTATCAGCCACCACTTGAGCGACCCGCTCCCCAGCCAGTTCCTGTGATACATAGCCCCCCGTAATATTCTTTTGAAACCAGGGGAACACCTTTTGGAAGATGGGGTAGCTGTTGCGGAAAAGGGGCGTATCGGCCACACAGCCCGGATAGAGCGAGCTAAAGGTAATGCCCGTGGACTCGTGGAAGCGGCGGTGCAGCTCCTGTGTGGTGATCATGTTGCACAGCTTGCTGTCTTTATAGGCTTTGCCCGGCTTAAAGGGTTTGCCATCGATCATGGCAATGGGCGCTTTAAAGCCAGCCTCTAGCCCTTCCAGGTTGCCAATATTGGCCGGAGCGGGGATGGGAATCTTGCCGCCAAGTTCTTTCGAGTTTGCAGTCACGGTTCCCAAAATCACCAGCCGCTTATCCTTGGCAGGCGATTTTTTAAGGTCCTCCAGCAAGAGATTGCACAGCAAAAAATGTCCAAAGTGGTTGGTTGCAACGCTGAGTTCGTAGCCTTCGGGACTTCGCAGCGGTTCCTTGAGCAGGGGCAAATACACAGCAGCGTTGCACACAAGGGCTTCGAGCGATCGCCCACTGGCATGAAACTCATCCACAAACTTACGCACGCTATCCAACGCACCCAAGTCGATGTGCATCAGCGTGTAGCTTTCTTTGGGAATGTTGAGCGATCGCGCAGCGGCCTCGGCCTTTTCCAAATTGCGACACGCCATCACAACGTGCCATCCCCGCTTGACGAGGGAATTTGTGGCGTGCAATCCCACTCCAGAAGAAGCTCCCGTAACGATAACCGTGGGTTTTTGATCTTGACTCATGGCTTTCAAACGCTGTTGTTAATGAAATGACCCGTTAACTGTTTCCACATTCTCACAACACTCAACGCAGCGTTACCCTTGCTTAATCTTTTGAGATACAGGACACGATTTTTTACAAAAGACGTTTTGATTGCCATTTCCATCCCCAATTTCATTCTCTCTGGTCCTATCAATTGGATTCATTCAGGCAAGGGATCGCTCAAAATCCTCCACTGTTTTGGTCTACCCTGCCGCTCTTAAACCGTCCCTTGCGATCGCCTTTGTTCCCTCTGTGTGTGCCTTTCAGCGCGATCGACCGGCCTTGCCACGCATCAACATCCTCCACCCCCAAGGCTGCTACCAACCAGCACCCAATCCCATGGAGATCAGGCAGCAAAAACCAGAGGGCGATCGCCAGATTCCGCATTTCACAAGCCTTTTAAGCCTTTTGAGCTGGCAAACCCCAATATTTTTCGCCAAACCAAGAGCGAAACCCTTGAATGAATTGAGATCCAAGCTTTTGTCTTTTGTTCTGTATTTATGAAATTGTTTTCATAAAACTGAGAAAAACGATTTAAATTCATTTGAGATGGATTCAGAGGCAAAATCAACAACTCAGAGCTATCAGACACGTTTTTTCTTCCAAATACACCTCAGTTTCTTTTAACCATCGCTTCCATTCCTCTGCAAATTCGTCAATAATCCAGTCAGTGACCGGGAAGGCTGAGAACCAAACAGGTCATTCGCATCGATTTAAGTTGTCATGTGCAGGGCAAACCCATGCACCCAGGCAAGGATACGTGGACAGGCTGGGCGATCGCGCCCCAATATAGACGCTTCTATGGAACGCATCTTCCAGCCTGATTCCTCTCTCAAGTTTCAATCGCCACATCAATATTCAGTTTTTTTGAGGAGAACCGCAGCGTGAAATTAGCCGTTTATGGAAAAGGTGGCATTGGTAAGTCCACCACCAGCTGCAACATTTCAGTCGCATTGGCCCGCCGTGGCAAAAAAGTGCTGCAAATCGGTTGCGATCCCAAGCACGACAGCACCTTCACTCTTACCGGATTCCTCATTCCCACCATTATCGACACCCTGCAAGAAAAGAACTTCCACTACGAAGACGTGTGGCCCGAGGACGTAATTTACAAGGGCTATGGTGGTGTGGACTGCGTAGAAGCCGGTGGCCCTCCGGCGGGTGCAGGCTGCGGCGGCTACGTCGTGGGCGAAACCGTCAAATTGTTGAAAGAACTCAACGCCTTCGATGAATATGACGTAATTTTGTTCGATGTGTTGGGTGACGTGGTGTGTGGTGGATTTGCCGCACCGCTCAACTACGCTGACTATTGCATGATCGTCACCGACAACGGGTTTGATGCGCTGTTCGCCGCCAACCGCATTGCCGCCTCCGTTCGAGAAAAAGCACGAACTCACCCACTGCGCCTCGCCGGACTCATCGGCAACCGCACCAGCAAGCGCGACCTCATTGATAAATACGTGGAAACGGTGCCGATGCCCGTGCTGGAAGTGCTGCCGTTAATTGAAGATATTCGCGTTTCGCGCGTGAAGGGCAAAACACTGTTTGAAATGGCTGAGAAAGATCCCTCGCTCAACTATGTGTGCGACTACTATCTCAACATTGCGGATCAAGTTTTGGCTCAGCCCGAAGGTGTGGTGCCTACCGACGCACCCGATCGCGACCTGTTTAGCCTCCTATCCGACTTCTACCTCAATCCCGAAAAACCCAAGGTTGCACCCAAAGAGGAAGAACTCGACCTGATGATGGTCTGATGAAATCCTAAAGTTTTCGAGCTTAGGTGCGGGACGGTGCATAGTGTTAAGTGCCATTTATTCGTACCGCTTGAACCGAATTTGTGAACATCCAGTATCTGCGTCAATCCCTCAAAGCTCGATGGCTCAACTACTATCGCGAGAATCGACCCTGGCTGACCAAGCTGGCCGTTTGGGTTGATTGCGATGGGCAGCGCCGCCCGTCATCGGGCTTCATTATTGGCACGCTCACGACGCTTGAACCACAGCTCATGCAGTTGCTACCGCTGATTGTGGACTTGAACAACAATCCCGATCGCATCGTAGTGGCACTGGGGCTCAACTTTAACCCCGATGATGAGCTAAAAGCGCTCGACAAAATAGAAGCAAAAGACCCGATGCGGATGCTTCCTGGCGGTGAACTGGCTCTTAACGACATTCCCAACCGCAAGCCAACCAAGCTTCCCACCATGATTGACGAAGCCTGCGAAGGAGCTGGCGAAGAATCGCGCAAACGGGGCGATCGCCCAACGCGCAGCTAATCACTCCGTTTTCAACCGTGTCCTGGCTCCTGTTTGCTCCCCTCTCCATTGATAAGGACTTTAACCATGACTCTTGCAGATGCTCAGCCCCAAGCGCTGAATTTTGACTGTGAATCGGGAAACTACCATACCTTTTGCCCCATTAGCTGTGTGGCATGGCTGTACCAAAAAATTGAAGACAGCTTCTTTTTGGTCATTGGCACCAAGACCTGCGGCTACTTCTTGCAAAATGCCATGGGCGTGATGATCTTTGCTGAGCCGCGCTATGCCATGGCAGAGCTGGAGGAAGGAGACATTTCGGCCCAGCTCAACGACTACAACGAGCTAAAGCGACTGTGTGAACAAATTAAGCGCGATCGCAATCCCAGCGTCATTGTGTGGATTGGCACCTGCACCACCGAAATCATCAAAATGGATCTGGAAGGGCTGGCTCCCAAGCTAGAAGGCGAGATTGGCATTCCCATTGTGGTCGCCCGCGCCAACGGGTTGGATTACGCCTTTACCCAGGGCGAAGACACGGTACTGGCGGCCATGGCCCAACGCTGCCCCAGCAAAGCCCCCGACACCGAGACGGAAAAAGACGAGCGCAACAGTATTCAAAAGCTGCTGAACTTTGGCCGCAAGCAAGAAGACGTGAAAGCGGAAGAGTCGGAATATGTCGATCACCCGCCTCTGGTGCTGTTCGGCTCCTTGCCTGATCCCGTCGTCACGCAGCTGACGCTGGAACTGAAGAAGCAGGGCATCAAAGTCTCTGGCTGGCTGCCCGCCAAGCGGTTTACCGAATTGCCAGTGCTGGAAGAAGGCTCCTATGTGTGTGGCGTGAACCCATTCCTGTCGCGCACCGCCACCACGCTGATGCGTCGCCGCAAGTGCAAGCTCATCGGCGCACCGTTTCCCATTGGCCCCGATGGCACCCGCGCCTGGATCGAGAAGATCTGCTCAGTATTTAACATTGAGCCCAAGGGGCTGGATGAGCGGGAAGCCGGAATTTGGGCCAACCTGGAGGATTACCTCAGCATTCTGCGGGGCAAGTCGGTCTTCTTTATGGGCGACAACTTGCTGGAAATTTCGCTGGCCCGATTCCTCATCCGCTGCGGCATGACGGTACCCGAAATCGGCATTCCCTACATGGATAAGCGCTACCAGGGCGGCGAACTAGAACTGCTGGAGAAAACCTGCCGCGAGATGGGCGTTCCCCTACCCCGCATTGTGGAGAAGCCCGACAACTACAATCAGGTTCAGCGCATCTACGACCTGAAGCCCGACCTGGTGATTACGGGCATGGCCCACGCCAACCCACTCGAAGCTCGCGGTATTAACACCAAGTGGTCGGTGGAGTTCACCTTTGCCCAAATTCACGGCTTTAGCAACGCCCGCGACATTTTGGAACTCGCCACTCGCCCCCTCCGCCGCAACACCGCCCTCAAAGATTTGGGCTGGGACAAACTCGTGAAGGAAGATGCGATCGTGTAGGGCATCAACTAGTTGATTCAGTAAACAAGGAGTGCAAGGCATCTTCAAAATAGCGCTTTGCACTCCCGACATTCTAGGAGAACCCGAGTAAATCAACTCAATAGTTATAAAGGGACTACATGAAATTTTGAGCCAAACTCAAATGCCTGCGCTTAGGTACTCTTTACACTTGCGAATTTAGCAAATCGTAATTGGTGATTCAAATTTTGATTCCTAAAGCCTTTAGATAAACATCTATCTTTTCCTCAAGCTCAGAACGTTCTTTCTCCAACTGACGGAGCTTCTGGATTTCGGAGCAAATATCAATTTGTTCGATATTTGCAACAGTGACATAACGATTTACGCTTAAGTTGTATTGATTGTCAGCTATTTCGTCAACAGATACTAATCTCGCAAATCCTTCTTCCTCTTTTAATTCATGATAGGTAGATACGATATGCTCAATGTGCTCAGCCTGTAGAAGATTTTGACCTCTTCCAGCTTTATACTCACGACTTGCATCAATAAACAAAACATTTTCTTTGTGAAGCTTATCTCGGTTAAAAATGATGACTGTGACAGGAATAGAGACTCCATAGAAAAGCCCCGGAGCCAGTTCAATAACTGCTTCAATTAAGTCGTCTTTAATCATTTTTTCTCGGATGACCTCTTCGCCCCCTTCACGGAAAAGAACTCCACGTGGCAGCATTATCGCTGCTCTTCCGGCTTTTTTAAGGGAGTGAACAGCTCGTTGAACGAATAGGAAATCTCCAATACCGTTGCTAGGAACTCCATAAACAAATTCATTAGATTCACGAATTATATCGATCTCGTGTTGTGAATGCTTGAGATTAAAGGGCGGATTGAGCAGTACTATATCGAACAATCCCATTTCGTCACTTTCAAAGCAAGGTTCAAAGATAATGTCCCCCTGACGAATATTAGGATTATCAATCCCGTGAAGTATTAAGTTCGCTTTTGCAATCACACATTCTCGGATGCTCGCTGTCTGCCCATATATTTTTGCTCTAGAGACATCCTCTCCATTCTCTCTAATGAATCTAACAGCTTCAGTCAAAAACTCACCAGAGCCACAAGCAGGATCATAAATACTCGTCTCCTGTTGTGGATTCATTAATTGAACCATCATTTTTGTAAGCTGCCGTGGAGTATAAACCCCTCGTATGTGAGTTTCTTCTGACGCATAATTTTCACTGAGCCATGCATCAACTTCACTGAGTTGCTTTAAGTCGTTAGGATCCTTACCACTAAGATCTAGTTCGGACAATAGATTGATTATGTGCGATAGGGTTTTATCATCAAACCTAGCCCAAAAATTAATTTCTGAATCGATCAGGACCCCTTTAAGATGAGGATTATCTTCCTCTATAAGCTTTAGAATTTTATTAAGTTTTTCAGCAAGATCGGACTTCTCTTGTTCAAGAACAGACCAGTGTACCCCTGTAGGAAGAGAGAGTGTTTGATCATCCTCGTTCGTTAAATCCGATAGCCTCTTAAAAACAAGTAGCCTTAAAATGGAAATTTCAATCTCACTTAGAGAATATCTGAAAGATAAATCCTTTATTACCCGCGAAAGTGTACGTTTTACCTTCAACTCACTCAGCATCTTCATACTCCTAAAGCTTTAACAAGAGCAGCATTAGCAAGTCTCTGACGAGTTTCGACCGATTCAAATACCACCTTCTTTGCTTGTTCAATAGATAGAAAGAGTTGAGCTATTTGAGCCTGAGTCTGTGGATCTGGCAAGGGAATCTTTAAACTACGGAGATCAGAAACTCGAATGGCAGGTAAAGTCGTAGTAGACTGCCTTTCCCTGAAAGATGGGAGCTGTCGAAAATACTCCGATCGCAGCAATACAGCCAAATATAAAGGGTCAAGATCTACAAACTTTGGTCGGAAGAAAACAGTGTTTTGATTAGAGATACTGCTTTGTAAAGCTTTTGTTACCACAGAGGACTTAAGTATAGAGCCTCGAATTGCGATAACTACATCATTTTCTCGAAGCAGATATCGCTGAATATCTGATACAGCAACTTGAACACTAGCTTGGGTATCCCTTATGTAAAGGCCTTCTAGATCAGTTACGCTCACAAGACGGTAAACAGTCCCTTGACTGTTTGCGTAGCGACTAGCGGTAATCCCTTGAGAGATTTTCCCTAGTTCTTCAAGTGGGACAGTTAGAAGTGCCATAAGTACAAGACCAAAAATTAGATCTACACAGTCCAGCAGGGCTGTGCTATAACCTAGATTATCACAACGGCACGCTATAAGCTAGCTTATAGCAGGAGTGCTACATAATGATGCAAATCCTCCCTCATCCCTAGGGCTAGAGCCTTGCAGAGCTGTTATTTAACTGTCTCTCTCTGCACACCGTTCCAGTGCTGGAAGGCCTAGTTGTTATTTCCGCTAATGCTGATTCATATTGACTACCGACAAATCATCGTCTAAGGAGACCTCTATGTTGACCAGAAACTCAAAGAGAGAAAACTACAGTAGCCCTAAAGCACTACCCAGCGGCGATTTATGGACTTACCGTATGGTCGTTATGACTTTAGCACTAACAGTAATAGGCTGCATTGTCGGTACTATTTTGCTTCAGGTTTATGGAAAACCCACGCCTGAACTGCTTACTGCACTGGGTACAGGTGCGATCGGTGCTTTGGCGGGAATTCTTGCGCCTCCGCCATCAAGAAGCTAGGGAGGAGTTCTCACCTAAACTCGGGAACGTGTGGGCGATCGCTTCACTTGCTCAGCCTTTTGAGGCGACCCCGCATCAAACATCACCACACATCGAACAGTTGGATCAAGCCGCTGCAACAGTTTGGCATAGCCTTCCGCATCGGAAAAGGTGAAGCACCATGCTACATCTACACGCTGCATGTTGGGCAGTAGGCGCACAACCACCCACCGCTTTCGTAAGCGACTGCTATAGGTCATAATTCAGTTGTCTCCATTGCATTGTGAAAGGTCAGCCAGAGCTGAGGAGTTGGTCGCTGCAACGCTCTGGTTTATAGCTATGGAGATATTAACACACACTTTAAGTGTTTATATCGACACCTTTAAGGATTACTTTGGCGGTTCGTTGGCGATTGCGAGAACTTATGGCGCGGCAACGCGTGACTAATAAAGAGCTTGCAGAACAGTTGGGGATTCATCCTAATGCGGTTTCGCGAATGAAGAACCAGGACACATTGCCACATATCGGTGGTGAAACGCTGAATGCATTGTGCAAATACCTGAACTGCACACCCAATGATTTGATTGAGTACATGCCCGACTCCGATGAGGAGGCACAGCAGTAGGCAGTTTGTAGTGCTTGCGTAAGATGCGATCGCTCGTAGTGAATTTCTCCCCGACCTTGATCCGGCTGTGTTGGTAGCGTGTGTGAAACAGCCTTCTAAGCTGGAGGCAATGAACATATTTTTGGCTGCAATTCGGGGTTAAGAGTCAGCCGTTTTGGAATAGCCTCAGAGATTTTGCTCTGGGGCTGAATATTTTCTTGCACCCAGCCGTTAGGAATCAGTAATAGAACATGAGGTCGGGTGCTATGGATCCCATTACTCTGTCTGCGGCTGCGGTTATTGCCACTCAAATTCTTGTCAAAATTAGTGAAGGTTCTTTGGCTCGATTTGGTGAAATGATTGCGGATCAATCCGTTCAGCAAAGTGCGGGTTTGATGCAATTGCTTAGAAAAAAGCGTCCTACTTTAGCGTCTGAAATCGAGCAACTTCAAGCCTTACCTGCAACTGACCTGGGGGTAGCTCAACTGGAATCGGTCAGCCAACAAATTGCAGCGATCGCACAAGAAGAACCCGAAGTTGCTACAAGCATAGAGGCGATCGCAACCACCGTAATTCGCCAAGTGCTAGCGAGCGATCTAGAAGTTGAGCAAGACCTAACAATTTCCAATGTCGCTCAAAAATCGAAAGAGCAAGCCATTCAAGAACTAGCAACACGAATCAAAGTTGCGGGTAACTTGACCATGAAGAACTTAAGCCAAATATCTGAAGCTCCTAGCTCCCAAACAGCAGCCAGCCATATCTCTACAAAAGGCAACCTCGTGATCGACGGCTTGAACCAAACACAAGGTTAGATATGCACCATGACTACCTATTCCACCGATTCGTCTACTTCGATTCAGGTTGAAACGCTATCAGATCTTCGGGCCGGCAGAGATCTACACATTAGTGATGTTCACGTCACAATCATTCAAGACAATAGCGCTCACAAATCTTCTCCAAAGCTAGATTTACTTCCAGATAGAATTCGTAGCGCCAAAACTAATCATTTAATTCAGGAAAGTCAACTCGATGCGATCAAAATTGCACTCGAAGCTGGCAGTCACGTTGCTGTCATTAGCGGCATGAGTGGTACCGGAAAAACCGAGTTTGCGATCGAGTACTTACTCCAATACAAAGACATTTATTTAGGAGGAGCAATTTGGTCTAGCTACGAAGATTTTAGAAGCAATATTGGTGTGCTTAGAACCTATTCTGAAACAAATTCTAAAGCGCGAGTGCTTTGGATTGTCGATGATGTTCCCAATCCAGATAGTTGCATTGATCAAATCAAAGCAGTTCAGTCTCAACTCTTTGTAGAACTGCATGTGCTTATCACAACTCAAATTCGTTTGGAGCCGAGTCAAACCATTTTCAGACTCGCTCCATTCTCTATCGAAAACTCCACTGCCTTTTTCAAAGAAGTTTTAGGTATTGCCAACAGCGATATTCATGAACATGAGGCCATGGAGCTATGTATGCTGCTAGGTAATCAACCCTTAGCAATATACGCTGCTGCAAATTTCTTGAAAAATCACCCCAACGTATCCCTATCCCAATACCTGCATCAGTGGTGTGAAAAGAAGCTCGATCATCCATCCATGGAAAGCGTTGTACTTCATCTAGATCACGCCTGGGAAATTCTATGTGGACAGAAAGAAGAATTCACTCCTTTATTCGCCTATCTTTTCGCTCTCTTTCAACTCAACGAAATTCGTATCGGCTGGATTTGGGATATGGTCAACGAGTTGACGCATTTGAAAGAATTCTCAAATTTCAGATCAATTCCCAAAATGGTGAATACCGCTTACGAACAGTTGCACAGTATTTACTTTTTGGAAAAGCTCTATCGGGATAGCGAGCAGTTTTTGATTAACCCTTTAGCTCGAATTTATATTCATTCAAAATTAGAAAAATTCAGCCGAGTTCAGGCTGTTAAAAAGGCTGGGGCAAATTGTCTGCTGAAGGCTGCAGATGAGCTATGGAATCAAAACCAACGGACTCCTGCCAAACCTTTGTATGATGAAGCTTTCAGGCTTATGGAAGAGTGGCTAGGCGATGACATTCAAGCCATCTCTACAAAGCTCACCCGCTTTTCCAAGTTTTATTCCTTTTGGTGGCCCAATCAGCAAAACGCTCACAGTCAAGTTTCAACGCTATCTCAAGAACAATTAACAGAATTGGAACACTTAGCTTCAACTCTGGCAACTTTGGCCAATACTGCTAGAGATCAAGGAGGCAGAAAGCTAAAGCAAGCTGAATCGCTATATCTGCAAGCATTGGCAGCTTATCAAGAGCTGAACACTTCCCCATCGTCAATGCATCAAGTTTTGCATGATTTATCCAGGCTGTACATCCAGCAGAAACGGTATAGCGAAGCAGAGCTGATTTTATTTCGCCTATTGCATCCGAACAGTTCTGAAAATGCGAATATTTTGACCGAGCTGGCGGATCTCTACCGATTACCTAATTTTGATCACCATTATTTACCTTATAGATTTGATCGGGATAACACGCTGTGGATCATCAACAGCAGCGACAGTTCCGTCATTCTCGATCGAGATTTCTCCAAATCTCTAAAACTGTCGATGGAAGTTTCCCGTCAAAGCATTAATTGGTTTTTAAAGCGCTGTGGTGTTGGAATACAGACTATCAAGAACTCTGACTATCAAGGCTTAAGCCTGTGGGAGAAAGCCCTGAATGCGATCGCCGTTTCCATCGATGTGGGCTATTCCCTGCTGAAAGAATCTCCTAAGCTTCCATTACTGGCGGTGGCATTGTGCACATTGAGTATTGCGGTGCCATTTTCAGTGGGTTTCATGCTTGGGGGTTCCTCAAACAGGCTGGTCTCTAAATCCTCGGCAGGAGCGTTGAAACCCGCAACAGATGCTAACTCAACATCTCAAAGCCCTCAGGGTTCCAGAACTGGCTTGGCAAGCCAAAGATGTGGAGATACCGTAGGGCAAGCAGTTGAAGGTCTACCAGAAATTGTGCTCTGGCGTCCTGTCTTCGTGACGCAACAACGGATGAATCAGATTGGAGAAGACTTTTGTATTGAGGACAGACAGCCCAACACGCAACCGATCAATGGGCAAATCCAGCTTGCAAGCTTTGGGAGCCTGAACAGGGCGATTGCATTTGCCAACAACCATCAAGCCTGTGTGGGGTCTCCCAATGTTCGCCCACTAGCGCAAAAAATTCTAGATGATCCCCAACAATACGATAGAAAAGCGGGGCGATTCCTCATCTCAGATTTTGATCGGGCTTTGGTTGAGCAGGCCTATGCCAGGGCAGAGCAAGCCGCCACTCACGATGAAGCCGCGTTTTCTCAGCAAGACGACTCACCAATGGTGGCAATTGAGCATTGGCAAGCCGCTGTTACTCTATGGCAAGAATCGATTGCTCTGCTGCAATCGATTAGCCCAGGTTCGATCTATACCGAAAATGCAAACGAAGCGATCGCCAAGTACACTAGTTATCTTGCAAGTGCCCAAGAAAATATAAACCATTTGAGGCAAAGCCAAAGCCAGTCAGGCTCGGCAAATCTTATCTCTGGCAATAGCCCTCTGTGCGACGTCTGACCTGGGTCTGCAAAAATCCCTGGTATGCGATCGCCCAACTCTGAACAATTCCCAGAACTGACAGCATTGATAGATGAGTCAGCCAATGAACAAAGCAATTGTTTGGAGCAGCCCGTCGGTTCTGGATACACCGAAACACTCGTTGTTTGGAACAGCCCGTCAGCTCTGGATACACCGAAATACTCATTGTTGCGTGCGTATTGACAGAGCAGAATCCGACAGTGGGACTGCTCTCGGAGAGCTTTGCTAGATAAGCAAGATTAAGTGCACAAAGTTTAAGCTGTTTTTGGCGTTTAAACTACAAAACTGCTCATAGCATTGGTGTTTTTGCAAATAGTAATCAAAGACTTGAGGTTGCAAACATTGGTTGAGGAATGATGCATTCCCGTGTAGAGAAACAACTGTGGAGAAGCGATCGCATTTTACGTTTTTGATGAAGCAACCAAGAATTAATCTTAGAGAATCGTGGTTATCAATAAGAAGTTTCTATGCATGCTTTAAGCCCTGGTTAAGAGCATGCCAAATTCTTATTTCGCTAGAAATCCCCAAGCTTTAATCGTATCTGTACCAAAAGGTAGAAATCAATAAAGTTCTTTCAAAAAAAATCGCTGTATATGCGATTATTTTGACCGCACGGGCACACTAGTTCACAATTCGGCGTAGTGAATTCAAGCTGAAACACCACCCTTACCAGTCACCATATCCCATGAACGTAAAGCCGCAGAGCGCCATGCTGGATGAAGCATCTCAACCAGCAGATCATATTGGGAATATGTTGGTTCTGCATCTCAATAATCAAATTAGAGACATTGAAGCCATTGCTCGTACCTTATCCTCCATTGTGAGTACGACATTACACTCTCAGTCGGTGTTGCACCAGCTCCTTGCAGCCGTCGTGGATTTTGAACGAGAGCCAGCGATCGCTAGTTGTGGCGTTTGGATTGAGCCGTTTGCCCTGCACGATCAGCACGCAGGATACAGCTTGTATTTTGCGAGAAATGAACCGAGCGTGCGCGTTGAGACCCATGATTATGAAACAGCACCACCGAAGTATCAGCAAGAAACTTGGTACCAAGTTAGCAAGCAGTTAAAACCGGGCCAATGCTTTTGGGGCAAGGCTTATGTTCATCCCAATTCTGGTGAACGAGTGATTACTTGCACAACACCCCTTGGATCTGGTGACACTTTTCGGGGTGTTGTTGCGCTGGATTTGCAGCTAGATGCCTTGCAAAACATGCTCGACATATGGCAGCAAAGCCTTGGCGGTTATGGGGTTGTGCTAGATTCTGGCAATCAGTTTCTGACGTTGCCCACTCCAGCCTGGAAGACTCCAGACTTAGAAAATGCAGCTAGTCAATTTGGACTGGAATCGGTGCAACAGTTGGCCCAGCGATCGCCCCAGTATGCCGTATTGCTAGAGACTGTCAACACCATTGACGCTGAGATGATAGAAGCAAGCCGCACAACTCCACGAGGTGCAGCGATCGCCCAAAGCTTCAACGAATACGCCACGGGAATCGCCAACGAACAGCAAATTGCCGCTATCCTGGCCGATCCATTGGCCGAGCACGATCGCACCAACTATTTGTTGCAACGATTTGAAATTGCCAATGATGAATGTTTACAAGAAGGGGCGATCGCCTGTGTGTTTCACATTCCCCACGTGTATTGGAAACTGTTGATTGTTAAGCCGCGATCGGCATTGGCCCCGGTGAACTTTAGCCTGGTGCACACCGACAAAATGGCAATGCTTGGTAGCATGCTCGCCAGCATCGCTCACGAAATGAACAACCCCCTCAACTTTGTCGTGGGCAACCTCAGCTATGCAGAAACCTACATGCAGGATGTTCTATCTGTCCTGAAACTGTATCGCACCCACTATCCCGACCCCGTTCACGCAATTCAATCCGCCAGCGAGCAAGTTGACCTTAGCTTCGTCATGCAAGACTTGCCAAAGCTCATGGCATCCATGAAAATGGGAGCCGATCGCGCCTTACAAATTACACGACTGTTGCGCAACTTTTCGCGCATGGATGAGGGCAAGCAGCGACAGTTTGTGGATATTGCAAAAGAGCTAGACAACACGCTTCTCATTCTAAACAGTCGGCTCAAGGCCAAACTGGTACAGGTTACAGGCACTGAATATCACTTGCCTGAAATTACCGTGGTTAAGCAATATCAGCCAACAGTAAAAGTTGAATGCTATTCAGGATTGCTCAGCCAAGTGTTTATGAATTTATTGGTGAATGCAATCGATGCACTCGAAGAGGCAACCAAATCAAAACAAATGGATGGAACAGAGAACTTTTCTCCCACAATTTGGATTCACACTAAACGAACGAATGATGATCAGGTGAGGATTCAAATTGTGGACAATGGGCCAGGAATCCCTCAACACATTCAGCAACGCTTGTTCGAACCCTTTTTTACCACCAAGCCTATGGGTAAAGGAACCGGACTGGGATTAGCCATTTGTCAGCAAATTATTCATGATCAGCATGGAGGCATGCTCACGTGCCAGTCCAAGCCCGGCCAAGGAACGACGTTTACGATTGCGTTGCCAGCGGCCTCTTACAGCTAACATGCACCCTGCCAACCCATCCTGCCACGTTTGATCGGGCTGGATAGCTTACATATTCTGAGTCTCCCGGCACCATTAAAAACCAAACCCGAAAACTCTGCGCCGCGATCGCCAATATTGCTAATTCGCTAACCAAATCGAACCGAGGTTGGTTGCAGAGATACACCATTAGCCCAATCCACACAATATCTGGCCCTTTTATCGGCCACCCACACTAGATAAACCGGATTGGATCACCCAAGGAGCGAACAGGTGCTTTAGACTAGAAACGATTCCTTGCATTTGGGCGTCGGCCTCTCTTTGCTGCCTTCATGACTCAATCTGTTGATTTTCTTCGGCAACTCAACTCCGCTCAGCGACAAGCAGTTGAGCATTACTGTGGGCCACTGCTGGTGGTGGCAGGCGCAGGCTCTGGCAAAACACGAGCCCTAACGTTTCGCATTGCCAACCTGATCTTGCATCATCGCGTCAATCCCGAAAACATTCTGGCGGTGACGTTTACCAACAAGGCCGCCCGCGAAATGAAGGAGCGGATTGAAAAGCTGTTTGCCGAGCAGGAATCGTTGCGTAAGCACGGTAAGCCGCTAGAAGCCCTGCCCGCTTACGAACAAACGAAGCTGCGATCGTTCGTTTACAAAAATATTACGAAAGAGCTGTGGATTGGCACGTTTCACGCACTATGCGCCCGCATCTTGCGGTTTGATATTGAGAAGTATCGCGATCCCAATAGCGGCCAGTGGACGCGCACTTTTTCCATCTTCGACGAATCCGATGCCCAAAGTTTGGTCAAACAAATTGTGCAATCCAAAAATTTGGATGACAAAAAGTTTGATCCGCGATCGCTGCGATTTGCCATTAGTAACGCCAAAAACCAGGGTTTCGCTCCATCCGATGTGGAGCGCGAACAGCCTAACTATCGTGGGCGGGTGATTGCGGATGTATATGGGGAATATCAGCGATCGCTCGCTTCGAATAACGCAGTTGACTTTGATGATTTGATCCTGATTCCTGTAAAACTATTCCGCCAAAATGAACAAGTTTTAGCATACTGGCACAAACGTTTCCGACACATTCTAGTGGATGAATATCAGGATACAAACCGAACGCAATATGACTTGATTCGGTTACTGGTGACAAATGGCGAATCAGCCAGCGAATTTAAGGATTGGAACCATCGCTCGGTCTTCGTTGTCGGCGATGCAGACCAGTCGATTTACTCCTTCCGTGCAGCCGATTTTCGCATCCTGTTAGGCTTTCAGGAAGACTTTGGCGACAGCCTGCCAGATGACGACACACGCACCATGGTAAAGCTGGAAGAGAATTACCGCTCTACGTCCAACATTTTGCAAGTGGCGAACCATTTAATCGAAAACAACACCGAGCGCATCGACAAGGTGTTGCGCCCGACGCGAGGCGAGGGAGAATCGCTCTACGTCTATCGGGCCGATGATGAAACGTTGGAAGCGCAGTTTGTCATTAAAACGATCCAAGATTTGCAAAATAGTCATCCAGAACTGGACTGGGGCAGCTTTGCCATTCTCTACCGCACCAATGCCCAATCGCGGGCGTTGGAGGAAATTTTGGCGCGGTTCCAGTTGCCCTACACGATTGTGGGTGGTCTGCGGTTCTACGATCGCAAAGAAATTAAGGATGTGCTGAGCTATTTGCGGGCGATCGCCAACCCCGATGATAGTGTGAGCATTGAGCGCATTATCAACACACCCCGACGCGGCATTGGCAAAGCCACGGTCGATCGCCTCAAGCAAGCCGCTCAGGAATTGAACGTACCACTGTGGACCATCTTGCAAGATGAAACGTCGGTGCAAACCTTGGCAGGGCGCTCGGGCAAAGCCGTGATTCAATTCGCGCAAACGCTGCAAAAGTGGCAGGAGCAGATCGAGACCCTGGAAGCCTCCCAAATTTTGCAAGGCATTGTGGATGATTCTGGCTACATTGCCGACCTGAACTCACAAGATACAGACGAGGCGCGCGATCGCATTGGCAACGTCCAGGAATTGTTCAACGCTGCCCTGCAATTTGAAGAAGAAAATGAGGACAAATCGCTGCTGGCTTTCATCGCCAATGCCTCCCTCGCCTCTGAGCTGGATAATGTGAAGGAAGGCCAGCAGGCTATCTCGCTGATGACCCTGCACTCCTCCAAGGGATTGGAATTTCCCGTGGTGTTTATGGTGGGCATGGAGCAGGGATTGTTTCCCAACTTCCGCTCGCTCGAAGATCCGGCAGCGCTGGAAGAAGAGCGCCGCCTCTGCTACGTGGGCATTACTCGCGCCCAAGAGCGGCTATTCCTTACCCACGCCCGCGAACGCCGCCTATATGGCAACCGCGAACCCGCTAGCCCGTCGCTATTTTTGGGGGAATTGCCCCCCGACATGCTGCTGAGCAATACGGCAACGGCAGTTCCCAAGCGCATGGCAACCCCCATTCGGGAAATGAAGGCCAAACGAGAAACCTCCACCATGCCCAACATCCACGCCGATGACTGGACGGTGGGCGACAAGGTGGTGCACAAGGCGTTTGGCGCTGGGCAAGTCACCCACATCTTTGGGGCAGGCAACAAAATCTGTTTAGCGATTAAGTTTCCTGGACTGGGACAAAAAATTGTTGATCCCAAGCTCACCGCGCTACAGCGCGTGGAATAACGTTGCAGCTTGTGTGGCTTCTCGTCTACTCAGCAGACTGCACGTCTTCTGAAGCTGGCTCTGTGGCGATCGCTGGTTCTGTGGCGATCGCCACGTCCGTTCTTCCATCATCTGCAAACTCCTGAGCGACGGTTTCCCCTTCTCCATAGGCCACCGAGCGCAGCTTTTCGTAAAAGACCGAGCCTTCTGATTCGGGCACGAAGTTGTGAATGGGATTTTTGCCAGCATCGGCGACCCACCACTCATCCGGGTTCATCAAATCGGCTAGATCCACACCAATGGGTTGAGGCGCATGGCGCGGAGACAAGCGATGGGAGGCCAACCCCAGAGTATTGGCTTCAACGACCTGGGCAGGCACATCAATTGGGGTCTGGGGATTTAGGGGCGCGATCGCCGATCTGGGAGAATAACCAGTCGGAGCAGTCGTGGCAGATTGGGGCGATCGCTGGGTAGCATCCTCAACAGTGGCCTGATCGACCGACTGAGTCATCGCCTGAGGCCCTGATTGGCTAGAAACAGATTCTCCATCCGTTGGCAACGGACCAAAACTGTCACAGACAATTCGTTCAAACTCAAAATTGTAATGATGCAGGGGTTGCCCTCGACGCTGCCAGAGCGACAAAATTTGCCCCACGGATACCGACTTGTAGCGCCCTTGATACAACGCTTCAACAATTGCCGAGCGAATCCACAACAGAGGATAATTTCTCGCCCAGTAGCCCACGAGCTGATCAGCGCTAAATGCGCCCATATCAAACCCGTACCGATTCAGTAAATCGGTTGAGTCTATCCAAATCGGATCGTGAATTGGGTCTGCCATGTTTCGCCCTAAACCACTAGTCGTCTGAGCGTTGCACCCCTCCTTCTACCGTAGCAGCCCCCGAGAAGGATCCCCGTCGCGTTCCCCAATTAAAATCGCTAATGCGGATGCCGAAGGCACCCGATTCACGGATTGGATTGTAACGCAACGTAACTGCGTAGGTGCGACGACTGTATTCCAAAATATAGTCTGTATCAATCGTATCGGCACGATTTAGGCTTAAAGTGGTCTGCACCCCAAAGCGAAACGGGCCATAAATTTGCTGCAAAATGCCCATCGACAGCACGCTGCGGTCAACCACTCGGTCAAACCGGAATGGCGACTCGCCCTCTTGCAGGGTTTGCGAAATTGTGACGTTGAACCCGGTGTAGTCCAAAAAGTCGCGCGAAAAGTTGCCAAACTGGCCAAACAAGCTGAGCGATCCGGTCAGTAGGTTTTGGGTATCGCCGCTGGTGTACGCCGTTGCGGTGCCGCGCAATCCGGCAACCAGAGTCACGTAGGGAACAATCGGGTTTGGCGTGTAGCGCATTCCTTCGGTAGGGGTGCGCGGCAGTGCCCGCCCTTGCCAGAGGGGAAAGGCGCGGCTGAGGGCAGCACTCGCCTGAAATCGGCCCAAGTCTGCCAAACCTTCAATCTGGCCGGGGTCGAGCAAATCGGGGTCGTCGGTCACGGCAGAAATGAGCTGGGCGCTGGCCTGATAGCTGAGGGAAATGCCCGAGCTTCCCAACGGAATGATGGGCGATGTAAACAGCAGCCCCAGGCTGCTTTGCACCCGCTGAAAGCCCAGAGAACCGTTGAACAACCGGTTGCGGTAGGTGGCTTCGGCGGTGAGTTGATGAATTCCCAATCCTGTTGGTACAGCTTGCCGCAAGCGAGCCGTTCCCTGAAAGCGATCGCTAAATTCATCCAACTCTAGCGACTCAAAGATTGCCCGGGTTTCTAGCGATGTTGCCGGACCAAAGTCGTAATCAAATTCTGCCAATAAGCCAAAGCTCGACGGATCGAAAATATTGAAATCGTTGTCGGTAACAATGCGCTGAAGCAGTAACAGTGGAGACACCGAAAAGCTGGCGCGATCGGTCGATAAAATCTCGAATGGGCGCTCTAAATAGACTCCGCCAAACTCATCGTCAATCCCCAATTGGCCTAGGGGATTGCGATCGCGACGACGGCTATCAATTGTGACTTGATTCTGTACCGTTGGCAGCGTCAAATTTTGATCAAACACCAGTACTGGATTGCGAGCCCGCACCCGTGCCCGCGTTGGCGACAATCGCGTATACACCACCCGGCGCGATCGCAGCTCTAGTTCAGGCGGCGAGAACGGATCGTTGGTGAGGCGAACATTTTGCGCCACCCAGCCATTAGCAGTAAACTCAATCGACTCGGCCTCAAAGCGAATGCGGCGAATTTCGCCATCCACTTCCCCAAACCCAGATTCCTGTCCGGGAATGCGCCCAACTCCAAACTCAATCCCTGGGCCACCTGTAATTGGAACTTGGGGTTGGTTTTCGGGTAGGGTGCGCGTTAGGGGAACATTCGCGGCCGTATTGGCGCTCACATCCGTTGGCAATACCGACAGATCATCACTCGCTGTGGGCAAAAAGATCTCGCCTCGGGCTCCGGTCACGCGGCCAGCAACCTGCACAAAGTTATATTCAAAGCGATCGCCCTGCAAGAACTGGTTACCGCTAATCAGGGTGACATCCCCCTCGGCCACGACCAAACGGTTTTGCAAGTTTACCTGCACTCGGTCAGCCGTCAGCAAAGAATCTTGAAACCGCAGCTCAACGGTGCCCTCGGCAAAAAAGACTTGTTGCAGCGTGTCAATTTCCTGGCGATCGGCACGCAGTTCAATCACCTCGACCGCACCCAGCGATAGCTGCGTCTGTGGCGATGAGGTTGCCCCGTTTGATTCCGTCGCTTCGGCATCGTCGGGCGGTAAATCTTCGGCTTCGGGCGAGGGCAGCGTTGTGCCCGGTGCTGGCGACTCTGGCAAGGGCGCACCCTGCCCTGGTATTTCAAGAATTTGCCGCTCTGGAGCCAGGGTGCCGTCAGGGTTTCGGGATTGGGCCACGAGCCGTGCCTGAGACATGGGCCGAAATCGGCTCAGCACAGGCAGCGGATCTTGCGGTGCCTCTAGAATCGTTGGCTGGGCCAGTCCAGGAGCAAGGCTAGGAGGCTGTGAGGAGAGCCGAACTGACGAATTAGGATCGGGAAACGAATATACGGGCGTCCGTTGAGCCGACTCAGGTACCCAACCAACCACGCTCAAGCTGGCGCGATCGCCCAAGGCAGACGCCTGGGTTGCCACAATAGCCTGTTCACGAATTCGGGTTTCGGCAGAGTGTGTAGCCGGGGGACGCCTGTACGCAACAACCTGCGCATCTGACAAGCGCGGCTCAGGTTGAGCGAGGGGCATCGTATCTGAGTCAGACTGAGGAGAGTTCGAGACAAGCGATCGCGGCTGATCGGGAAGCTCTGGAGCCAGCTCTTCTAACTGGGGCGATCGCGCAACCACAGGTGCACCCGAGCTGGGCTGAGTCAGCGTTTCACCGATTTGAGCTGATGGTGATGGCGCTGATAGCGATGGTGCTGATGGTGACGACACAGACACAGATGGCGGCTCCACCGCATCCTCTGGACTGGCCGCCTGAGCCGGAGTCGTTGGCCGAACCTGATCCGACCAAATCGCCTTTTGGCTTGCCTCCACAACGACTGCCTCAGAACCAGCAGGCTCCGAGGCAGAAACGTCAGAATGCGCAGTTGCCACTGCTTGACCTTTTAATTTGCCTGTCAACGCCTCGCTTGATGCTGCATCAGCGGGCTGATGAGCATTTTGCGACGGAAGAGCTTTGACGATTGGAGGCGGAGTAGGCGGCGGAACCGGGTAGGGCATACGTTGAATTGCGAATAGAACAAACAGCCCTAACAGCAGGACTTAGGCCGTCCTCCATGCAAATTCGTTGCCACCGGGCTGGTCAAGTCAATCATCTTATTCCATATCGCGACGGCTGGGGTTCCGCGACGGGTCATTGGATAGGAAACCGAAGACAAATAGACCAATAAAAAAGGCTACAACGATATAAACGACGATTTTGAGCGTCAGCATGGATTCTTCTCAAAAAACGGGCATCAATATCATAATCGAAAAGCGGATCTGATTTTCGATGCCGTTTGGCCGATTCCTGGGCTTTTGTGTAGGACGACCTACTGCGAAATTCGTTCCCCCAACCACGCCCAAATCGCGTCCAAATGAGTTTCTACCCACAGCATGCGTCGGTCTAACCAGTTGAGCAGTTGCTCTAGCCAGTGTTCCTCGTAATGAACGAGAGTGGCACTAGTTTCCAAATAGGGCTCAATCCCGGCATCCGAGGATGGAGCTGACTCGGAGCTAAGCGCGATCGCCCCCGGTTCAATCGGCTGAGCCGCAGCGGAACTCGCTGCCATTGCAGCAGCTGTGGGTGCCGCAACGGGCAAGTGAGACGGGGAAGCAACCGCCAATCGACTGGTGGGCGGTAGCGCCATGGCTCGATGCTTTTGTCCCGACAGTGCCCTGGGTTGATTGCTCGTGGCAGCAGGCCGATCAGCTTGAGGATTGGCAGCTTCCCCAACCGGATCGGAAGGCGGTTCCGTCTGACTCCAGAGATCGAACTCGGCTTCTGGCAACCGAAGACGCGTAGAATCGCCATACCCTTGCAACGCCAGCGTCGCTTCTTCAAACCAATTCGTCGCGATCGCCACAGAACCCGCCTGTTCCCAAGCCATGAGCCGATAGAGCCAGCGAATCGGCCATGCCATCGTGGGTCGCTCTTGAATGGGTGGCAACGGCAACGCTCGATAACTGTTTTGAGCGTGGAACGAGCGGCGATCGCGCCAATAGGCCGACAGCTCCCAGCCCATGCGCTGCCGCAGCCGCCACTGCTGCTCATCCGTCAAAATATCCAAAATTTGGTTTTGCAGCGACACCAACACCAGTCGTCGGGTCGTGAGAGAAGAGGCAATCCCCACCACCGGAACCGGGGCCCCCGGCTGAAATACAGGTCTGCCATCGGCTGTGGTCGCTAATGCAGCGGCAGCGGTAGGAGTCGCATCAGCAGGAGCTAGGTCGGTCGAAATTGGAGCAGGCCGACTTTGCAAAGCGGATGGCTGGGCAACTGCGATCGCCCCAGCTTGCCTCTGATTCGTAGCCTGCGGGGTAGGCAAGTGAGCGGGTGGAACTGCCGAAGCTAGTTGATGCACCACCAGCGATCGCCAACCCTCATCAACCGGAGTTACCACACCCAAGCCAAACTCACCCACCAGCTCCAGCGTTTTGCAAATGGGGGTATCGGCTGCGGGCAGCTCTGGAGGTTGGCGCTTGAGCCATTGCCCCGGCGAGGTAAGCAAGGGCTTGGTACGCTGCCAAGTGTGAGCCAACTGTCGGGTGGCTAACCGTGTCGCCTGAAACACCGCATAAACGGGATAGACCAAAATTTCGGTGCCCCACACGGCGGCCACTTTTGCCTGTCGCAGCACTCGTTCGAC
The DNA here is from genome assembly GCF_050565595.1 of Leptolyngbya sp. AN02str. NCBI lineage: Bacteria > Bacillati > Cyanobacteriota > Cyanophyceae > Leptolyngbyales > Leptolyngbyaceae > Leptolyngbya > Leptolyngbya sp. AN02str. Next base: position 136,078 of record NZ_JBNXVR010000008.1, on the reverse strand, counting down.
GCGATCGCGCAACCGCAGCACCTGCTGCGACAGTTGGCTGAAATAGCGACTCTGGAAGCGAGACATATCACGAGGGCAAATGAAGGGAAAACCGACCAACCCAAAAACCGGGCTCAACCCTGGAAATCACATGGGTCTTACTGCAAAGTCTACCGCTGGTTGAGCGAAGCTGATACGTTAGAATCTGCCTTCATCTTAGAAGATTGATGACCGACTCTTCCTGCGTTGCCACCAACTCTAGCCCAACCGCGATAATTCACCATGCGATCGCTCAATTACGCGGCCTAACGCAGGTCGATATGCAAACCCAATGGCGCTACTGGCTGGGCGATCGCCCCTTGCATGAAGCCGTATGCCCTGACAATTGGCAGACGTGGCCCACTGTCAGCCTGAACGATCGTCAGCATATCGCCTGGGAAAAAGGGCAACAGGTCATGTGGCTGAGCCTCCATCTGGTCATTCCCCAACAGGTGCAAGGCTACGCAGTCACAGACATGACGCTACGGTTGGCGCTCACCTGGTGGGCCGAGCTAACCCAGGTTTTTGTTGATGGCGAATTGGTGCAAGAGGGCGATTTGTTCGATTGCAATGCTCGTGTGTTGTTGCGACGGCAGGTACAGTCAGGAGAGGCGATCGCCATTGCAGTACGGCTGGTCAGTCCGGGGCACGATGATGGCGCACTGGTGCGATCGCGCTGTGTATACGAGCAGCCAGATCACCGCATGGAACCCTGCCCCGAACCTGGGTTTGTGGCAGACGAGTGGGAAGTCTTGCACCATTACCTCTCTACCTTTGCCTCTGAGCAAGTGGAGGGTATGGCAACGGCGATCGCCCAGCTCGATTGGTCACAGTTGAGCGATCGCGATCGGTTTGATGCCGCGTTGGCCGAGGTGCGTCAGCATTTAATCCCGCTGGCATCGCTAGTGAAGCAGCGGCAGATTACCCTGCTAGGGCACGCCCATCTGGACTTGGCTTGGCTATGGCCCGTCAAGGAAACATGGGACGTGGCCGAGCGCACCTTCACATCCGTGTTGCAGCTCCAGGCCGAATTTCCTGAACTCATTTTTTGCCATTCCACCCCGGCCCTCTACGCCTGGATCGAGGAACATCGTCCAGCACTGTTTGATGCGATTCGGCAGCAGGTACAGGCAGGCCGATGGGAGATTGTGGCAGGACTATGGGTAGAACCAGAACTGAATGTGGTGAGTGGGGAGTCCATTGCCCGACAGATTCTCTACGGCCAGCACTATATCCAAGAAAAGTTTGGTGAGGTGAGTGCGATCGCCTGGTTGCCCGATACCTTTGGGTTTTGTAGCCAGTTGCCCCAACTGCTGCACCAGGGAGGTGTGCGCTACTTTGTCACCCAAAAGTTGCGCTGGAATGATACCAGTGAGTTTTCCCATGAAGCATTTTGGTGGCGATCGCCCGGTTTTGCCAGCGCCCACCATCCCGATCAACACCAAATATTGAGCCTGCATTCTGCTCCCATTGGCGAAGGGTTTGATCCGATCAAAATGACCCACTACGCCACCCATTGGGAAACCCAAACCCGCTATGGCAATGCGCTGTGGCTGCTGGGTGTGGGCGACCACGGGGGCGGCCCCACCCGCGACATGCTAGAAACCGCTCGTCGCTGGGCGCGATCGCCCTTCTTTCCTAAAATCGCCTTCTCAACGGCCCAGGCGTATTTAGACGGCTTAGCCCAGGCCGCATCAAACCTGCCAATCTGGGATGACGAGCTCTATCTGGAATTCCATCGCGGCTGCTACACCTCCCATGCCGACCAAAAATGGTGGAACCGTCGCTGCGAAGACACTTTATTTGAAGCGGAGCTATGGGCCACGTTAGCAACTCAGCATGCTTCGGCTCCATATCCCAAACAAGATATTGAAACCGCCTGGAAACGAGTCTTATTCAACCAGTTCCACGACATTCTGCCCGGTTCCTCCATTGCCGAAGTGTACGACGAGGTAAACCCCGACTGGATCGCCGCACTGGAGACCGCACACCAAGTGCGATCGCACGCCTTACATACTCTCGCGGCTGGTATTGCGCTGCCCAAACCGCCTCATCCATCCGCAACAGCGATCGCCGTCTTTAACCCGCTGAACTGGACTCGCAGCGAAGTTGTTTCTTGCCCGGTACCAGCCGGAGGCCATTGGCAGGTGATGGATTTGGAAGGGCGATCGCTCCCCAGCCACCTCCACGCAGATGGCCAGATTTCCTTTTGGGCAGAGCAGGTTCCCGGCGTGGGCTACCGCTGTTTTTGGCTGCGCCCGGTAGAAAAACCAGCGCCAAAAGCCCCATCCCCAACTCCAAAATTCCAGCTCGAAAATGAGTTTTGGCAGGTGGTTGTCGATGAGCGCACAGGCAACTTAGCGCGCGTGTTCGATAAGGTACAGCAGCGGGACGTGTTAAGCGGCCCCGGCAACGAGCTGCAAGCCTTTCGCGACAGCGGCCAGTATTGGGATGCCTGGAATATTGACCCCAACTACGAGCAGCATCGGATGCCGCCTGCCGTGCTGGTGGAGATGGAATCGGCGATCGCCACTCCGCTGCACACGAGCTTGCGGGTCATCCGACAAATTGGCCAGTCCATCTTTACCCAAACCTATGTGCTGGAGCAGCGATCGCCCCTGCTAAAAATTCACACCCAGGTGGATTGGCAAGAAACCCACGTCTTGGTGAAAGCGGCTTTTCCCTTGGCGCTGGAGCCAACGACGACCCTCACACGAGAAGTGCCCTACAGCGTGACCCAGCACCGAACCCACAATCCCGGTCCAGCCGAGGCGGCCAAGTGGGAAGTTGCCGCACTCCGGTGGGCCAACTTGAGCGATGGCATCCACAGCACTAGTCTGCTCAGCAACGGTAAGCATGGCTACGATGCACAGGCAAATCAGCTCCGGCTCACTCTACTCCGCAGCCCCATCTTTCCCGACCCAGGGTGCGATCGCGGCCATCACGAATTTACCTACGCACTGTACCCTCACAACCCATCCTGGCAAGCGGCCCAAGTTGTTCGCCATGGCTACGCACTCAACCAGCCGATGCAAGCCGTCATTATCCATCCCCAGTCAGCGCAGCCACCAGCAAACCACCTTCCACCCAGCCATCAATTTCTGGCGCTCAAGGCGGAGAATGTCATTCTTTCAGCCCTCAAGCCCAGCGAGGCGAACACTCATCGGCCAACACATCGGCCAACATGGGTGCTGCGGTGCTATGAGTGCCACGGTCAAGCGGCTACTGTGCAAATAGGAGGCGCGATCGCTCCCTCATTTCCCCTCAATCTCCAGCCCACAAACCTCTTAGAACAACCGTGGATAGATACTGACCCATCCATGGCGATCGCCGCCGTGCATCTAGCCCCATGGCAAGTGCAAACCGTACAACTTGACTTCAACCTTGCTAGCTAAATCGGTTCTAGACCATTTCTATAGCTGTCGCCAGCTTAATTGAGACAAGAACATTTTGGGGAATGGCTTTGCCATTCCCCAAAATGTTCTTATCAAACTGGCTATCGCTATAAAACGCGAGTTATGGATAAGCTGAAGCGCCCACTTTTGCGTACGTGTTGCGCATGCAAAAATGGGTATTTCTTCTTAAAGCATGAAGAATGCCGCTGAGAAATTAGACTCCCAGCGACATCGCCAAAATAACCATGAGACTATATAAATTAGTCTTCGTGATCTTCGAACGGATCGGCCAACTCCTTAGACGGTGGGCCAAATGCGGTATAAATCGCATATCCAGTCACAGCAACCAACGCGACCGTAACCGAAATACTAAGAACTGTTGCAGGCTCCATAATCAAACTCAGTAATGAGCACTAACCTTAGTATAATATTGCAAAACGTTAAATCATCTCGATTCATCGTAGGTAGACATGGCACAACGCACCCGGCTGGGCGACATCCTGAGACCCCTCAATTCTGAATACGGTAAAGTGGCTCCAGGTTGGGGCACTACCCCGCTTATGGGAGTCTTTATGGCACTTTTCTTAGTATTCCTGCTCATTATTCTGCAGCTATACAACTCCTCTCTACTTCTCGAAAACGTGAGCGTAGATTGGCAAGGTTTTGGCCGCTAAGGGGCTATCGTATTTCTAATTTAAGATTAAGCCCCGGTTTCTCCGGGGTTTTTTGTTGAGTCATCCCAACGACTTCTATACTGAAAACGGCTCTGTTGATTCACGAAGTAGTTGCGATCGCGGGAGAAAGGTTGTGAACATTTTTGGAATTGGTTTGCCAGAAATGGCAGTCATTATGATTGTGGCGCTGCTCATCTTTGGCCCCAAAAAGCTGCCCGAAATCGGTCGCAGCCTGGGCAAAGCCATCAAAGGCTTTCAAGAAGCTTCGAAAGAGTTTCAAGATGAGTTTAAGAAAGAAGCGGAGCAAATTGAAAAAGTTATCAACACTCCGATGGAAGCCAAGCTAGAACCCCCCGCCCCCAAAGCTCTTGCTTCCAACGAAGCGGCCACCTCAAGCGAGCCCGAAGTGGTCACACCCGTTGCAGAAGAGTCCACCAGTTCGTCTCAACAAAGCTAAGGACGCATGGCTGACGAATTATCTTCTGTGCTCCCGCAACTGATTGTCGGGCTGGGTAATCCTGGCCAAAAATATGACCAAACTCGTCACAACATTGGCTTTGTTGTGATCGATGCATTAGCCAAAAGCTGGCAAATCTCTCTGGCGGAAAACCGCAAGTTTCACGGGATTTTTGGGGAGGGATTTGCCCCCACGCGCAGCAAGATGCGATTGCTCAAGCCCACCACCTATATGAACCTATCGGGGCAGGCCATTCGGGCGGTGACGGATTGGTACAAGCTACCGCCCGAATCTGTGTTGATCATCTACGACGATATGGATTTGCCATTAGGCCGTATGCGAATGCGCCTATCGGGTTCGGCAGGTGGGCACAACGGCATGAAATCGGCGATCGCCCATTTGGGTACTCAAGCATTTCCCCGATTGCGCATTGGCATTGGCGCACCCAAGCATCCCAAAGCCACGGCTGAAAAGGATACGGTCTCCCATGTGCTGGGCCAATTTTCCAAACAAGAAGCGGAAACCGTTGCAGATGTGGTGCATCTCGCCACCAACGCAATCGAGTTGTCGCTCAAGGAAGGTATCCCCAAAGCCATGAGCCTGTACAACAATCGTGTCGTTGGTGCCTCAGCAATTGACTAGCGCCAATGACTAGCACCAAATTCATCTCATAACTTGGAGCGGGCTGTCACGTCACCCTGTGCAGCTCGCTTTCAATTGCCATGAAATCCAGACAAAATTGTGGCGATTAGTGGTTGAAGCTTTTGCCCAGATGCTTCATGAATAAAAGAAATATTGTTTTACCCGTTTATTCACAGCGAAGGGAATTGTCATTGTGGGTTCTAAGCGACTACCTGAGACCACTGCTTATGTTCGCATTACGCATCAGTCTTGGAATCACGGCAAGATTGAGGGCGAAGTTCGCGCCAATGATTACGAATGGCAATTTCAGTGGCAGTTTCGCAAAGGGGAGCTCGTCGTTGAGCCATCGCTGGGTCGTGCGTTGATTAAAGATCCCCTAGAAAGATTTCTTGAACGATGTGATTACCAGTTGGAGCCCGGCGGAGACTACTCATTTACGATTCGCGCTAGCATTTAGCTCAGCCATTATGCAACCACGGGGTCTTAACATTGCGCCTTTTTAAGACTGGCTGAGTCTAGGGTTAGTTCTCGCTACTATGGAAGTAAAGGGTTAGCTTCGCTGCATCTGGAGATGTGTCACGTTAGGCGGAGTTAATCAGCTCAGGATTTTCACATTTCGATGACCTACCGTTGCAGGGCCAAATTATGTCTACGTCTCTACTCAAACTCAACCTAGTGGATGGATCGGTCTCGTTTAGCTTTACCCCCGAAGCTGCCCGCGAGCTCAAAGCTGCGATCGCCATTTTAATGAGCAGCCTTAAAACCGCCGCCACCACAGGCACGCCCGATGCCAAACGCAGTCCCCAAAAGCCAATGGAATACTGCCACACGGGTGACGTGTTTCTCGAAATTTTTTGCAACCCCAACATTTGGCCGAGTCCCTTTGCGGCCAAGGTCTTGCTAACGCTGCGCGACGAGCACCTGCGCCTGACCACCGAAGCAGAACTCACGCAAATTGTGGAAGATCTCAATCTATATCTGGAAGAGCACTGTGAGGCTGGCAGTTTGCGATCGCCCGGCTTCACCCCTTAGAATCGAGGCACGTGTGAGCTGAACCAGCGTATGCTTGGCGCTTACGCATCTGTTTTTCTGTGTTTACCCATCAACGTTGAAGTCCGCCTCTGCTTATGAACCCTGACGATATTTTTCAAACCATCCAGAAAGGTTTTCATGTCACGCTCGGCGCGACGACTGAAGTGATTGAGAGCATTCAAAATGCTGAGCGACGGGAGCAAACCCTAACCAAACTCAAGTCCAACCCCAACCAGCTGGCAGACGAGCTTGCCGCCAAGGGTCAAGAAACAGAGCGCGAGGCTCGGACCTTTGTAGATTCGCTATTTCAGCAGCCAAGCAGCAGCACAAGCGGCAACTATGGCCCAGGGACCACTCCCAACGTGGGCATGCCCACAACCAACCCCGAAACCGAAGCTGAACTCAAGGAATTGGTGGTTCAAATTGCCGCCATGCGTGCCGAACTCGAAAAGTTGCGTAACCCAAATCCCTAAGAGCGCGGCTCACGGGTTTTTAAGAACCAATCCTGCACTCATTTCAGGACTTACGCAGTTGGATGGTTTTTCGGATGACGTGCGTAAGTTCTAAATCTAAAAGCAGGCTGGGCGATTGCCCAGCCTGCTTTTGTGGTTTATAGAATCAAAGATTTACCAAAACGACAGGACGGCCTAGTCGTTATCCCAATCTTCTCGACCAAGTAAATCGCCAATGCGATCGCGCAACAAGAAGTCGCATTTTTCGAGTTCGCCTTCCACACAGGCCCACTCGCGTGCAGGAATGTACTTGCACAGCGCATAAATGGGCTGATTACGGCTAACCACTCCCTGATGAACAAGCTCACGGACTTCATCCTGGAGGAGTTCCATCGAATACTGAACAGATTGAAGCATGGTACAAACCTCTGCCTACAGATTGCTCGCCTATTCAAACGCTAGGCGAAAGAAGTTAAGGAAACGTTAGTTTTTTTAACAACCGCCTTACAATTTGATGCTTTTTAGTATTTCCGTATACTGAACCATGTCTATTCTCAGGCTAGTACCCCGAAAATAATATTAAGAAATATTAAAATATCATGAGTTCCAGACCTTTTTTGACAAAAAAATGCCGTCATCGTCGCCTCCAATACGGACACAACGGCTGAAAGGGCTACGTAATCTCACAGACACAAGCCTTCTTTTTCGATGAACAGCAGGGAGAAGGCCTACAAAACGTTACACATGTACTGACGCTGAAGCGCCAACTCTGTGCTGAGTTGAATTGCGGCGGCCATGCTGCTGGCATCGGCAATGCCCAACGTTGCAATATTGAACGCGGTGCCATGATCGGGCGAAGTGCGGACAAACGGCAGCCCAATCGTGGTGTTCACCGCTCGGTCAAAAGCCAAGAGCTTGACTGGAATGAGCCCTTGGTCGTGATAAAGCGCCAAATAGGCATCGTGTGCTGCTATCGCGGCTGTGCCGTACCAGGCTTGCCCAGGCTGCACCCACATCGTATCGGGGGGAATGGGGCCATCCAGTTGCACTTGGGGATGGCGATCGCTCATCTCCTGCATCCAGGCGATCAGCCAATCTTGCTCCTCGGTTCCCAGTTGGCCTTGCTCACCACTGTGAGGGTTCAATCCAGCAATGGCAATGCGCGGATGAGTTAGGCCAAAGTCTTGTTGCAAGCATTGAAGCAGTAGCTCTAGCTTGCGGGTCATGAGATCAGGTGTAAGGGCAGTCGGCACCTGAGCCAAGGGAATGTGAGTTGTGGCCAAGAGTGTGCGCAACGTCCAATCGGTGTGGGGCGATCGCGCTACAAATAGCATGCCAAAGCGATCGGCTCCGGCCCGTTCCGCCAGCAGTTCCGTTTGCCCTGGGTAATGGTGCCCTGCGGCTTTCCAGGCGGATTTGGCAATGGGGGCCGTCACCACCGCTTGCACCTGGCCAGCGATCGCCAAGTCAATGGCCACATTCAAGGCATAAAAACTGGCGGCACCGCTGGCAGCATTGCCCACCCCCGGTTCAATCTGCTGGCGCAGCATCGAAGATATGGGCACGTCTACCCAATCAAACGCGTTTGGGTGGGCTAGTGGGGCGTTGGTACAGTCACACAGTTGGTGATAGCGATCGAGCATGAGCGTGCGATCGCCCACTAGCACAACAGTTTGAGCCGTCGCCAAGTCGGGATCAGCCAGCGCCTTGAGCGTCACTTCCAGGCCAACTCCAGCTGGATCTCCCGTGGCGATCGCCAACCGTACCCCTTCCGCCTTTACGCCCTGCCTATTTCCTACATCCGTCATCATGATTCGGCTTAAACCCTTGTGCAACACTTCTAGGATCTACGCAGTTAAATGATGTTTAGAGTACTAAGCGCTCCAAACATCATTCAATCCCCTGGCTTTTCGGATGATGTGCGTAAGTCCTACTTCAATGATGGTCTAGACAGGTGGCCCACAACCGACCCTTCCACCCCAATTGCTCGTCAAAACATCACCAAATCCATCCCAAAACTGCTCTAAAATACATCTTGCAGGGCTTTGATAGATCCCACTGAACTCTTAAAAGCCATTGCACACATGCCGCGTTGAGCAATATCCGAGGAGACTTAAAGACATGGGAGAAATTTTTTCTACCACCCTGATCATGCCTGTAATTGTCATGGTGGGCTTGGGTGTTGGTTTTGCACTACTCAAGCTGCAAGGCGGCGAAGAATAACTCGTAAGACAACCCATAATCGTTGCAGGCATCGAGATTTTAGCGCAAGCATTCCTACGAACGGCTTGACGCTGCATCTGGATGCCTGCATGTTTTTTGGGTATTCATTTTAGGAGGGTGAAGACACGGCTTCCGACTGGCCTAGTTTTGTTTGCGCCACGTTTTGGGAAATGATCGCCTAGCCAGCTTCGTTCGGTTGGCATGGGCAGTTCAATCTCGCTGCCCCGTTGGTTCAGCCGATCTAATCTTCTGGCTCGTCCAAGTGCTCTGCCACTTCTCGATAAAGATTGAGAACGTGGCTATCTTTGAGATAGTAGAATACCTTGCGGCCCTGTTTGCGATAGCTGACCAACCGCAACGTACGCAGCATTCGAAGCTGGTGAGAAACTGCAGACTCGCTCATTTTCACCGCAGCGGCCAAATCACAGACACACAATTCTTGAATCGACAGAGCCGACAGAATACGCAGGCGATTGGTATCTCCCAACAAGGAGAAAAATTCTGCCATGCGCTGGGCTTTGTCATAATTCAGCAGGTCTCGGTGCAACAACCGCACTTGTCCTAAATCAACCGGATGATGCTCACCACAAGCTGGGCTCTCTTGAGGTATTGTGCTGTTGGCTACTGTGCTGCTGGTTACTGTGCTGTTGGTTACTGCACTTTTGCCAGAGGGAACAGACACACCCGATGACGAGAGGATTTCAGAACTAGACATGGCTCTTGAGTTGCTCATCTTGGCTTAAATGTTGCGGGCAACCGTTACACAATTCTTGTAGGACAAGGGGTTTCCTTAAAAATGTCGCGATCGCCCCAATCTTTCCCAGCCTAACAGCTTCGGCAACTTTTTACACAGACGGCTGTTTTACAAGTTTTCTGATTCTTCTCAGCGATCGCGTCAAAGTATTAGAGAATTAAGGTGTATCTTATAAAAAGTTAACGAATATTACGTTGATCCCGAATGACTGTACTAGTTGTGGGTGCTACGGGCACTCTGGGCAGACAAATTACACGGCGCGCACTCGATGAGGGCTATCAGGTGCGCTGTTTGGTCCGAAATCCCAGAAAAGCCAGTTTTTTAAAAGAATGGGGCGCTGAGCTGGTTCAGGGTGACCTGTGCAAACCAGACACGCTGGCACCCGCACTGGAAGGGGTAACAGCAGTCATTGATGCAGCGACCTCTCGCCCAACCGACTCGTTGACCATTCAGCAAGTAGATTGGGACGGCAAAGTTGCGTTAATTCAAGCCGCAAAAATGGCTGGAGTGGAGCGATTTGTGTTCCTGTCCATTTTGGATGCTGAAAAATATCCCCACGTGCCGCTGATGGAAATCAAGCGCTGCACTGAGGAGTTCTTAAAAGAGTCGGGGTTGAATTACACCATTCTTCGCAGCGCTGGCTTCTTACAGGGCTTGATTGGTCAATACGCAATTCCCATTCTGGAACGGCAAGCGGTTTGGGTGATGGGTGATACCTCTCCCATTGCCTATATTGATACGCAAGATTTAGCTAAATTTGCGATTAAGGCACTCAGCGTTGCCGAAACCGAAAAGCGCGTATTTCCCGTTGTGGGAACCCGCGCGTGGGGTGCTTACGAGATCATTCGGCTATGTGAACGGTTATCGGGCAAAGAGGCAAAGGTTTGGCGGATGCCTGTGGGTCTGCTGCATGGGGTCGAGCGGTTTGCTCGCTTCTTTCAGTGGGGATGGAGTTTGGCCGATCGTCTTGCCTTTACGGATGTGATTGCCTCGGGTAAGCCACTTACCGCACCCATGGATGAAACCTATCAGGTGTTTGGTGTCGATCCGCAAGAGATGACGACCCTAGAGAGCTACATGCAAGACTACTTCGGCCGCATTATGAAGAAGCTGAAGCAGGTTGAGCTAGAGCGCGAAAAAGCAAAGCAAAAGCGCAAAAAAACCTCGCTGTTTAAGTAGCGCGATCGCACAACCAGCGCAATTTCATAACACAACCTATCGGTTTTGCCCATCACGGCAAAGCCGATTTTATTATCCAAACCTCTTCTATCCAAACCTCTTGGCCGCTGGCTAAACTTCAGCTCAAGAGACCTCCTCATGCATCGTTGCGCAGCTCCGATTGCACGACGATGCACGCTTCACACGGCCATTCGTGCAAGGCTAATCAGCCGAAGCACCCATGTTTGCGGTTTGCACGTCGTGCGACCTGCAAACATGCTCTAGTCGAAATGACTATCGCGATACTTCACAGGCGAATGCCGCATCACATCGCCCTAGCGCACCACAGGTGAGGAATACCACGAAATAGCAAATGCGGGTCCAGGGTGATGGTACTAGCCATGGCTGGCTGACGGTGCTGGAGAAATTCGTAGAGGATGGGGCCATCGCCGCCTGTGAGTGCGATCGCCCCTGTAGGGTACTGAGCTTGCCATGCGCCCCCATAATCGCAAATGGCCGCCGCTGCCAGATGCAACACCCCGCTAAGGATGGCGGTGGAGGTATCGGTACTCCAGCGATTTGGCATGTGGTTTAAGAATTGAAGTTGAGCAGAGGGCAGGGCCGCAGTGCCCTCCCCAAGCGATCGCAACTGTAGAGTCAGTCCGGGGGCGATCGCACCACCAAGTAAGTTCTGGTCTGGGTCCGCGGCGGTAAAGGTGAGAGCAGTACCCGCATCCACCACCAGGACAGGCGCACCCAGCGTTTTTACCGCACCCCACAGGGCTAGTGCCCGGTCAATGCCCAGCGTGGGATACAGCTTTCCGAGGGGAATATCATTCAGCGTGATGCAGCGGGTATGGGGATAGGCGAGCCAGGGTTGGGTGCGTGCAGGAACCACAGAAGCTAACCAGAGTTGAGGAGGTTGAGCAAAGCCCTCCAGCCCGGTGGGAGGCTGCATTTCTGTAAGGGACTGGAAATTGAACCCAGATCGAAGCAACTCAGCGATCGCCACGTCTGATAAATACGCTGTATCCCATTGCTGGTACAGTTCGTTGTCCCGAAACACCGCCCAATGCAAGCGACTGTTGCCAATGGCGATCGCAACTTGATGCTGGGTCATGCCGCATACAACTCCTGGCTGAGCTATTCTGACTTATCCCTGAGCTTCCGTATCATCAGCCTCAAAACCCGGCTCATCCATAAAGTCGGGCAAAGCAAAACCGCCCAACCCCAGCTCTGGCAACGGTTCAAAGACCGGACAGTAGCCATCCGGCGTCACCCGAAATCCATACAGCGGCGACGCCTGATTCCAGCAGCGTTGACCTCGGCAGTGGATGCAGTTTTCACAACACTCCACCTCGGGCGAAACCCGAAACTCCCGACCGCGTCCCAGCAGCTCTCGTTGAGGCACACCGCGAATGACCAACGCTTCGCCTTGCCAGCGCGCCTCGACAATGCCCGTATCTGCCAAATGATGCCAGCGCGGATCGGTGGTGATGCTGTCGGGCAGAGACATGACGATGCTGTGCTCCAGCTCTAAAATCTCGCCTTCGTATTGGGTATCGGGAGCGGCCGGTTGCAAAAAGGTTTCGCCTACAGGTAGCTCAACCTCAATGCCCGCCGCTGGTGTGTGGAGCTGGTAACGCGTTTGCAGTTCTTCGAGCCCGGTTAAATCAGCCAAATAGTTGCTGGGGCCATGGACAAAGACCACATGCTGAGGCCGCAGATTGTGAATCAGCTGCGTGGTGCTGGGGCCATCGCAATGTTCGCCTAGCAGGTAGGTATCCAGTTCCAGTCGTCCGGCCTGAATGGCCGCTTGCAGCGGGGCCGATGCTTTGACTTTGCGGTATGTCATCGCTTCGATGGCACCAGGGCGACCGGGTTGCTGCGGCAACAGGGCCAGCCACGGCAAATTGCCCAACTGCACGTACCGCATCAGGTCTGTTTCGTGATGGGTGAGGACGATACAGGGCTTTTGGCCCGTAAGGGCGATCGCCTGTAGGGCCGGGTCTTGAGGCAGGCGGCGAACTCGAGGGCGAATGCGCTCATCCCAAAACAAGGGTTGATGCCGCGCAAAATTTTGCACCGAGCTGGGCAAGTGGGGCAACAGGTTGAGATAGGCATCGCATCCAGCGGCGATCGCCTCATCCACCCAAATATCCACATCGCGCCCGGTGAAATAGTGGTGACTACGCAGCAACATCAGCAGCTCTTGCCCCAACCCTAATGTAGGCATGGGAAACAGTACCGACTGCTGATCGGCGATCGCCTGATTGATGCGTTCGGCAAGCTGATTTTCTTGCTGACGGCGATGGGGATGCCGCGCCGTGCCGTAGCTTCCTTCCAAAATCAGCACATCAGGCCGCAAGCCGCGCAGCTCATCCAACGGCATGCCATCCACCAACCGCGAATTCGACAAAAAGAAGTCGCCGGTATAGAACACGGTAAAGTCGCGATCGCGGGTGCTATAGGTGAGTAAACACGCCGCCGCCCCCGGCAAATGCCCCGCCGGAAATAGCTCAACACTCAATCCTTCAAAAAACTCGATGGGCGATCGCCACGGCAATGCCTGACAAAATGCAGGCACATCGTCCTCATCTAACCAATTGAGCGGCAACAGTTGAGTTGTCACCTCGCTGGCGTAAATCGGCAGCTGCGGAAAAGCCCGATGCAAGTCAAGCAGGCATTGGGCATGATCGGCATGGGCATGCGTGCACAACACCACATCGGCAGGCAAACCTTCCGAGCCTAGCTCCAAAATAGGAGCCACACTGCTCAGCCCGCAATCCAGAAGGATCCGATAAGGACCCATTTGCAGCCGCAAACAGACGCCCTCGTCGGTAGCCCCAACTCCATAGGGTAAACAAGCTAACTCAGTCACAGTCGCGGATTCCTGGCGTTACCAGATCACATCCAAATCCCCACGACTCGCGCCACCCAACTTAGCTCACACACCCAGCTCGTTTCAAAATTGACTCACGTTGATGAGTTAGCCGTTGCGAAATTTGCCCTCGGTGGAGCTATTACCCAACATGGCAAAACAGACCAAGAACCTGGCTGCGTGTATTTGTGCGATAGGTATCGAGGGGGTTTGTCAAAACAAATGGGCGCTATGCAGTGCAAAACTAACTGTAGCAACCCAGCAAAAGCAAGGATCTCAGGCTAGTGCGCCGAGCCATTTCCGTGATAGTTGTCGGTATCGTAGAACCCGTTGCGTGTGCCAAAGAACAAACAGGCCACAATAAAGATGGGGGTAATGGCTAAAAGAATCAATTTCACATCCATGATGAGCAACCTTGAATATTAAACGAATTTATTGATGACGTTGGCCAGCGAGGCGATCGCTCTTTTATCCTACCGAATCGGTCTATCGAAAGGATCGATTGAATAGGTTGAGCATTCCAAAATGCCCAGCCTGCTCACTACTATACAAGCAGCCTCTAAAAATCGCGAAACAGACTCCACACAACTTTGTGCAATCGCTGCACCATGCGGTAGATAGCGGTAAATAGCTTACAAAGCCAGCTCACCCCTCAAGCCAACCTGAACCTTCATGCCAAACATTCAAAAACCTGAACCTGTCGGCGAGAGCAATACAGCCTCTCCCCGGCACGTCACAACCCGCTCTACAGCCAATCAGAACCATGCCCATGGCTGTGAAATGCAAACCGATTTGGAAACCCAAGCAGCCACACCAGGGTTTATTTGTGCAGACTGGCTCGCCCATTGTGCAACGCACATTGCGCCTGCCCTTTTGGGTTGCACCCTTGTTCGCCAGTTTGCCGATGGCCGCATCTTGCGAGGGCAAATTGTGGAAACCGAAGCCTACACTCCCAACGACCCCGCCTGCCATGCCTATCGTCGCCGCAGCGATCGCAACGGAGTCATGTTTGGGCCAGCGGGTCACGCCTACGTGTACCTAATTTATGGCATGTACCACTGCATCAACGTGGTTACCGATGCGGATGAGGTGCCCAGCGCAGTCCTGATTCGCGCCTTGCAAATTGACGACATTCCCGATTGGCTAGATGTGGGCCGAGACAAACCTCATCGCGTTGCCGCTGGCCCCGGCAAGCTGTGTCGGCTCATGCAGGTAGACCTGAGCTTGAACGGCACTCAACTCGCCCCAGGCAATGCTTTGTGGCTAGAGCACCGTTCGCGATCGCTGCAAAACAGTTGGCACCAAGTTCCGGTGGTACAAACCACTCGTATTGGCATTACCCAAGGGGTTGATCTGCCCTGGCGTTGGTATCTGCAAAATTCCCCTTCGGTGTCGAAAAAAGCGGTCAAGCTGGCCCCAATCAAACCTGGCGAAAACTAAGCTTTTCTAGCTTTTAGAAGCTCGGAGCTGACCACAGGCCGCATCCGCCTCAAGGCCGCGTGAGTACCGCACGCTGACGGCAATGTTGCGATCGCGCAAGACCTGAGTAAACGCCTGAATTCGTCGATCATCGGGCCGCTGGTAGTCCACCTCGTTAATGGGATTGTAGGGAATGAGGTTGACATGGCTTTGAAAGCCGCGCAGGTAATTGGCCAATTCTTCGGCATGCTGGGGACAATCGTTCAGCTCGGCCAGCAAAATGTACTCAAACGTGACCCGACGGCCCGTGATGCGCACATACTCGCGGCACTCATCCAGCAGCACATCAAGCGGATACTTTCGAGCCGTCGGAATGAGTTGCTCCCGCAATGGTTGATTTGAGGCGTGCAAACTCACGGCTAGCGTAGCCTGGAGGTGATGCTCGGCCAGTCGCCGAATGTGACCCGGAATGCCCACTGTGGAGATGGTAATGTTGCGCTGGCCAATCCCCACATCTTCATTGAGCGATCGCACTGCTTTCAGCACGTTATCGGTATTCAGCAACGGCTCACCCATGCCCATAAACACAATGTTGCTCACCCGTTGGCCAAAGTCCTCTTGCACTGTTAGCACTTGATCCACAATTTCGTGGGTTTCCAAATTGCGGATAAAGCCACCTTTGCCCGTTGCGCAAAAGTCGCAGGCCATGGGGCATCCCACTTGAGAAGACACACACACCGTCAATCGTTGCAGCGGCGGGTGCTCTGTCTTGGAGCCGTCAGCCGAGGGATAGGGAGCCCAGTAACCATCCTTATATTTAGGAATGCCAACGGCTTCGATAATTTGCCCATCGGCCATGCGCAGCAAAAACTTGACCGTACCATCGGAGGCTTGTGAGCGATAGTGAATGTGCGATCGCCCTAGGGGATAGTCTGCCAAGTCGGCCCGCCACGCTTTGGGAAATACAGTGATATCCGTGAGCGATCGCGCCCCTTGCTGATAAATCCATTGGTGTAGCTGCTTGCCCCGGTACGCTGGTTGGCCATGGGCCTGCACCCACTGGTTCAGATCAGGCAGCGACAATCCCAATAATGGCGAATTCTCAACCGACCGTTCTGTAACGGCCTGTTCGGTAACCGACAGCGCAGCACCCACCGTAGATGGAGAAGGAAACCCAGAAGACATGACAACTTACCCAAAGCCCAGTCTCCATCTTAGTCGGGAATTTGGCCTGCACGTTGGGCAAGTTGGCCCTTCGTCCTACCTAGCGTTGGCAATAGGGAACTTTTGTTTTCCTCAACCTCGCTGGCAGCGCTCAACACCACACACAACAACCGATTGTGTTTCACAGATGGTGTTTCCCATAAATTTGGGTGTTGAGGAGAAGATCTTTCAAATCTTTTCCTCAACGCCATCCACATGGGTCAGCAGGCAGCCATCATCCAACATAAAACCTCAAGACTCTGTGCCGCCCACTGCGGGCGGCACAGAGCCAGGACTTACGCAGGTGAATGCTTTTTGGGGCGCTTAGCGCCCCAAAAAGCATTCAATCCCCTGGTTTTTCGGATGAAGTGCGTAAGTCCTAAGAGTTTTGGAGTCTGGTTTTTAATGGGGCCGAGGTACCTAACAGAACACAAAAAAACCGTAGGAGCGATCGCCGATTAGCGATACCCTACGGTGTGAAATGCCAGCAGTCGATTCCAAAGCAACGGGTTCAATTTAAATGAGTTTCATTCAGTCGATTGAACCCTCAAACAGCATTAAATTCTCGAACCAAAACAAGAGTGTTCACTCAACTTACTGAAGGCCAGGGGGTAGAATCACACGATCGATCGCATGAATCACACCATTGCTAGCAGCAATATCGGCCTGAGTCACATTGGCATCATTGACCTCTACCGTGCCTTCGCCAACAGCAACCGTTACCGAGCTACCCTCTACAGTGGCAACCTCACCCGAGGTCAGCTCATCCGAGGTAATGGTGCCGGGCACCACATGGTAAGACAACACTTGCACCAACAGGTCACGATTTTCGGGCAGTAGCAACTGGTCTACAACACCCTCGGGCAAAGCAGCAAAGGCTTCATCGGTGGGAGCAAACACCGTAAACGGCCCTTCACTACGGAGTGTTTCAGCGAGACCAGCTTCAGTCAGGGCAGCCAACAAGGTATTGAAGGAGCCACTCATTTCGGCAACATCAACAACGGTTCCTTCCATGGCAGTAGGAGCCATATCGGGGGCTGTGGGTACCTCAGCAGCACCAGGCGCTGTGGGCACTTCAACCGAGCCAGGAGTGGTCATTCCATCTTCAGGTGCTGGTACGGCTTCCAGCTCAGCCGCAGGCACGGATTCCACGGCTTCCATTTCCGAAGTCGAGTCTACGCCGTGGGTGTCTGCAATGGCGGGTAGTGCAACTGCAAAGCCTAGGGAGGCCAGAGCGGCAAAACCTGCAACCTTTTTCACGAGCTTGGAATTGACAGCAGATTTCATGTTTTTTCTCCTTTGTGCCTTGTGTAAAGGATTTATGAAGATGCACGAAGATTTATGATTGCACGATCATTTCGAAAAGTCAGATTCCCAGAAAAGAATTGCGCTGTTTTACCGCTCGAATAAATTCCAAAACCCTTTTGGAGCAGGGACTTAAACCCTGTCTACTCCTTTAGTCTGATCTTGGTTTTTTGCGTAAAATTTGTAGAATTTTCTGTGTTTTAGATGCTAAGTAAATTTACGGAATCAACATTTTTCTACATCTAAACATTCGACTTACTTGAACAAGTCATCAAAGGAGACCGGGCTGAATAGGCAATTGCTCAAGCTCAGAATTCGGTCTTCAATCCGCCAGTATTCCCAACGTCGGCGCTAACGTTAAAAGGAATGATCCAATAGATTTAACTCGACAAACGGCTGGCATTTGGTAAGACATAGATGGAGACGATTGAGGCGATCGCATTCCAGCATTCATGATCAGCCCATGGCAGAATGCGATTGAGATCCTCAACATTGCCTGCCCAAAATCCATGGCAAGCAGAATTAGGCATTCAATACAGCACTCAAGAGGAATTTATGTTGGAGCTATACCAATTTGAGCTTTCGCATTTTTGTGAAAAAATTCGCTTAATTTTGGATTACAAAGGGTTGCCCTATCGCAAAATTGAGGTAACTCCTGGCCTGGGGCAATTGGATGTTTACCGCCTATCGGGACAACGGCAGGTTCCTATCTTGAAGGATGGCAATGAAGTAATTGCCGACTCAACAGCGATCGCCGATTATCTCGAAAAGAAATATCCTGAGCGTCCTATCATTCCCGAATCGCCTAAGCTGCGTGGCCTCACCCTGCTGATTGAGCAATGGGCCGACGAATCATTGGCGATCAACGGTCGCAAGTGCATGGTCGATGGATTGGGCAAAGATCCAGCCTTTCGCAGAGCATTTTTGCCCAGCACTACTCCCGACTTTCTCAAAGATCTGTTGGGATCAGTTCCCTCAGAGCTATTTGGTGCGCTGGAACTGGGGGTAGGGCTCACTCCCGACGCGGTGAAAACTGCCACAGATGCCGCCAAGCGAGATTTGACCTCGCTCTGCTTTATGTTGATGGAGCAGCCCTATTTGGTAACCGACACGCCAACGCTGGCCGATTTTGCTGTGGCTGGCTTGTCGATGTATCTCAAGTTTCCAGAGGGCTCCTATCTGGATGTTCCCGAAGCTTTGAAGGGGAAGGGAGTCCCAGGAATTGCGGATGTGGGTGCGTTTGAGCCGTTTTTTGACTGGCGCGATCGCCTCTACATGAATTTCCGCAAAGCTGGCACAACCAGCCCTGCTTCTAGTGGAGGCGGCCCAACCTCCATCAATATTGAGTAGTTACACTTTGCACTCAAGGTTTTGCGCTCAAATTAGTGTTGAGTTGCAATGGCAAGCAATTCCATCAATAGACCTCCTGCATGAATCGTTGCGCGGCGGGGCCGCGCAACGATTCATGCTTCAAACAGCCATTCGTGTAGGAGGGCTGTTGGCTACAACGTGGCCCAACCCTTCAGCGTTTGGCTGAGGATTGGCCAAATCAAACCATCGTCTTCTACAGCACATTCCGCCCAATCGATGCCATTCTGTGGCACTCTGGACTATAGAAACCCTGGTGTAGTGGGGTTTTGTATGGGTCTTCATTCATAAACGCAACACAGAAAACGCAACACACGTCGGGTATGCAAACTCTTCCCAATCCCCTCTCCTCTGCTAGCGCCCAATCTGCCCCGTCCGATACGGGCATCGTTCGCCGCAAAACTCGCCCGGTTCCGGTGGGCTCCATTACCATCGGCGGTGGCTACCCGGTCGCTGTGCAGTCCATGATTAATGAAGACACGCTGGATATTGAAGGCTCGGTTGCAGCCATTCAGCGGTTGCATGAAATTGGTTGTGAAATTGTGCGCGTCACGGTTCCCAGCATGGCCCACGCCAAGGCTATGGAAGAAATTCGCGATCGCCTTTACAAAAGTTACCAGCCTGTACCGTTGGTGGCGGATGTACATCACAATGGCCTAAAGATTGCTCTCGAAGTCGCCAACTATGTCGATAACGTGCGCATCAACCCTGGTCTCTACGTCTTTGAAAAACCCAAGAGCGATCGCACCGAATACTCTCAGGCCGAGTTCGACGAAATTGGCGAAAAAATTCGCGAAACGCTCAAACCGTTGGTCCTCAAGCTCAAAGAGCAAGACAAATCAATGCGTATTGGCGTGAACCATGGTTCTCTCGCCGAGCGGATGCTATTTACCTACGGCGACACCCCCGAAGGCATGGTCGAGTCTGCGCTCGAATTCATTCGTCTATGCGAATCGCTCGACTTCTACAATCTCGAAATTTCCCTCAAAGCTTCGCGTGTGCCCGTCATGATCGCCGCCAACCGCCTCATGGTCAGGCGCATGGATGAACTGGGTATGGAGTATCCCCTGCATCTAGGCGTTACCGAAGCTGGAGATGGCGAATATGGGCGCATCAAATCCACCGCCGGAATCGGAACCCTCCTTGCCGAAGGCATTGGAGACACCATCCGCGTGTCACTCACCGAAGCCCCCGAAAAAGAAATTCCCGTTTGCTATAGCATTCTGCAAGCGCTGGGACTACGGCGCACCATGGTGGAATACGTCGCCTGTCCTTCCTGTGGCCGCACCCTATTCAACCTAGAAGAAGTTCTGCACAAAGTGCGCGAAGCCACCAACCACCTCACCGGCCTCAACATTGCGGTCATGGGCTGCATCGTCAACGGCCCCGGCGAAATGGCTGACGCCGACTACGGCTATGTCGGTAAGCAAGCTGGGGTTATTGCTCTCTATCGAGGCCGAGATGAAATTAAGCGGGTTCCCGAAGATCAGGGTGTAGAAGAACTAATTAACCTGATCAAGGCTGATGGCCGTTGGATTGATCCTTAAATTGGAATTCATTCCGTCTTTCTTCTCCAATCTGTCTATATGCCTATACAGCAGTGCGCTACAGCTTTTTTGCCAGTCCACGGCAGCATTTGCAAGGGAGCAGCTCGATCCAACTTGAGCTCTTTCCTTTTCAGGACTGACGCAGTTGAATGATGTGCATAAGTTCTAATCCTGTCAACATTACAGCTCACGTTGACAGGGCAGGACAGGACAAATAGAGTTCTGTTTCACAAACAAAAACCTTGCACCTCGCGTCTGTATATTGCAACCAAGCTTTATCACACTCCCTCAGCCCGTCTGTGCTAGATTGGGCGTACCGCTCACACCTATTTATCGACACAAGGTTATGGCAATCACAAAGCGAGGATTTGTCCTGGGAACAACAGCCGTTGCGGTTACTGCTGTAACTGTGACAGGGGCTGGCTTGCACCTTTCGCAGGGGCAAGCCTTTTTCCAAGAAAGTCCGAAGGAGCTGATCGATGAAGTTTGGCAGCTCATTGACCGCACCTACGTGGATGCCACCTTTAACCAGGTCGATTGGCAAAACGTGCGCCGAGACTACCTGAGCCGCGACTATACCGACCGCGAGCAGGCCTACACAGCCATTCGCGAAATGTTGGAGCAGCTCAATGATCCCTACACTCGCTTTATGGATCCGACCGAGTTTCGGGACATGCAAATCGATACTTCTGGTGAGCTGACTGGGGTTGGGATTCAGTTAACGCAAGACGAAGAAACCAAAAATTTGGTGGTTGTTTCGCCGATTGAGGGCACTCCAGCGGCAGAGGCTGGCATTTTGGCCCAGGATGTCATCATTAAAATTGATGACCAGCCCACGGAAGGCATGGATACCAATGCCGCAGTTTCTTTGATTCGAGGGCCTGTTGGCTCGAACGTGACGCTGACCATCCAACGAGGCGAGCAAGAGCTTGTGTTCAATCTACAGCGGGCTCGGATTGAGATCCATCCGGTTCGCTTCTCTATACAAAATTCCCCAACTGGGCAGGTCGGCTACATTCGCCTCAACCAGTTCAGTGCCAACGCAAGCGAAGAAATGGAAGAGGCCATCCAAGAATTGGAAAGCCAAAATGTTGCGGGTTACATCTTAGATTTGCGCTCTAATCCAGGTGGTTTGCTAGATGCCAGCATCACGATCGCCCGGATGTGGATGAATGAAGGCGTGATTGTCTCGACCGTTGACCGTCAGGGCATTGCCGAACAACAGCGCGCCAACCGCACTGCCTTAACCGATAAGCCGTTGGTGATTTTGGTGGATGGTGGATCGGCCAGTGCCAGCGAAATTTTGTCGGGGGCGCTGCAAGACAATGAGCGAGCCACGCTGGTGGGTAGCAAAACTTTTGGGAAGGGACTTGTACAGTCAGTGCGTGGCTTGGGTGATGGATCGGGAATTGCCATTACTGTCGCGAAATATCTGACTCCGAGTGGACGTGATATCAACACGTCGGGAATTGAGCCCGATATTGTGTTGGAGCTGACGGATGAGCAGCGTGAAGAGCTAAGCCAAAATCAGGATCGCATTGGTACGCCTCAAGACCCGCAATATGCCCGGGCGCTAGACGTGCTAACCCAAACGATCGCCCGTCAAGAGCAAGCGCCTCGAGCAAATGCGTCTCCCTAGGGTGCTTGCACGGGTTGCCGTATGCATCCCTGCTGAGGCAGATTAAATCTTGAAAGCCAGGATCATGAGGTCCTGGCTTTTGGTTATTGACAGGGGATTATGAGGCTGTTGGATTGTGGTGCTGGGTTTATGGTCTGCGCTAATTTAAACAGGTTTACACTTGCCCGCACGAATTAGGCCAACCCGACGGGCGATCGCCTCTCCTTGTGAGGGAAATGGCCCCCATTGCTCTGCATCTGGGTTTTCGGAATTAGTGTTTTCAGAATTGGCCGCAAGGTCACTCGCATCCACAATGTCACAAACACCCGTTGACTGTTTCACAATGTACCAAGCCTCACTGGGCGCGCTGCGTTCAAACGTTTCGGTATCTGACATGGTTTTCGTCCCTGCTGAATTGGGCAAACGTGCGATCGCCATTTAAGCTGTAGACTTTAGACGGTATCTGGATATTACCGAATCAATTGCGATCGCAGCGACCTTTGCCATGAACGCACCCAACTCAGTCTCCTCAGCAAATCGCGATGCCCTTGCAGCGTGGCTGTTTTTGGCTCCTGCCCTCGTGCTGTTAGGCATTTTTGTGCTGTATCCCATCGGATATTTGTTCTACCTTAGCTTTACGCAAGGCAGCTTCACCCGGGGCGGCACTTATTGGGTGGGGCTGCGAAATTATTATCGACTGCTGCTGAATCCTGACTTTCGCCAAGTGTTGGGCAACACGGCTTACTTTACTCTAGCCACCGTAATTCCCAGTATTGTGCTGCCGTTGGGGTTGGCCGTTCTGCTGAACCGCACCGTAGCTCTACGAGACCTGCTGCGCACCGCCTACTTTATTCCATCGGTAACTTCGTTGGTGGCCGTAGGGCTGGGGTTTCGCTGGCTTTTTCAAAACGAGGGGCCTGTGAATGGGCTGCTTAGTGCCGTGGGACTTGAGCCAATCGCATGGTTGGGAAATACGACATGGGCCATGCCAGTGCTGATTTTGCTCAGCATTTGGAAGCAGCTTGGCTTTAACTTGGTGGTGTTTTTAGCAGGGCTGCAAACGATTCCGCAAAATCGCTACGAGGCCGCTGAGCTAGATGGGGCGAATGGATGGCAGCAGTTTTGGCATATTACGTTACCGGGGCTGCGTCCTACGTTAGTGTTTGCCGCCGTGACAACCGCCATTTTCACCCTGCGCAGCTTCGAGCAACCCTACGTTATGACGGGTGGCGGCCCATTGAACACCACAAATCTGCTAGTGTTCTACGTTTATCAGGAGGCATTTGCCCAGTTTGACTTTGGCTATGCGGCTGCGGCGGCCACGCTGCTGTTGGCGATCGCTCTCGTGTTGGTGTACATTCAGCTGCGCATATCGCGTGAAACAGACTCATGAGTCAAGACTGGTTGATATTTGAGCGAGGAAAATGGCGGCAATATACGCTGGATGACTGGTTCTGGATTGCAGGATTAGGCATGGCCTCGGTGGTCATGTTTACCCTGCGGTTAGGCAGTTTGGCCCTGCGTGATTGGGATGAGGGAACCGTTGCTCAAGTGGCCAAGGAAATTTCACAAGCTCCTTTTTCGGCGCTGGTGTGGCTATTTCCCACCCTGAATGGCCAGCCCTATGTCAACAAACCACCGCTGATGCATAACCTGATGGCGATCGCATTTCATATAGGCGGCATCCACGAATGGACGGCACGGCTACCGGGAGCCTTGCTCACAGCCATCTCGGTGCCCTTACTCTATGCGGTGGGCCGCGAGGTGTTTGCCAAACGAATTCCCGCTTTGTTTGCAGCCATGGTGTACTTGACGCTGCTGCCTGTGGCGCGGCTGGGGCGGTTGGCCATGCTAGATGGAGCCGTGCTGTGCTTTGCTTTGGTCATGATGTGGTGCGTGCTGCGATCGCGCCGGGATGTCCGCTTTGCCCTGGGCATTGGCATTGGGTTTGGGCTAATTTGCCTCACCAAAGGGGTGATGCTAGGTCTGCTGCTGGGGGCGATCGCGCTGCTGTTTTTGCTATGGGATACGCCACGGTTGCTGGCTCACCCCTACCTATGGATGGGGTTGGCGATCGGCAGTGTGCCCGTGCTGGGATGGTATGGCACGCAATGGTGGCGCTATGGGTCTCCCTTTTTAGGCGGCAACTTGGTGAATCAATCCTTTAGCCGCATTTGGACATCGGTTGAAAATAACGGCGGCCCACCCTGGTATTACTTGCTGGAAATTGTGAAATACACCGCCCCCTGGCTGCTGTTTTTGCCCCTGGCTCTGCAACGCGCCTGGCAAAATCGGGAAATGAGCTGGGCCAAACTGGCGATTGTGTGGGGTGGTCTGTATCTTCTGGCTATTTCGCTGATGGCCACCAAGTTGCCCTGGTATGTACTGCCGCTGTATCCGGCGCTAGCGCTGATGGTGGGGGCGCAATTGGCCCACTGGTGGGAACAAGGACAGCCCTCTAGCTTTTTGCAAAAAAGCACAGCTCGGTATAGCCGGGGTTGGGTGTTTGTGCTGCTGCTGTTGGCGGCGGTCGGCGGTGTGGGCGCACTGTACTTTGCCTGGTGGAATGAGCCCGCCGAGTGGGATTTGGTGGCATTGGCGATCGCCCTTATGGCCACGTTTGCCACAACGGCTATCCTCATTGCCCGCCAAAATCCCCAGTTTTTGCCCGTCCTTGGCTGGGGCACCTATGTAGTGCTGATGGTGCTGATGGTGTCGGATCATTGGGTATGGGAATTGGCCGAGGCGTACCCCGTCAAGCCCGTCGCGGCGATTGTGCAGGCATCGGTGCCGCGCGAGCGCCCCGTCTATACGTCATTTCCCTACCACCGCCCATCGCTAAATTTTTACAGCGATCGCTTTGTGCATCCAGCCGACCTCGCCAGCTTGCAAGCTCATTTTCTCAACGAGCCCACTCCTTATCTCCTGATCCAGCAAGAGGTCATGGCCCAACTCCAGTTGCCAAAACCCAAAATTTTGGGAGCCTCTCAGGGATTCATGCTCATTACCAAGTAAACGGCTGCGAGCATCTGAGCATGGCGATCGCCATCAGATTCTCACGGCCTCTGTCCTCCCACCTTTTTGGGTTATGGATATTGATATCAGCACTCCGGCCATTTTGTTTCCCACGATTTCGCTGCTGCTGTTGGCCTATACCAACCGTTTTCTGGCATTAGCGGCCGTCATTCGCAACCTGCACGCTACCCACAAAACCCACCCAAGCCCCATCCTGCTGAAGGAAATTGCCAATCTGCGCCATCGCGTTCGGCTCATTCGCGATATGCAAGCGCTGGGTGCCCTGAGTTTGCTGCTGTGCGTGCTATGTATGCTGGTGCTATTTGTGGGATGGATTCAGCTTGGCAAAGTGGTGTTCACCATTAGTCTGGTGCTCATGCTCGTATCGCTAGCCTTGTCCTTTCGAGAAATTCAAATCTCGACCCGAGCGCTCAATCTGCACTTACGAGATTTGGAATCGTTTGAAGTGGCAGGGCGCGATCGCCCTACCCACCCAATATCTGCCGAAGATGCGATCGCCCCTAAACTCAATCCATAGAAGCGATCGCCTTCTCCTTATTAACCCTGAGTCCGCTTCACATGATCCAGAATGCGAGCTTTGCGATCGGGCGAACCCGCCGAAGCCGATTTAGAAAACTCGCCCTTACTGCGGGCGATGTGCTCCATAATTTGCTTTTTGCGGTCGGTCATATCAGCCATAGACGGTGCAATCCCTTGAACTACATTTCAATTATGTAGAAATATGAAGCTCCTGGGGATGGGTTTCCCGCGATCGCAGCAAACCAGGCAAACCGATACATCACTCGATCCACTCAACAAACCTCTGAATCGCCTTGAGGTAGGACTGCTCTCCTGGTTGGTAAATCCTCACATGATCCGCACCGGGAATTAGAAACAGCTGCTTCGGATCGGGGGCCGCTTCGTAGAGTTGCTGGCTCATATGCGCTGGCACCACCGAATCTGCACTGCCATGCAGAAATAGTACCGGAACCTGAAGCGATCGCACCTTGGCAAGGGAATCAAATCGTTCTTGCAACAGCAGCGAAATCGGAAACAGTTGCAAAAACCATCTGTGCTGAATTGCCTCGCGCATTGATGTAAACGAGCTTTGGATGATCAATCCACCTGCTTCGGGATGGTAGGTCGCCAGTTCCAGGGCGATCGCCCCTCCCAACGATTCGCCATAAATTACGATTTGCTCTGGGGGAATCTGGCGCACATTCCGCAGGTAATTCCAAGCAGCCTGACTATCCTCATACACCTGCGACTCACTGGGAAACGCTCCTGTACTCAAGCCATATCCCCGATAGTCAAACACCAGCACCGAAAAACCCAACTGCCGAAACGCCGACACCCGCGCCAGGTAGTTGTAATCTCCCATATTCCGCCCAACCCCACAGAGATACAGCATCACCTTGGGAGACCGCAAAACATTCGCAGGCTCATCCGGCAGCAGCACAAACGGTTCTGCCTGAGCAGGAAGCCACCAGCCATGCAGCCGCTCTTGCGAGCCCGCGATCGCAATCCACACATCCTCATAGCTCAGGTTGAAATCTGAAGCATCTGGTCGCAGCGATCGCTCAAACGCAGGGCGGTAAATGAATTGCCGCTGCCCCCAAAGCAACACCAGGCAAACAGATAGATAAGCCCCAAACAAGCCCACCGAGCCAACAAGCAACACCCGTTTCCACTGGTCAAACCGCCTGTTCAATCTGTTCGCCAACACCTGATCCCCAAATCGGCAGTCCCAACGTATCACAGCAAAGCGGGCGATCGCTCCTCACCTAATTCACACAGCAAACACCACCCTGTATCGAGTCCAAACTCCTCCCCTACTCCCGAGTCCCTACTCACCCCTGCGTCTTTCCCCCGAGCCCCTTCCCCACTCCCTAATTCCCTACTCACCCGCTAGAGGGGTTGACGGACTTTCGAAACCTCTGTTACCGTTTGAAACAGATTAAACATTCCGCTCGCATGAGCAAATCGCAACAACGCATGTCTCACCAAAGCTTTTACTTTTATTGGTTTAGCAAGGTTCACCGGGAGTGAGTCCATTTTGTGATGGAATCCCAGGTGAACCGCAGAGACTCGTTCCTGCGGTTTTTGTTTTTCTAGGCGTAATTTTCGCTCAATTGGCCGACCACTAACTAGCACACTCCGCCCGCTCAATTCATTTCAACAACACCTCATCTACAGCCATGTTGACCCACCCCAACTACTTTTACTTTTTCTGGACCAGGCTAGCTCCCGGGTAAAGTGGTCATGCGCATTTACTCTAGCCCGGGACCTCACTAGGCCCGGGCTCTTTTTTTGGACTTCCCTCGCTCATTCCAACCTTCAACACTTTGGAGACTCCCATGCAGAAAGCTAAGCTCACCCTCAAAACCGAAACGAATCACACCACCGCTATTCAGATTTCAGATTTCATTACCGTGGGTGGGCAAGACCTGTGGATCGTCGGCGGCCCCTGCGCCGTAGAAAGCCGCGAACAAATGGAAACCGTTGCCAATCGCCTAGCGATCGCCCCCGTACAGGGCATTCGCGGTGGCGTGTATAAGCCACGCACCTCTCCCTACGACTTCCAGGGCATGGGGCAAGAAGGATTGGAGATTTTGGCAGATGTGCGCGATCGCTATGGATTGCCCGTCGTCACCGAAGTCATGGCCATTTCGCAAATTGAGGCGATCGCCGCCAAAGCCGATGTCTTGCAAGTCGGCAGTCGCAACATGCAAAACTTCGACCTGTTGAAAGCCTTGGGCGAAACCACTAAACCCATCTTGCTAAAGCGCGGACTTGCTGCCACCATCGAAGAATTCGTTATGGCCGCAGAGTACATCATGGCCCACGGCAACCCCAACGTTATACTGTGCGAACGCGGCATCCGCAGCTTCGACACCTATACCCGCAACGTGCTGGATCTGGGTGCCGTTGTTGCCCTCAAGCAAATCACCCACCTACCCGTCATTGTTGATCCCAGCCACGCCGCCGGAAAGCGCGAACTCGTACCCAGCCTCGCCAAAGCTGCGATCGCCGCTGGAGCCGACGGCCTCATCATGGAATGTCACCCCATCCCCGAAAAATCTGTATCCGACGCTCGCCAAGCCCTATCCCTCGATGACATGGTCGAACTCGTGCGCAGTTTAAAGGCGATCGCCACCGCCGTCAACCGTTCCATCCCAGCCGGAGTTGCCACAGTGCCCCGGCTGTCGTTCGTTTAAAGAGCCCTATCTCCCAAAAACGAAGGGATATCCATTTGCGACGAGATGGATATCCCTTCATGCATAAACCCCAATCCGCCACCTTTTGCTACTCAGATCACACCCTAATCCACGTCAGTTTCGGTTAAGGGCACTTCAGCTTATCCATAACTCACGTTAATCCGGAGCGCGGATTGGCATTGAGCCATTAACCCATGCGGGGAGGCTGGGGGAGTTAGGCCCTCAGAAGGCGGGGGATCGAGGGGAAGTCCCCTGAGCAGGGTTTCGTTAGAGAAGGCAAAACCTCCAAACTGCAGCCGAGCTGTAACGCTACTCAGCGATCGCCCCTTTCAAACTGCGGCAAAATGTCTCAATTGCCTCCAGTCCTTGATGCGGCTCACCTTCCGCCAACCGCTTCACAAACGCACTTCCCACAATCACCGCATCCGCGCCCCACTCCATCATTTGACGCGCCTGACCCGGTTCCGAAATGCCAAAGCCCACCCCAATCGGCTTATCTGTCACACTTTGCAATTCCATCAGCAAATCCTGCACCCGGTTTTCCACCTTCGTGCGAATGCCCGTCACCCCCGTCACACTGACTAGATAGATGAACCCCTGGCACTTTTGGGCGATTGCCTCAAACCGTTCCTTCGGCGTCGTTGGTGCCACCAGCAACGTGACATCCACCCCAATCGCCTTCGCAGGCTCCAGCAACACATCCATTTCTTCCAGCGGCATATCGGGCACCACCAAACCGCTAGCCCCCGCATCCACAATATCCTTCAAAAAGGTTTCGATACCGCGATTAAGAATGGGATTGTAATAGGTAAATAGGATGATCGGCGCTTTCAGCTTCGGACTCACCGCCTTCAGCATTTCCAGCACTGCATCCAAATTGGTGCCATTCGCCAGCGCCCGAGTTGCCGCCGCCTGAATCACCGGGCCATCGGCCAATGGGTCCGAATAAGGAACCCCCAACTCAATCAGATCCGCCCCGCTGCGATCCAACACTTCCAATGCCTTTGCGGTGGTTTCCAAATCCGGATCACCCGCGGTAATAAAAGGAATCAGCGCACATTGGCCGCGATCGCGCAGCGACTCCATCCGTTCAGAAACCGAAACCATGCTCTAACCTTCGTCCTTCTGCTTTGCTGCAAGCGCTTCTTGTTCAATTTCCGCCTGCAATTTTTCCAACTCTTCTGGTGTCATTTCATCGAGCCGCTTTTGCAACACCGCATCTTCGTAGTCTTGCAACTGCTGGTGATAGGTCATGTTTTTGGTAACAACCCGAAATAGATAGGTTGCCGTCCAACCCAGCAAACCCAACACCAATACCAACTGCGCCCAAATCCCAGCATCAACACTGTCTAGCCCCAGCACCGTAAAGGCTAAGTAAATGACTAAGCCTCCCCCAGCAACAGCTAAACCAACCCAAATTACATCAATGCGGCGCATATCAACTCTCGATGCTAGGCTTCTAGTTCTCGCTTTTTAGGCCGAGCATTCGTCAGCAAGCCCAAAATCAGCAACCCAGGAAAAAACAAAAACACGGTGAAGTACATCAAAAGTCGCTCAACAGAACCCGATGTATAAAACCGCTTTTGCATATACACCAAGATTGCAGCGGGAACTACCACCAAATAGGCACCCGCCAACACGACATAGATCGCCAAAGTTAGCAACGGAAACGGAAGAGTCATAGAATTTTGGATTGCCAGTACAAACTGCAAATACAAACCGATGCAATGTTCAACATCACTCAAAATTCTATCGCTTCCCTGTCCACAATTCAGGCCCTCAGGGATGAAACTTCCTGAAGGAACCTATCGCAAAACCTGTACTGGCTTGACAGACCTGAAGGGCGATCGCATCTCGACAAGGTCTCAAAGTGCAAGCCATATTGGGACATCATTGCAACCCAACACCACCAGCTCGCCCTTCAACTCCAAAGACGATCTGACCCAAAAGTTAACTAACTAGAACCCGAATCAGCCAGAAGACGACTTAACCAAAAGGCTACTCAGCTGGCAGATCAGGAGGATTGGGTCGTTCCGTATCCAATAATTGCGCTTTAGACTTTTTGAGCTTGCGCCACATTTCCTTAATTTCGCGGTAGGCGGCCTCTGGCTCAAGTTTGCCACCTGTTTCTAGGCTGCACAGCATCGCCACCCGCTGAGCAAACTCCTGCAAATTTGCATCAAAGGCTAATTTTTCGGGGGTGAAGTCGCCCTGGTATTTGGCTTTGGGGTAAATGAACCGATCTTTGTCGCTGGGGGGCTGGTTACTCAAAGGTTTATGTCCAAATGCGGCAAGCGGAGAGCAAAGCGGGAAACACTAACCAATGTCACTCTTAGGGCTGGCAATTGGTTTCTCTATAGGTTGCTCTAAGGGAACCTTCAAACAATTGCCAATCTTAATCAAGTGTAACGACAATCCGCTGCGATCGCTCCCTTCCGCAGACATAAACCCATCCAGTTAGCAACGGCTTCCCAGATTCAAAGTCAGTATCCGGCCGCTAGCCATCAAATATCAAATGAAATATCGTTGGCCATAAAGATGACCTCTTCCACGTTGTATACAGGCTCAGTCAGCAAGGTTTCGCGGATTGCCTCGAACAGGCTGTACTGATTGGCGCTGCTCAAGCTTTGAAATGCGCGTCCACCCCGAGGATTGTTCACCTCAAAGTTAATTTCAGCTTCGCGAGTGCGACTGTCAACGCTGACTTCATAGCTTTGAATACCTACGTCTTGCCCTTCGTAAGACTGAAGAATTTGGTCAACTGCAATCTCAGCGGGTTCATCAGCACCCACCAGCATGGATTGGGGCACCAACTCTTGCGTATTGGGATCGGGAATGTAAATCACGGCGGGACGATACTGCCGAGTCACCGACGAGTCAATTTCTTGAATTGATTCTTGAGAGGTGGGCGATGGTGCAGATTGGGCGACAACTTGAGGTGCGTCAGGCTGGGGAGTGGCGATCGCCTCGGCAGACAAACCAGCCAGCATCACCGCTGAACCCATTGCAACGCTCGCCAACTTAACCACGCGACCCGGAAAACCCGATAGACCTGAACGCAATCGTTCACAGGAATTACCTTTTCCAAAAACCGCTTCAAACATGCTGAACGTTCTTAACATTGTATTCATTGTATTCACTTCTATTCCTCCACCCCTGTTGAACAATACGATTTTCTTTTGCTTGGTTTTTCCGAATTTTGAATCCTACCAACCTGTCCGTTGGTGAAATTATACAAAGCTTGCAACGGCTGACGATTCAATGTTCGCAAACATTAAAGATTGACTAAACGCAATCTATATTTCGTTTCGTAAATTTCGTTTTGTAATCCCATCTTTAATTGAGTTGATGTATCTAAATTTTGATGAAAACGAGTGCTTAAATCTCTAAGTTTTTAACTGTTGTCTAACTGTTGGATGACAAGTTGAATTGCATGAGTTGGGCTTTCTGCAATCAAGATGCGATCGCCCCTGAGTGATTGAAAAAATGCTTGCCCAACTTGGCTACAGCGCAGCAAAACAACCGGAATGTTGCTCTTTATTGCCAGCGCAACCTCGGAGGCCGTACCCGCACCCATACCGCAAGCAATTACAACTCGGCTCGATAGAACGTTCACGTTGTTCCGCGCATTTCCCAAGCCTGTCACAATCGGAATATCAACATATTCGGATAGTCCAACAAGATACGCCGAGGGTAAAATACCGACCGTTAATCCACCTGCTACTTTCGCACCGTGATTTGCAGCTTGCATTACTCCACACCAGTGAGCAACACCCAACCATGTTGCGCAATCAATTGGCCTAATGCATACGCGTCATTGCACTCTTCAATGCTTGCATCTTCACCAGTACCCATCACGCCAATGATAATTCTTGGAGCGTTCATGCGCGTGTACCCGCAGAGTGAGTTCCGTCATGATTGCAAGAGCGCAAAAATCGTGTCTCTTGGGTTAATCAGTCGTCGATCTCTGCGATCGCCCTTGTGTTCTAAAACGCGATCGCACCGAATGTCATTTCATACTCAAATGCATTCACATAGGCGGTGATTTTACATGGGTTCTTCGTTGGGTAATGTCGATATTGACTCATCCAACGAGGGCTGAACAGAGCCTTCAATCAATCCGGCGGGTGGGGTAATCTCAATGCGCTGCTGAGTCAAATCAACAATAGGAACGATCGCTTTTACAAATGGAATTAGAACTGTTTTTGCCTTGGTTTGAGGGTTGGCCAGCTCAACTTGTAGCAAATCATTTCCAGCAGGGATCACATCCGTAACCGTGCCAATGAGCACCTGACTCACCTGATCAACCACAGATAAGCCCAACAAATCGCGTACGTGATATTCATCGTCGTCCAGTTGGGGGCGATCGCGCTCATCCACCACCAGCAGACAATCGCGCAAAGCCTCAGCCTGAGTGCGATCGGTAATGCCACCCAGTTTCAGCACATAGAGCCCTTTTCCGGGCAACAATCGCCCCGACTTTAGCTCAATGGGCTGAGGTTCGGTTGCGCCCGGTTGCAACAGCCAACGCTGTCCCGGATCCTCAAATCGCTCTGGAAAGTCGGTATCGGGATACACACGCACTTCGCCTTTCAGCCCTTGTGCGCCCACAATCTTGCCAATCGGAATCCACTCAGCCATATGTTAGAACTCAAGCCTTTGGTCTACACAGCTACACAGAACATTTGGTCAAACCCAACGAGCCCAACCTACAGCACTTTACCCTCTTGCGTAGACTTTTTCGGCAACCCCAGCCAAACGCTGCATTGCGGTTTCCAATTCGGCATCGCTGGCCGTCAGGCTAATGCGGAAGCACTGGTGCTTATGGCTCCACTCTTCTTGCAAGCCGGGAAAGAAGGGTTCACCCGGAACGACAATGACCCCTGTTTGCTTGAGTTCCTGATAAAACTCCCAGTCGGTCATGGGCAGGTCGTTCAGCCACAGCCATGCAAAGATCGCGCCCTCGCCATTGTGCAAATACCAGGGCAATGTTTTGGGCATGGCAGCATCCAGCGCAGTTTGCAGGATGTTGAACTTGGCCTGGTAGTAGGGGCGAATCACCGTTTCCGACAGGGTGGCTAAGCGGCCAGAGCGAATGGCCCGTGCGGCGATCGCCTGTCCATAGCGCGAGGAATGTAGACACATATTGGTGAGAAAGGCTTCTAGGGTGCGAATCACGCACTCATCGCCCAGAGTGATCCCCAACCGCTCACCGGGTAACCCTGCCTTAGACAAGCTCGTGCAGTGGATGATATTGCGCCCAAAGATAGGCGTCATTTCAGTAAAGTTGAGGCTGGGGAACGGTGGCGCGTAGGCCGAGTCCACAAACACAGGCACATCGTGGGAGTCAGCCAGGGCAGCAATTTTGCGCACTTCATCATCGGTGAGCACGTTGCCCGTGGGGTTACAAGGACGAGAGAAGAGCACAAATCCAGTAGTGTCGTCGATGTTGAGTTGGGAAAAGTCGGGTCGATATTTGAACCGATGGGCGGCTTCGTCAATATCTAACTTGGGCTGATACGCTTTGAGCGATTCGGGAATGAGGGTGACGCCACCGTAGCCGGTGTAGTCGGGGCTGAGGGGCAACACAATCCGCTTGAGCTGGCCGCTGGTGGTGTATCCAGCAAGGGCATTGGCCGCCAAAAAGTAGAGGCTTTGGCTGCCGGGGGTAATGAGGATGTTGCAATCGCTCAAATTTAACCCGTAGCGCTGGTTGTAGTCATCCACCACAGCATCAATTAAAGGCTGATAGCCCGTGCTGGAACCATAACGGCACACCACTTCGCCATATTCCGAGCTGGCCAACAGTTCTTGGGTGCAGTCGCGCCAGAGTTGCTCTACTTCTGGCAAAATCACCGGGTTGCCTGCGCTCAGGTTGATAAAGTCGCGATCGCCAGACAGGCGCAGGGTTTCAATGATGTCCTTCATGATGGCGCGAACCCCTGTCAGGTGCGACATCTGTTCGCCAAATTGGGTGAGAGCCGGGTTCATAGCGGATGCCAATTGTTGAAGTGTGATTGGGTGGAGATATTTGATCCTAAATCAAGAGCGGGCCACCGTCCCGGTACAAAACGTCAAACTTTGCATGGCGATGTGTCTAACGATTTGCGGTTTGCCAGGTTGAGCGCGGCAATACAAACGGGCTTTGAGCAGCCCACCCAGGCGCGATCGCCCACTCGTGTTTAGTAGCTCGCGTTTATGACTACACCATGGGCCTGGGCAAGCTGGCACCACTGCTCTGCCAAAACCGGAAAGAGTATTAAGTCTCGCCCCTGAGGTATCAATTCCTGGCACCCTGAGAAATGAAACACCGAGTTGGCTTTATCGGTAAATTGCACGATTGCAACAGGCAAAGACGCAGAGGTGTGAGAAGACGCTACAGCTGTGCTGCAATCGGGGTTTAGTTCTATTCACCATCCCACTGGCCAATGCCAACTTCGGGTTATTAGGGTATCCAACAACGTTCATGACCATGCAAAATACGATGTCGTTTTCACCAGTCGAAAGGCTGCGTGCTCGTCTGCCGCTGTCGCTCAAACGGTTGGCAGATTTGGCCTACAACTATTGGTGGAGCTGGACTAGCGATCGCCTCACCCTATTTCAAAACATCAGCCCGGATGAGTGGCAGCGCTGCGGCCATAACCCCGTCGCCCTACTGGAAACTGTTTCCTACGATCGCCTCTCGCAAATGTCCGAAGATCCGAACTACATTCGTCGGGTGAATGCGTTAGCGGCAGAGTTTGACACTTATATGGCTGGAGCCGAAACCTGGGCAGGCCGGGTCGCTCCACAGATTAGTCAGGAAAATCCGGTTGCGTACTTTTGCGCTGAGTTTGGGCTGCATGAATCATTGCCCATCTATTCGGGCGGTTTGGGCATTTTGGCCGGCGATCATCTCAAGTCGGCGTCCGATCTGGGTGTGCCGTTGGTGGGGGTGGGGTTGCTGTACCGCCAGGGCTATTTTCGGCAGCGGCTCAACCTCAGCGGTTGGCAAGAAGACTACTACGTTGACAACGATTTTGAACGGATGCCGATGGAGCTGATGCATGATGCCCATGGCAATCCGGTGGTGGTTGAGCTGCACATTCGCAAGCGCCAGGTACGGGCGCAGGTGTGGCGGGTGCAGGTGGGTCGGGTGCCGCTATATCTGCTGGATAGCGATCGCGATGATAATGATCCCATCGATCGCTGGTTGACGGGGCACCTGTACGGCGGCAACCAGGAAACCCGCATTGCCCAGGAGATTTTGCTGGGGATCGGCGGGGTGATGGCGCTACAGGCGTTGGGCATTCAGCCGTCGGTGTACCACTTGAACGAAGGCCACGCGGCGTTTTGCTTGCTGGAGGTGGCACGGCAGCGGCTTGGAGAAACGGGTCAATCTTTTTACGATGTGGAAGGCTGGGTGCGCGATCGCGCCGTATTCACCACCCACACACCTGTTCCCGCTGGGCACGATGTGTTCTCCGGCGACCTGATGGATTCGTTCTTTGCCAACTATTGGGGTTCGCTGGGCCTCACGCGAGAACAGTTTATGGCGCTGGGTGCGCGGCGATTGGGCGATCCCTACGAGCCGTTTGGCATGACGGTGCTGGCACTGCGCATGACTCGTGCTGCCAATGGCGTAAGTGAGCTGCATGGGCAGGTTTCCCGCAAGATGTGGCAAATTCTGCATCCCAACCGTAGTGAGGATCAGGTGCCGATTGGTTACATCACCAATGGTGTTCATGCTCGCACGTGGACGGCTCCGCTGATTGGCGATCTCTATACGCAGTATTTGGGTCAGAACTGGGTAACGCGGGTGGCCGATCCGGAAATGTGGCAGCAGGTCACGACAATTCCCAATGAGGAGTTGTGGCAGCGGCACCAAATTTTGAAGGAGCGGCTGGTGGCCCA
Source organism: Leptolyngbya sp. AN02str (assembly GCF_050565595.1). NCBI lineage: Bacteria > Bacillati > Cyanobacteriota > Cyanophyceae > Leptolyngbyales > Leptolyngbyaceae > Leptolyngbya > Leptolyngbya sp. AN02str. The sequence goes on along the minus strand of NZ_JBNXVR010000008.1, from coordinate 99,806 downwards.
TACTCGCTCTCGCATGAGGCAGGTGTGCCAGAACCGGGGCGAATCTTGGGAAACGATTGAGGCGTGCGATCGCCTACTAGATCCCAATGCGTTGACGATTGGCTTTGCGCGGCGGTTTAGCCCGTACAAGCGAGGCGATTTGCTGCTGCGGGATTTGGGGCGGATTAGCCGCATCATTACCAATGGCAGCCGTCCGTTGCAAATTCTGTTTTCGGGGAAGGCTCACCCGGCGGATGAGGAAGGCAAGCGCATTATTCAGCGGGTGCTGGAGTGGTGTAAGGATCCGGCAATTCGCGATCGCGTGGCCTTTATCGAAGACTACGACATCTTTACCGCCCAAAAGTTGGTGCAGGGTGTGGATGTATGGCTAAACAATCCGCGTCGTCCGTTGGAGGCGTCGGGCACCAGTGGGCAAAAGGTGTGCTTTAACGGCGGCATCAATTGCAGTGTGCTGGATGGCTGGTGGTGCGAGGGCTATCAGGCCGATGCCCATGGCAAGGGATTGAATGGCTGGGCCATTGGTGAAAATGCCAATACCAGTGATCAGGAGTTGCAGGATCGCATTGATTCGGAGTCGCTGTACAAACTGCTGGAGGAAGAGATTATTCCGCTCTATTACACGCAGGATGAGCAGGGTATTCCCCACGGATGGGTGGAGATGATGAAGGCGTCGATGCGGACGAATGGCCCACTGTTTAATACCGATCGCATGATTTCGGACTATGTGACGAAGCTGTATGCGCCGGGTGGAGCGGTGAATACGGCTCCGATCGCAGCAAGTTTGGCGTCGAAGTCGTTGAGCTAACGGTCATTAAACCTCTTACAGGAATCGTCGTGCGGCGGGGCTGTGCGACGATTCTTGCTTTAAAGACTTTTGTGTAGAAGGTCTCAGGACTGACGCAGTTGAATGATTTTTGGGGCACCTAGTGCCTCCAAATAATCCCCTGGTTTTTCGGATGAAGTGCGTAAGTGCTAGGTCTATTGGTGTGGGGTGGCGTTGGTGTTGTGTACCAAGGAATTTGGGATGTGTAGCAGATAGTCTACCGGGGGACTTCCCCCCGTTCCCCCGCCTTCTGGGAGCCTAACTCCCCCAGCCCCCCCGGCAAGGGGTGAACCGCTCAATGCCAATCCGTCCACCAGGTTAACGTCGGTTTCGGTTAAGGGCTTTTCTGAAGTTTGCGCGGCGCGCAAACTTCAGAAAAGCCCATTTTTGCGTGCGCAACGCGCACGCAAAAATGGACACTTCAGCTTATCCAAAACTCAGGTGGGTTAGGGCTGGGGCTGTGTGGCAGAGGGGCGCGGATTGGGGTGTATGCCGGAACCCTCGAACCGCAACAGTAATCCTCTTCGACTCCCCACACCCTCTTCGACTCCCAACTCCCGATTCCCTAGTCCCTCCTAGGCCCCTAGTCCCTAGCCCCCAAATCCTAGCCCCTTCCCCAATCCCCGACTCCCTAAAAAATCTGAACAAGCCCATAAGCGATCGCCGCACTTCCCAATGGCACGCTCAGGTTATCGACGCCATATTTGGAGAAGCTTTCGAGGAGGGTAGCGGCGATCGCAACAATTGCGGCAATCAGCAGGGGTTGCAACAAGCCTCCAGGTAGGGTTGGTAGCGTTAGGACAGAAATTGCAAAACTAACGAGCAGCATGGTGGCTGAACCTTCGAGGCTTTTGCGATCGCCCCAGATTTGGTAGGGGTGTCGGCCAAAGCGTTGTCCAATCAGGGCAGCGAGGCCATCGCCCCAGGCCATGATCAAAATGCCGAGTAGGGCAAACTGGGGCGCAAGTGGCCAAAAAATTCCAATTAAGCAGGCAAAGCTAAGCGCATAAAAGAAGGTGCCCAGGCTTTTGCGACCAACGCTGTTGACTCCTGGCAAGATGGGAAAGCTGTAGGACAAATACGTGACCACGCTGAACAGGAGTGAAGCCGCTACGCCCATCCAGGTAGGAAGCTGGAGCCACCAGGCCAGCAGAATGACGTTACCAATGCCAATGTGCACAATTTTGCGTACCACTTCGGGCTCGGCCTTGCCTACTAGATTCAGACCCTCTGCGATCGCAATCACTCCCACAACCCATACCCCAGCCACCACAAGCTGGAGCCACACCGCAGGCGCAGGATTCAGCGGAGAGAGCAGTTCAAGCAACACAAGTTCACATCCAAATTGAGGGCACGTTTTTTCACTCTAGGCGCAACGAGCCGTCTTGCATAGCCGCACCAACATTTTTGATGGGAACAGGGCAGCATCCGTTACGGATTGGCGGCGGGGGCTGTTTTCAAGCCGGAAATGAGACCTTGGTAAAGACCAATTAGGGTCATGTCGCTGAGGGGAGCGTCGGGATTGTTCCATGTGGCAGCAATGCAGTAAGTGGTGCCATCGGCCGCTTGCAGGTGAGAGGTGAGATTGATCACGCCAGATTCGGAGCCACCTTTGTAGGCAATCCGGTTCCAGTCGGCAGGATTGGCGATGCCGGGGTTGACACCCATCAGGGGTAAAGCAGCCACAGATTCTATCAAGCTGCACAGTTCTCGCGTGCTAAAGAACCATTCCACATCCAGGGCAATGGGTTCACCCAAAAAGGTTTCGACTGGGGGCAGGGGCAATGTTTGGAGCTGCGACAGGAGCGATCGCCGCGTGTCTCCATCTCCATCGCGATATTGCTGCAATTGCTGTGCATTCTCAGGAGCCTTCAGTACAAACAGTTCGCGAGTGGTGAGGAATGGCACGTTGCGCAATCCGTAGGCTTCGACGGCTTCTCGACCGAGGATTTGAATCAGGGCATCGGTGGCGGTGTTGTCGCTAAGGGAAATCATGAGCGTGGCCAGGGTTTCCAGCGTGAGCGAGGCTCCTTCGGGCCAGGATTGCAAAATGCCGCTGGGCAGGCTCTTCCAGGTGGGATCAAGCTGCACGGTCTCGGCCCACGTGCGATCGCCCTGCTCAATTTGCTGCTGGAGTGCCCGCAAAACCGCCAGCTTAAAGGCCGAGCCAACGGCTAATGGTTCGTCGGCGTTAATAGCGGCCTGCTTAACTCCGTCTTTGAGCACCAGCAAGCTGGTTGTTCCGGGTAGGGCTTGCAGTTGAGCGATCGCCTCTTCCAGCGTTAGGGCATTGGGTTGCAGCAACAGTGTGGCAATTTGTCCCGATGCATTGAGCGAAATTTGAGCCTGCAAGCTCCCCTGCTCAAACAGCACCATGAACCGATTGGCCTCGGCGGTGGGCTCGATCTGGCGATAGGCTCCCAAATCGGTGGTTATGCTGCGAAGAATGGCCTGAATCTGCGGCAGCGGCACCTGTTGCAAAAACGAACTGGCAAACCAATCGGCCTGGAGATCGGGCCGGGTAAACAGCCGATCGAGCGCTTGACTAGGGGTTATGGTCGATTGGGCCATGGCGATCGCACCTCGAATCTGTAGCGATGGATGAACAAAGACGATTGGGGTTACCAACCAGGCAACCACGCTCAACAAACTACTGAGCCCAACTGCAAGTGCGATCGCCCAAATTCGCTGCATAACCCTATCCTCATCTAACACAACCCATGACCCGCAAACCCTAACCCACCGTGCCATAACCGCCACTTCGGTATACTAGACCATACCTTCTGTTACCGATTCATGACTTCTATACCCACCTTAGAATTTTACGATGGGGTGCCCGAAGAGCTGACCGGAATTAGCCTGCGCCGCAATCGCAACACCGGAACCCGCATCATGGTGCTGTCGTTTTCTCAACTCAAGGCCATCGAGCGCTTCAACAGCTTTACCCAAAAGTTCAACAAAGCGCTGAAAATGACCGATTCTGAAGGAGCCATCACCATCGAGCCATCCTCGATTCAATTCATCTTTGGTGGCGACGAAGGCGACGAAATTCAGCGCATTGACTGCAAGCTAGAGGTCGATCGCGAGGAGCATTGGGAGCGGCTGATGCGATTTATGCATCGCTATGCCGAAGCCAACGGGATGGAGTATGGAGAGAGCAGTCCAGGATAAGCCAATTTTCTACGCATAGGCATTTCGCTCACTCGCCCGCCCTTACCGTTATCAGCATCCCCCTACACTAGAGATTCACCTCTTTGGGTACACATTTAGTGGAATCCAGTCACCATGCGATCGCACATTGAATTCACATTCCTTGTGATACTGATGAATTGATATTCAATTGATATTCCGTTTCATTCTGCAGACATTACCTCATCTCAAAAATAACAATGAAAATTGCAATCACAGGGGCAACAGGATTTGTCGGCACACGCTTGGTTGAGCGGCTCGGCCAAGAAGGGCACTCAATAGTCGTGCTAACCCGGGATGCTGAGCGGGGTCGGCGGGTGTTTCCCAGCAGCGCATTTCCTCAAGTAGAGGTGGTGGCCTACGCTCCCCTAGAGTCGGGTGAGTGGCAAAATGCGATCGCCGGATGTGATGGCGTGGTGAACTTGGCAGGCGCACCCATTGCCGAAGAGCGATGGACTCCCCAGCGCAAACAAGAAATTATGGATAGCCGCAAAGTTGGCACCGAAAAGATTGTGGAGGCGATCGCCAAGGCCAATCCCAAACCCGCAGTATTGGTCAACTCATCGGCAATCGGATACTACGGAGCTAGCGAAACTGCCACCTTTGACGAGACCAGCGCCTCCGGCGAAGACTTCTTAGCTCAGGTGTGCCAAGCCTGGGAAGCTGCCGCACAAGAGGCAAAGAACAGCGGCACCCGAGTCGTCATTTTGCGAACGGGCATTGTGCTGGGCATGGGCGGTGCTGTTGAAAAAATGCTGCTGCCCTTCAAGCTATTTGCAGGAGGGCCGATTGGCACAGGCAGACAGTGGTTCTCGTGGATTCACCGCGATGACATGGTCAATCTCATCATCGCAGCACTCACCAACCCGCAGATGCAGGGCGTGTACAACGCCACCGCACCCAACCCGGTCAAAATGGCCGAGTTTACCAAGGTGATGGGTCAGGTCATGGGTCGTCCGTCTTGGCTGCCCGTTCCCGCCTTTGCCCTAGAAGCCATGTTGGGCGATGCCGCCCACGTTGTGCTAGAAGGCCAACAAGTCCTCCCCAAGCGCACCCTCGATAGCGGCTTCACATACCGCTACGAAACCGTTAAGCCCGCGTTAGAAGAGGTCTTGGGCGGCCAATAGTCAAATTGACGAATCAGCCCACGTTACCTTTCAGTTAAACGGCACATTCAACAGAAAGCCGAAGTCCGTGTGAGTTTGGTTGGAGACCCAAACTCACACGGACTCACCCCAACAGTGGCGCTAATTTCATTGTGCTAATTCAAGGACTGGCGATCGCTCAATTTCTTGTTGACCCAACCCGCAATACCGCTCACGATCGCCCCTAGCATCAGAATTCCCAACGCAGGCTGAATCACAGGTTGCCAAAGCTTGTACCAAATATCAAAGCCAAGTGGAATATCCATCGACCGACCAACAAGGGCGATCGCAAACCAGGCAAACGCCCCCAACACCACAAAAATATTGATCATTAATAGGGTGTTGAGTCCGTTCAGCAATTTATCTTTCATCGGTACTCACCTAAATCGTTGTGTTAGCGAATGTATCGAGTTAGCGAATCTGTCGTAACGCTTTTTTTACACGGGGTTTAAATAGATTTTGGGTTAGCCTGTGGCTCTGTCGGTTGATTTTATCTTGAAACGATGCACATTGTGATCTGTCCTGGAATCCACTCCCATGAAGCTACGCAGCAATTTTTGGCGGCGTTAGAGTCCTGCTTTCAGGCGCATCGTTTGTGCATCATGCCCGACCGTTTTTTTCCTGGGTTTGCGTTTCCCGTCTTTTCGGGTTGGCACGTCTTTCAGCATATTGAGCACACGCTGGGCACACCAGCCCACACGCCGGGATCATTGCTATTCCTTGGATTCAGCGCTGGTGTGGTAGGCGCACTGGGCGCAGCGCATCTGTGGCAAAGTATGGGAGGCCGAGTTGCGGCCTTCATTGCCATAGATGGCTGGGGAGTGCCGCTATGGGGCAATTTTCCCATTCATCGGTTGAGCCACGATCACTTTACCCAGTGGAGTTCGGCACTGATGGGGGCAGGTGACAGTGCCTTCTACGCCGAACCATCGGTTGAGCATTTAGAGCTGTGGCGATCGCCCCAAATAGCAACCGGGTATTGGCACGCCTCTCCCCACGCTCAGCCATTCCCTATCCCACCGGATCAACTAGGCCCCATCACCGCAGCCCAAGTCATCCAAACGCTGGTACAGCACTATGCCGATGCAGACCGCCAACCAAGCTCGTGAGGATCAACGCCGATCAAGCCACCCCCATTTTCAAAGCGCTACGTTAGCATCTGATAACAATCCTGCCGGACTTCCACCCTCCATTCACCAATCTCAAATAGCTAGCCAGGGCGATCGCCCAGTTGCGTCAAAGCCAGATCCCTAGCGCACTATTGCCTGTGGGCCTTGGGATACAAGAGGGCGATCGCCCCCCACAACATCCCATCTTTTCTCGCAAAAATCAGCCCAACGACTGAGACAAATTTCTCACAGATTCCCCATCTCCAACCCTCGACAGAATCGCTACATCAGAACTAGACTGGGGAATCAACGGATTAATGCATCAATAGATACAATTCCTGAGCCAACCTATGCAAGACGTCCTCTCTGGTTCCCCGACACCCGCTACATCATCTGTTCAGCCATCCACCTCTACCCCTTCTAGTAGAGCCGTTTCGGCGATTCGTGCAACTGGAGCTTTCGCCCTAATTGACAGTCTGCGCCGCCACGGTGTGAAGCACATTTTTGGGTATCCCGGTGGTGCCATTCTGCCCATCTACGACGAGCTATATCGGGCTGAAGAAAGAGGCGATCTGCAACACATTTTGGTGCGCCACGAGCAGGGTGCCGCCCACGCCGCTGATGCCTATGCCCGCGCCACTGGGCAAGTGGGCGTCTGCTTTGGCACCTCTGGCCCCGGCGCAACGAACCTGGTCACCGGAATTGCCAACGCTCAGATGGACTCCATTCCCATGGTGATTGTGACGGGTCAGGTGAGCCGTGCCGCCATTGGTAGCGATGCCTTCCAAGAAACCGATATTTATGGCATTACGCTGCCGATCGTCAAGCATTCCTACGTGGTGCGCGATCCTCGCGATACGGCCCGCATCGTCGCCGAAGCATTCTACATTGCGCGATCGGGTCGTCCTGGTCCTGTCCTCATCGACATTCCCAAAGATGTGGGGCTGGAAGAGCATGACTATATCCCCGTAGAACCCGGCAGCGTGCGCCTTCCTGGCTACCGTCCCACGGTGAAGGGCAATCCCCGTCAGGTGGTACAAGCTCTGCGCCTGATCCGCAAAGCCAAACAGCCGTTGTTATACGTGGGAGGTGGTGCGATCGCCGCCGATGCCCACAAAGAGATCTTGGCTTTGGCCGAGCGCTACCACATCCCTGTGACCACCACCCTCATGGGCAAGGGTGCGTTCAACGAGCATCATCCTCTATCGGTTGGCATGTTGGGGATGCACGGTACCGCCTATGCCAACTATGCCGTAAGCGACTGCGACCTGCTGATTGCCGTCGGCGCTCGGTTTGATGACCGTGTGACGGGCAAGCTAGACGAGTTTGCTAATCGCGCCAAGGTCATCCACATTGATGTAGACCCCGCCGAGGTGGGCAAGAACCGCATCCCCGAGGTGCCCATTGTGGGCGACGTGCGCTATGTGTTGGCCGAGCTGCTGCGTCGTGACTCCGAAGATCGCTACGATCCCGATCCCAGCCTGACCCAGGACTGGCTGCGCCGCATCGACAGCTGGAAGCAGGACTATCCGCTCACCGTGCCTCGATACAGCGATCGCATCTCTCCGCAAGAAGTGATTGTGGAAGTGGGTCGTCAAGCGCCCAATGCCTTCTTCACCACAGATGTGGGCCAGCACCAAATGTGGTCAGCTCAGTTCCTCAAGTGTGGCCCGCGCAAGTGGATCTCCAGCGCTGGCTTGGGCACCATGGGCTTTGGTATGCCCGCCGCTATGGGTGCCAAGGTCGCGCTTCCCGATGAGCAGGTGGTATGCATTAGCGGCGACGCTAGCTTCCAAATGAACCTGCAAGAGCTGGGCACGCTGGCTCAGTACGGCATCAATGTCAAAACAGTGATTGTCAACAATGCCTGGCAGGGCATGGTGCGCCAGTGGCAGCAAACTTTTTACGAAGAGCGCTACTCTTGCTCGGATATGCAGCCCGGTATGCCTGACTTTGTGAAGCTGGCCGAAGCCTTTGGCGTGAAGGGCATGATCGTGACAGAACGCGAGCAGTTGCAGGATGCGATCGCCGAAATGCTGGCCCACGATGGTCCTGTACTGCTGGATGTGAAGGTGGCTCGTGAAGAGAACTGCTACCCCATGGTGGCTCCCGGTAAGAGCAATGCTCAAATGTTGGGCTTGCCCGAGCGTCCTCAGCCTCAAAACCGTGCAGACTTGACCTGCCTCAACTGTGGCGCGCAAAACTCTGTAGACCACAAGTTCTGCTCTGAGTGCGGCACCAAGCTGTAGGCTATTCGCCGCTAACCTTCTGTTGGGTTGGCTCACCCATTCAACAAAGCCGTCTCTCGTGCGAGGGGCGGCTTTTGTCATGCTCCAAGCAGTTTTCGGCACATAGACTGGGAAGGGATCGCTAATGCCCCAAAGCCATACCTCACCAGCCAAAAGGTCTGCTATAAGATGAAGGGGATTTAGGCAAACAGATGTATTTGCAGGCTGAGCAATGCTAACCAAGCCGAAAAATCGAACGATAGCGGCTGCGCTGGCCTTTGCTGGCGTGGTCATTCCGGGATTGCACAAGTTTTACTTACGGCAGCCAGGATGGGGCATGCTCTACCTGGTGCTGGGGCTATCGCCCGTTGGCACGCTCAATCCCATTGCCAAAATTGCCAGCGTTGTAGAAGGCATCTGGTTTTTGTCGCAGGGGCAAGCGGCGTTCGACCAAAACTTTAACGATGTGGCGACGCTGCAAGCCGAAGCTGGGCAGGCCACCCCTGTGAATGCCGCCCAAGTTGGTGCCGTTGCCGATGCCCTACGCCAACTAGATGGCCTGCGCCAGGATGGCTTGATTTCGGAATATGAGTTTGAGCAAAAGCGTCGGCAGTTGTTGGATCGGATGATTTAGAGGGGAGTCGGGAGTCGGGAGTCGGGAGGGGCTAGGATTTGGGGGCTAGGGCTAGGGCTCTGCCACGCTGGGTTTGATAGGTTACAAACCTATTAAACCCGAATAAATCGCCGTTTTTGGGGGGGTTCCCAGCTTGTCAAACCCCCTGTGGTGGCCTGCTAGGGTGTGGAGGGTATGGAGATGGCGTTAGGAAACTGGTTATCGTTTGGGGATAGGGGAGGGCGATCGCGCTTTCAAAATCCTTACTATCGGTTGCAGCCTCACGAAATCTCGCTGGCGGCGCAGGCTGGCGTGGCCATTGATGTGAACCGGGCTGGTGTGGATGATTGGCTGCGGCTACCAGGCATTTCCATTCATCAAGCGCGATCGCTCGTTTCTCTGGTGCAATCGGGCGTGCAGTTCCATTGTTTAGAAGATTTGGCGGCAGCGTTGAGTGTGCCAGTGCAGCGCATTGCAGGGCTGGCTCCCGTCCTACAATTCAACTATTACGACCCGGCGAGTGCGGCGATCGCCCAGCCCATGAACCCCAACATGGCTTCGGTCGAGGAGTTAACCCGCATTCCCGGCGTAGATATTTACCTGGCTCGGGCGATCGTGCAAAATCGCACATCCTACGGTCGGTTTCAAAACATTGCCCATTTGCAGCAGCGGCTTGGGTTATCAGCCGCAATGACTGCGCAGGTGATGCACTATTTCCGGTTCTAGATGGGGCGATCGCCACCCAAGGCCACCACATCTGGAGCCACCACATCTGAAGTCAGCGTATCCGAGGCCAGCACGATCGCCCGAGGAAAAATCTGGTGCTCCATCGCCTGAATTCGGGCATGAAGCGTTTCTACCGTGTCATTCGGCAAAATGGGCACCGCCGCCTGAATCAAGATGGGGCCACTATCCACTTCTAGCGCCACCCGATGCACCGTGCAGCCCGTTACCTTGGCCTTGGCGGCTAGTGCTTGCTCCACCGCCTGCGCCCCCCGAAAGCTGGGCAGCAGACTGGGATGAATATTCAGCACATGGCCTGGAAACGCATCAATCAACCGCTGTGTCACAATGCGCATCCACCCGGCCATGATGATCCAATCTACACGGTGTTCACGCATCACCTGCACGATCGCATCATCCAATGCCTCGCGGGTGGGAAAGTCTTTGTGGTTGAGCAATTGGCTGGGAATGTTCCAGCGCTGGGCGCGATCGCTCGCTTTGGCATTGGGCTTGTTGTACACCAGCACGTGAATTTTGGCGTTGAGCTTCCCATCGGCAATCCACTGGGCGATCGCCTCAAAATTGCTGCCACTGCCCGACGCCAGCACCCCCAGCCGCAAGGGTGACCCTTCGGCATGCCGCGCCCACGCATCGGCAGACACCTCTGGTGAAATGAACCCAACCTGCTGAAAGGTAACGGAAGGCAACGCCGACCCAGCACTCATAAGTAACCGCCCAACTTGGAGAAATGACCGTCTGCATGCAAGCCGTTTTCTACTATGGCATATCCTCGCATCGCCCACGTGCAGATGCATTGCCCCACGCCAGACAGAATCCACGGCAGAAAGCATGGGCCACAGCGATCGCATACAAAACTTTACACAAACATTAACTATTGCTGCAAAGTGTTTTGTGCGATCGCGATTATTTGTTCTAATTCACTGAAAGAACAACGTTGATTCCACGTTTCAGGAGAGACTGCCTTGTTTATTTCCACTGTGCTGGCGACCATTCCCGCAACCCTAACTTGGAGCCCCAAAGTCGCCATTGTCATGATTGTGTGCAACATTTTGGCGATCGCCATTGGCAAAGCTGGCATTCAACAGCCCTCCGTCGGCCCCGAATTACCTTCTTCTGCCTTGTTTGGCGGTTTGAGCCTACCCGCACTGCTGGCCACCACATCCTTTGGCCATATTTTAGGCGTTGGTGCCATTTTGGGCTTGGCCAACCTCGGCGTTCTGTAAGCGCTCTGGCCTCAAGCATTTGACCTCAAGCATTTGGCATCAAGCGACGGATTGCGCGATCGCCGCAGCTTTATCCCAAGATAAATCATCCATAGCACACTGCCCTACGGCACACGGCTATGGATATTCACAACCAACACAACCCGGCTGGCTGCGCGACTCATCAGTTCACGCGATCGCCCTCTCAGCCACTCCCTTCAGTACACACCCACAGTTCACTGCCATCAGCGCTGCACAACGCTACTGGCAGTGTTTTTTTGGGCCTTTTACACCATATCAAGAGTGCGATCGCGTAACGATAGGAACTTTCATGGATGAAACGGACAGAATTCGGGCTACAATGTGGCCCTTAGGTCGCTGTTGGTTTCTTCTGTCTATCCCGCTTTTGATAGTGGGGTTATGGCGAATGCAACCAACTCAGCGATCGCTCAGGCTGCTTGGGGGATCAGCCCAAGCACCCTATGCCGCGCCTCGTTGGCATAGGTGAGGGAAAGTCCGGTGCAAGTCCGGCACTGTGCCGCAGCTGTAACGAAACACTTCGTTTCCGAGTCAGAATGCCTGCTTGAGCCGTCCCATCATCGAACCCCGCGTCGCACGGAAACTGAACTGCTATGCAAACATCCGAAATTTTGCGTCCATGCCAGCCCATGGACTGTATCGCTACGATTGTCGCGTCCGAGTGGCTGACCCCTACGATCAAGTCCATTCGGCTACAGCTAGACGCGGCTACGTTTGGCTTTTTGCCAGGGCAATCAGTTTGGCCCAAGTTTGAGCGCGATGGCAAATCCTTTACCAAAATCTATTCCATGGCCTCGTCGCCCTCCGCCTGTCCCGAAATCGAGCTGTGTGTCTCGCGGGTGGGCTGGAGTTCGGCCTTTTTGCAAGATTTGCAGCCTGGAGACACGATCCCGGTGCGCGGTCCCTACGGATTAATGACCCTAAGTGAGCTGCCGACGCGCGATCGCCTCTATCTGGCTGAGGGTTCTGGCATTGCCCCGCTCAAAAGCCAAATTGACTGGCTGCATGAGTGCCGCTTTGCCCACTCGATTGTCTTGGTGCAGGCCAATCCCGAAACAGCCGATCAGCTTCCCTATCGAGATCATTGGCGATCGCTAGCAGCCCAATGGCCCAACTTCCGTTATCTCGAAGCCATCAACCTCGCGCCGGAAGCGCTGCTAACGACCGTAAACCTGGATTGGGCACAAACTGAAGTGGAAATTTGCGCCGTGGGCGATCGCCCCAGCCAGCTCTACGATGCCATGATGAGCTTGGGCGCCTCGCCTCGCTCTGTCCGCATGGAAAAGTTTGTGGCGTTCTAATCAGCGCTTGGCTTACTGAGCGCGATCGCACTTACAGGTTTCTGGGTGTACCCTGCCACCTCAGATCTTCCGTTTGCGATCGCGCTATAGAATGGGCTTTGCACGTGTTTTGCATCCCTATGGCTACTGAACCCACCGACCTTCAAAAACCCGCTTCTACACCCGCCCCCGAAGCCAAACCCAGCTTTTGGCAATCGCAGCGCGAAAATGTTCAAATTTTGGCGATCGCGCTGTTGTTGTCTCTCTTTATTCGGACATTCATTGCTGAACCGCGCTTCATTCCGTCCGATTCCATGGTGCCAACGCTGGCCATTGGCGATCGCCTCGTAGTGGAAAAAGTATCCTATCGGCTGCACCCGCCCGAGCAAGGCGACATTATCGTGTTTGAACCGCCAGCCATCTTGCAAGACATTGGCTATGGGCAAGACCAAGCCTTTATTAAGCGCATCATAGGGCTACCCGGTCAAACAATCGCCGTGCATCAAGGCCAAGTAGTCGTCAATGGGCAAGCCATTGCAGAACCCTACATTGCCGCCCCTCCCGCCTACGAAATGCCCGCCGTCACCGTACCGGCCAACGCCTACTTTGTCATGGGCGACAATCGCAACAACAGCAACGACTCCCATGTGTGGGGCTTTTTGCCACAAGCCAATATTATTGGCAAGGCAGTGTTTCGATTTTTCCCATTGAATGAGCTGTGGGGCACTCTGCCACAAGCCCACATCTCCGCAGTAAGCCCATCCTCCACTCCCGAGGATTAATCTGGTTGTGTTTCAACGTCAGTTTCGGTTAAGGGCTTTTCTGAAGTTTGCGCGGCGCGCAAACTTCAGAAAAGCCCATTTTTGCGTGCGCAACGCGCACGCAAAAATGGGCACTTCAGCTCATCCAAAACTCAGGTTGTTTCACAGTTGTGGATGGGTGTGGTAGAAGGGCGGTGGAGTCGCCCTTCTACCACACCCATCCACATGTCTAGACATTACTGATTAATCTTTGGGCAAGCATAAAACGAGCGATCGCCCACTCAAACCCAACTCCCTAGCGCGAAGACCGCACCAACAGCAGCAAGCCCATCGTCAGGCCAAACACATTGGGCAACCACGCGCCAATCAAGGGATGCAAGTATCCCGCCTGGGCGATCGCCCCACTCATAAACGCCGACAGATAATACAAAAACACAATCAGAATGCTGATGGCAAAACCCGTTGCCCGTCCGGTGCGCCGCAACTGTAGCCCTAACGCCGCCCCCACCAAACCAAACGCCACACAAATAAACGGCAGCGAAAACTTTTGGTGAATTCGCACCCGCAGTTCTCGAATGCGCCCCTCATTGCCACTGTCTTTGATCAGGTCGTATTGCTCCATCGCTTGAGCAATGTTCATTTCGTTGTAGTCGCGGCGACGGTTTGCCAAATCCAGCGGCGTCCGGGGTAACTGTAGATTTTGCTGATCAAATTTCACAATATTGCGAAACGAACCATCCTCCGACACGACATAGATGGTGCCATCTCGAAACTGCCACAGCCCTTCTGCAATATCCCATTGGGCCGTCTTGGCACTGATGATCTGGCTTAAGCCATCCCGTGAAAAGTCCAAGATTGTTAGGCCCTGCATTTCGGTGCCATTAAACCGCTTGGCATAAAATAAGCGCGCCATGGTATTCTCGCTGCCGCCTTCGGGAGTCGCCACCGTGCGATATTCCTGATACAGAATGTCGCGCTCCTGAAAATCGGGCTTTTCGTCGCCTAGTGCCCGCTCCAATGTCGTAGAGGCCCGGTAATTGGCGGCTGGCATAATGCTTTCTTGAAACAGAAACGTGAGCCCGGTAATGACTAAGCAAAACGCCAGCGTAGGCAGCACCAATCGGTAAACGCTCACCCCGCAGCCGCGCAGTGCCACAAGCTCGCTATCGCCCGCCAGTCGGCTAAAGGTCATGAGCATGGCCAACAGCACCGACGTGGGGAAGGAGTACACAATGAACTCCGGCATTTTGAGCAGCAGCACTTCAAAGGCAATGGAAAGCGGCAACCCTTTTTCCACCACTTGATTGACCAAGTTGAACAAGCTGCCAACGGAAACGCCAACGGAGGTGAAGGCTCCCACCCCAAACAAAAAGGGAGGAATCAGTTCGGAGACGATATACCGATCCATGACAGACAGCGGCAGCCATCGGCTCCACCAGGGATAAACAGATTTTTGCAAGGAAGAACCAACACTCATGGCGCTAGGCGGCGTATCGATACAACAGTTCAAACATGGAAAACTAGAACAGGGAACAGCCAAGCGTTGGCCCATCAACCAAGCGACGAGCCGGGGGCATTGGGCTAAACTTGAAAGCTGTCTCCCAAATAGTATTGGCGAACTAAGGGGTTGGCGTATAGTTCTTCGGTGCTGCCCGAGGCCAAAATTTGACCGTCGCGCATGATGTAGGAGCGATCGGTAATGGCGAGGGTTTCGCGCACGTTGTGATCGGTGATGAGAATGCCCATGTGGCGATCGCGCAGTCCAGCAATAATCGCCTGAATTTCGGCCACGGCGATCGGGTCTACCCCAGCAAACGGCTCATCCAGCAGCAAAAATTGGGGACCTCGGGGGCCAGCCGCCAGCGCCCGTGCAATTTCGGTTCGACGACGCTCTCCACCCGATACACGAATCCCCAATGTATCTGCCACACGCTCTAACCGAAAATCTTTGAGCAAGCCATGAACGCGATCATCATGCTCATCGCGCGGAACTCCCGTCTGTTGCAAGACCAGCAAAATGTTGTCTCGAACGGTCAAATTGCGAAAAATGCTGGGTTCTTGCGCCAAGTATGCAATTCCCAACCGCGCCCGCGCTTGAATCGGCAATGCAGTAATGTCGCGCCCATCGAGCCAAACCCGGCCCTGGTTTGGCCTTTCAATTCCCGTCGCAATGTAGAAGGTGGTGGTTTTGCCTGCACCGTTTGGTCCCAACAATCCAACAATCTCACCGCGCGATACCGACAGGCTCACCCGGCTTACAACGGTACGCTTGCCATAGGATTTGTGAATGTTTTCTAGCAGGATCTTCAACGATGTACCTCGGCAGGTCGCAGGCAAAGAGAACAACGTTCATCCTATCAAGGAAGGGATGGCATCCGCACAAGCGGCCCGAACCTAGAAGGAACATCCAGGCACAGGCATCCATGATTTTGAAACGGGGATTCAAGCATCGGTGCGATCGCGCTTCCGGTATCGGCTTGCACTATCAAGCCTTCTCCCCAAAACTGGCGCTAGGTTGAATGCCTATCTTTTTAAGATTGCTGATTAAAACTTCTGAGATTTAGGGATCGCTAATGGGGTCTTTGAACGCAGGTTTGGGGTTGAAGGTGGGCTGCTGGCTGCCTGCCGAACCTGCCGGAGCATTGGGATCGGCGACTAAGTAAATCGACTCAACACGCTCTCCACGATCGGGCATTGCAATAAACCGACCTTCGTCGATGAGGTAGGTCACCACTTCGCCACGCAGACTGTTGCCCTCTTGCAGGATGTATACATCACCACTCAGCACGATGCGGCGCTCGCGGCTAAAATACTGAGCTTGCACTGCCGTTGCCTGAATTTGCCGTGCTGGATAGTCGATTCGCACATTGCCCCGTGCTGTAATCACGCCCGTGACCGAGTTCGCTTCTTGAATATCGGCTTCTAGGCGTAGAGGCTGCTGTGGGCTCGCCGTTTGAGCGGTGGCCTGACGCTGAAGCGGGGTCGGCATCAACATAGTGAGCAAGGTTATGGCCACAGTACCAGCGATCGCCCGTCGATAGCGAACTTGCCAAGCTTGGGCCAGTGGGTGTGCAGGGCGATCGCTCCAGCGAGCCAATCGGTTGAATCGAGAAAATTCCATAAACTTGCAGGAGAGCGACAAGCGCCCTAAATGGATGGATGTGGCCGATAAGCCTCAGAGAAGAAGCTCAGCCTACCAGCCTCATATTACACGGGGATGGAAGCAACGAGCCGTAGATTTTTTGACGAGCGATCGCCCCTCAAGTTCCGCCACATTCACATCCACAATCAAATCAGCAAGGTCAACATGCGTGAGAATCAAGCGGTTTTAAGATTCAGTTCGTTGACGAATTAGGGGAAGAGACGGCAACACTGTTTTTTCCATCAGTGCATGAACCCTCTCTTCATCCATCGGTTCTCCAGTCAAGTATTGCCACAAGGCGATCGCATCCTCAGGGCCAGTTTGCTGCAATGCCTGCATCAGGTACGATCCCTCCTCCAGCAGCAAATCCAAATCAATATTGGCCAGCCCCGCATCAATCCGTCGCAGTCGATTCATCCCCTCTCCTAGTAAAATGACTGCCCCACGCCAATTGCCATTGCCCAAATGGTAGAGCGCCACCGCCATTTGCAAAATCCCTTGATAGAGTGTTCGCTGCGGCTCTAGGGCTTCAATCCAAATGGCCTCTAGCGTATCGTGGCAGGCATAATACTGCCGTTGGTTAAACTCATCTACACCCACCCAAAATTCGGGGGCTACCGATTCTTCAGCCATATGCACCGCTTCTCGGTCAAGTCCGCGATAATCATGCCACGCTCAGCCTTCAATACCAACCCTTATCAACCCTCTCAGCCGCCACTAGTCCATACATCTAGACCATACGTATGGTCAAGGAGCGCAGGAGCATCTAGGCTTACGCATCCCAGAACAAGGGCGATCGCACGCATATCTGGCAAATTCAGCCTTCGAGTCTTGTTAAATCCTCCTTAAGTTGGAGCAGATATCCCCCCCGCCAGCATTGAATTCTAAAGGTGAGGCCCCTTTACTGAAAAGGAAGCAGTAACAGCCCCGTTCATTTAGGCTGAGTCTAGCGGTGTATTCCACTGCTCGCTGCTTACCCGGCGAACGTTCCTGGCTCTGGCTTGTCCTTCGTTTCTTGCCCACACAACGCTTAGCCAGTCCCTCGTCTTGATGCAGTTCGGTTCAGTCTATCGGTCACGGATCCCAACGTGCTGTTTTGGATCTTTACAACAGAGCAAAGCATTATGAAACAATCATTGATCGCCCTTGCAACGGCATCCCTCTTGGGCGTCACGCTGCTACAGAGCTGCGCCAACCCTACCTCCCCACAAGCCGATGCCCCCACCACCGACACCACCAGTGCTTCGGGTAAGCCTGGCAAACTTCAGCTCCGAGCCAATGGCGAAGACTTTGTTCGCCAAGGTTTCGTGTCCAAAGATGGTTGGGAAGTTAGTTTTGACCATGTGTACGTCAACCTGGCCGAAGTGATGGCCTACCAAACCGACCCCCCGTTTGATGCAACAGCAGAAGCCGAGCTAGAACCCAAGCAGGAAGTTGTGTTGGTGGATGCCAAATCCGTTGACCTTGCCGAGGGAGACGAAACGGCTGACCCCGTTTTAGTTGCGGAGGTGGATGCCCCGCCCGGGCGGTACAACGCCTTGTCGTGGAGAATGGTGAAGACCGAAGGGGAGGAGCTAAATACTTACCCGGTCGCGCTACAAGGCACCGCAACCCGATCAGGAGAGACGGTGAACTTTACCCTGCGGATGGATCAGGAACTGGCCTTTGTCTGCGGCGACTTTGTTGGCGATGAGCGCAAAGGGATTGTCGCGGAGGATGCTACCGCCGATTTGGAAGCTACGTTCCACTTCGACCACTTATTTGGAGATGCTGAAACTGCCCCAGAGGATGCCCTCAACACGGGAGCGCTGGGATTTGATCCATTAGCGGCGATCGCCCAAAATGGTGAGCTGGATGTCGATATGGCCGAGCTGCAATCTCAACTATCCGATGCAGACTACACACGCTTACTCGAAGTGTTGCCCTCGCTTGGGCATGTCGGGGAAGGACATTGTCAGGAGACCTCGTTGACATGATGAATGGGTGGTACATTGCTCCGGCAACTGCCATGGGACTGTTGGCCCTGGCGTTGGGCATACCCCAGCGGGCGATCGCTCACGGCATTCAAGTCAGCCATCAAATCACCCAAGCCGTGCAAATCGAGGCCATCTATGACACCGGCGAACCCATGGTTAACGCCCAGGTTGCCGTTTTTGCGCCCAGCGATCCCAGCCAGCCCTGGCTCACCGGTCAAACCAACGACCAGGGCAACTTTGTCTTTACACCCGATGCGGCACAGCCCGGCTCTTGGGAGGTGCAGGTTCGGCAAGCCGGACACGGCCAAATCGTCAGCTTTAGCACAGCAGAGGACAGGGTAGCAGCAGCGGCCACCGCTGGTAGTACCGAAGAACCGGGCTTCACAGTGCTACAAACCAGCCTAATGATGGGCTCGGTCATTTGGGGGTGTGTTGGCACCGCACTCTTTTTTTCACGAGGAAAGCGATAGTTCATGCATTTGCCCGATGGTTTCCTTCCCGCTCCACTGTGTATTGGTGGCTATGGCCTCACAGGTCTAGCAACCTGGTACTCGTTGCGGCACATTCACCGCCGTTCCAACCCTACGGAAGATATTCCCAAGGCGTCTTTATTAACTGCGGCCTTTTTCGTGGCATCTTCTATCTACATTCCCATTCCCCCAACGAGCGTGCACTTGGTGCTCAATGGTCTGTTGGGAACCGTGTTGGGATGGTACGCCTTTCCGGCAATTCTGATTGGGCTGTTCTTTCAAGCGGTGATGTTTGGCCATGGCGGTCTAACGACTCTGGGCGCAAATGCAGTCATGATGGGCCTTCCAGCGCTGTTAGCCGGGGGAGTCTTTCGTGGCTATCCCTATCTACAGCGCTGGCTCAAGCCTCGAGTGGCGATCGCCCTATCGGCCTTTATGGCAGGGGCCGTGGGCTTGGGCTTGGCCTTGATCATCTTTATTGGACTCACAATTGTCTTTATTCCTCAAGGGTTTGATGCTGCAACCGAGCGCACTGCGATTTACGCGCTGGTGATTGCCCATGGGCCACTCCTAATTCTGGAGGGGGTGTTTACTGCGGCGTTGGTCCTGTTTTTACAGCGGGTCAAGCCCGAAATGATGCGCCACGCCGCGTCACGCCAAGCATCCCCCCCCACTCCCATTCACACCCACCACCAGCCCCCGCGAGATCTGTAAATGAACGTTGCCCTCGATGAATATGCCAATTTAGAATCCCCCCTGCACCGCTGGTATCCCAAATACAAGCTGATCGGGCTGTTGGCGCTGGTGTTTGCCTTTGCCTTTGTCACCGATTTGCGGCTGCTTGTGCCGATGGTCATCATTACCGTGGTGGTGTACGGGCTGTCGGGTTTGCCGCTGCGTTTTTTAGGCCAACGGTTGAAGTATCCTGGTTGGTTTTTGTTAGGAGTGGTGGTGCTGCTCCCGTTTCTGTCGGGTTCGACGGTGCTTTGGCAGTGGGGATGGCTAACGCTGCGCCGCGAGGGGGTGCTGGCGATGGTGCTGGTGGTCAGTCGGTTCCTTTCGATTTTGACGCTGAGCTTGGTGCTGGTGGGCACTACACCGTTTTTGACTACGGTGCAAACGATGCGATCGCTCGGGTTGCCTGCCATTTTGTCGGATATGACGCTGCTCTCCTATCGCTACTTATTTGAAATTGCGGCCAATTTGAGTCAAATGCAGCAGGCTATGCGACTACGTGGCTTTCGCAGCCAGCCATCGCGCTGCTGGTTTCTGCCCAGCTTGCCCGATATTCGTCGATTGGTGGCCCTCACAGGGACCCTGCTCATTCGCAGCTACGAACAATCGGAGCGCATTTACAAAGCGATGCGGCTACGTGGCTATGGCGATCGCGCGATGGCATTGGGTCGCAGCCAGCGTCGCCTCAACCGCAGCCTAGGATGGGATCAAGCCGGGTTGGCGATCGCGCTGTTCACTGCGATTGCCCTTGTTTTAGCCAACACCCTGCTCATCTCCGCTGCTTGAAGTGATCTGCATCTTAAATTTATTTGGGGCTTTCCCTGTCCCTTTAGGCTTTTTCCCTATCATTCACGCTATTCATGTCGAAGGTCTCCCCAGTGAACGCAATCAACGCTATGGCAAAACCGATCCTCACCATCACGGATCTGTCGTTTTCCTATCCGGATCAGCCAGATGTGCTGCAAGAGTTTGACTTGGAGATTCACCGTGGCGATCGCGTCGGCATTGTTGGCAACAACGGCTGTGGTAAAACGACGCTGTTTTTGCTCGCCTGTGGCTGTCTTACCCCTTCGGCAGGTCACATTGCGCTTATGGGCGAACCCATTCAGCCGGGCCAGTTTCACCCCCAAGTGGGCATGGTGTTCCAAAACCCCGATGACCAACTGATTTCTGCATCGGTTTGGGAAGATGTGGCCTTTGGGCTGGAAAATATGGGACTTTCCCTCGATGATGTTGACCGTCGGGTGGCCGAAGCGCTGATGTTGCTAGGTGTGCAAGATTTGGCCCATCGGCCACCGCATCACCTATCAGGTGGCCAAAAGCGCATGGTAGCGATCGCTGGAGTCATGGCCATGCGTCCCCAACTGGTGATTTATGACGAACCTAGTGCCAATTTAGACTTGCGATCGCGGCGACGACTCATCCAGTTTTTACGCCAGTCGCAGGAAACTTTGCTGATTGCCTCCCACGATCTGGAGTTTGTATTGGAAGTGTGCAACCGCGTCGTGCTTATCGATCAGGGTCGCGTCATGGCCGATGGCAGTCCCCGTCACATTCTTGGAAATACTGCCCTCATGGAAGCTCACGGCTTGGAGGTGCCCTATTCCCTCTCTAGCTCGGTCAACCTGTCGGCTTACTAGGGTCTACCTTCGCAGATTCCAGTCGCAGACTCCATCTGTTAACGTCAGTTTCGGTTAAGAGCTTTTCTGAGGGTTGCGCGACGCGCAACCCTCAGAAAAGCTCTTTTTTGCGTGCCCGTCGCGCACGCAAAAATGGGCGCTTCAGCTGATCCAAAACTCAGGTTACTCTACCGTTCGCTATCAGGTGTAGAGTAGGAAGCATTCATTTTGCGTGCGGCTGTTTGCATCCCGGAATTTGGCGATCGCAGAAGAGAGCAACTCGTCCAGAGCACAGAACCACCGTTGATGCAACGGATGACGCAACAGAGCGCGATCGCATCGACAGGAGGCCAATGATGGAAAATATTGCTCGTCGTTTTGTCACCACCCTGGCCATTGGGGTGGGGATGGGGCTGTGGTTGTGGCTTGGATTTCCGTCCGTCGCAGCAGCGATCGCCAGTCCGGCCAACCAAGGTATGGTTACTGAAGTATCCGTTCACTTAGGAACCCCAGCCGGAGAACTCACGTTTGTCCCCGATCACTTACAATTTGAGGCTGGCAAACGCTACAAGCTCATCCTCGACAACCCCAGCCCCGAAAAGCACTACTTTACCGCCAAAGATTTTGCCGATGGCATTTGGACTCAAAAAGTAGAAGCCGGAAAAGTAGAAGTGAAAGGGGCCATTCATGAGCTAGAGCTAAAGCCAGGAGCCCTCGCCGAATGGGTCTTTGTGCCAGAGCGCAGCGGAACATACCCCTTGCGCTGCACCATTGCTGGCCACACCGAAGCCGGAATGGTTGGAGAAATTGCGATCGCCCCCTAGAGCCGCCACTCCTCATTCCATGCTGACATACGTTACCTTATAGGAACGTGCATCCACCCCAGGAATTAAGCCAAGGTCGCCAAGGTCACCACGGAGTTTGGATGGCCTAGTTGCCATATTCCGGTTAACATCTCAATCCATGCCTTGCTCTAGTTCCGCGTCAAGTCCCAGTCCCGCGTCAACCGTTCAGTCTGCAATTGTTGAGTGGGAACCAGTTGGCTTGCGGTCACCAAGGTTAATCTTTTAATTCACCATCGCCCACCTTACAACGCACAACCATGAATTTTCTCAGCAACCTGATCCCCAAAGTAGCGCCCGCCCCCGTGGTGACCAATCGCGGTCGCGGAATTTACATCAAGTCCGCTGAGGAAATCGCCATCATGCGGCAATCGGCAAAAATTGTTGCCACCGTACTGAAGGAAATTTCGGAACTGGTGGAACCCGGCATGACCACTGCCGACCTCGATGCCCACGCCGAAAAGCGCATCCGAGAAATGGGCGCAACCCCTAGCTTCAAGGGGTATCACGGCTTTCCAGGCTCCATTTGTGCCAGCATCAACAACGAAGTCGTGCATGGCATTCCCGGACGCAAGCAAATTCATCAAGGCGATGTGCTGAAGGTCGATACAGGAGCCTACTTCGATGGATTTCACGGCGACTCGTGCATCACCATTGCCGTGGGCCAAGTTACCGACGAGGCCGCACGCCTCATTCAAGTGGCGGAAGAAGCGTTGTATAAGGGCATTGAACAGGTTAAGGCTGGCAATACTCTGATGGATATTGCCGCCGCCATCGAAGATCACGTCAAACCCAGCGGCTTTACCATTGTGGAAGATTACACGGGCCATGGCGTCGGCCGAAATCTACACGAAGAGCCCTCTGTGTTCAACTACCGCACCTTTGAGCTACCCAATGTCAAGCTACGTGCCGGTATGACTTTGGCGATCGAACCCATTGTGAATATGGGCAGCAAGATTACCCGCACACTGAGCGATCGCTGGACGGTTGTGACGGTTGATCGCAAGCTCTCGGCTCAGTTTGAGCACACCGTATTGGTAACAGAAACTGGATACGAAATTTTGACCGATCGCACAACTGTCTAGTCAAAAACTTGTGCAGCTCCGATAGCCGTTCAAGCCGTGCAATTAGTGAGCCCTCATGAAATGACAGAACGCGTCATCTCATGAGGGCTCATTGCATAGTGCAAATTGTGGATTAACGTCAGTTTCAGTTAAGGGCTTTTCTGAGGGTTGCGCGACGCGCAACCCTCAGAAAAGCCCATTTTTGCGTGCGCGTCGCGCACGCAAAAATGGGCACTTCAGCTTATACAAAACTCAGGGTGTATTAGGGTATATCCAGGCTTTGGCCAACGATGAGCCACCCTATCCGCTACTTACGCGGAAACGTGGGCAAATCTACCGCAGCTAATGAAGCAATTTTGCGGGTGGGCCGCTGGGGATACACGATGGGAGAAGGAGAGCTGCCCTCCGATGCGATCGGCACGGGAGGCTGAGCATTGGCATGGGCTGGAGCCGGTCGAGACTGGGGCGACTCCATCGGCATCGACAGCGGCATCCGCGCCACCTTTTGCGGCGGTGTGTCCACGCCAAACCGCAACGGTGGAATGGAGGATGGGCGATCGGACGGTTTGCTAATGGGCTGTTCAACAGCTTCCACAGTCTCTTCGGTAGGCATATCCACCAACTTCGACAAATCTTGCCACAGGTTTTCGCGGGTGGTGCCGCTCTTTTCAGCGCCGGGTGGATCTTGCAACAAGCTATCCAGCACCGACTTCAGCTCAGCCGCAGCAGACTGCACTGCTTCCGCAACGTCTTCTTCTTCCCCCGCCACATCATAGGCATCATAGGCCATTGCATCGTACCCAACCGGAGCGATCGCCTCTTGGCTCTTGCTCGGTACGGGTGGCGTTGGGCTGATCTCCTCCGCCGCTGGCTGATTCACCAGCGCATCCAGCTTCGATGGCACCTGAGAGCCACCTGCCTGAGTTGACCACGGCTGAATCGTTTGCAGCTTGGGCGAAAGCGGCTGGGTGACAGGCAGCACACCCTCTACCGTACCGCCATCAAACGGTGGTGTTGCCACCTCAAGACATCGCTCCAGCGCCGCCTTAAACTGTAGGGTATACCGCTGCTGCCGCTGCAAGCGAACCTGCAAATCGCGACACAGCGTTTCGCTGTGAGCCAGCACATGGGCTTGCTCCTGGTTTTGGGTTTGCAGGGCTGTATAGTCTTGCTCAAGCCGAATCAGGCGCTCCTGGCTGCTAGTCACCTGATTGGTCAAGGTTTCAATCAGTTCTTGCTGGCGCTGATTCACTTGGTGAGAGCTTTCCAATTCCTGAAAAAGCTGTGTTAGCTGCTGCTGAGTGGTCACAAGTTCGCCTAAGTCGGCCTGCTGGGTTGCCGCTTGCCCCGCCTGCAAAGCTTGTTGGCTCTGGTCGAGTGCTTCTTCCAGCAGCGACACGCGATCTAACAGCGCACTATTGCACTGATTCAACTCTTGAATCAGGCTCACCAGTTCAGAAATATTGAACTGCCCAGACTCTACCTCGGCGACATCTACAGGTGCCGTGACAGAAGGGTTTGCGGAAGAGTTAGCGGCGGGTGCCGGTGGAATCGTGCGCACAGACCAATCCGGCAAATCCACTGGATTGGTCGATGGTTTGCCTTGAGCTTGGTGCGGGGCAGAAGTGTTTGAAGATCCTTGCGCCTTGGTGCCCTGCCGTTCCAATGCCTCCATCGGAATTGCATTGGGAAAATCGACCGTTTGCCAACCGGGCCACACTTCGGCAGGCTGCCCCTCTGCGGTGGGATTTGCGTCTGATTCGGGTGGTTGCAAAAACTCTTCCCAGCCTGCGAACCACGAGGAAGGTGGGTTGGGCTGTTGAGGAGTACCTTGCGGATTGTCGGCAGAATGGTTATCAGTCATGGTGATGTGCAGCTATTTGCAAGAGGGGCCTATTAACCAGTTCACATATTAACGAGGTCAGTTCACTCGGTCATCTATTCAGCAGTTCACTCAAGGAGGTGCTTAATCAGGAATTTACTGGGCGTGGTAGCTCGACCGATAAAACCCATCAACGTGGCATGAATATAGATTTGAAATTGCCATTCAATATAGTTCAACAACTGCGAATCGCAACATGGAATATTGAGATTCGGAGCAATTTCTTACATTTTTTAGGATAAGGATGAGCAGAATGGCGCGATCGCCCGCAGTTCAACTAATACATCTGCTCTCGTTTCTACCCGTTCAACACTAGTTGTTGAATGCTGCACCTGCTTCTAGCTTAACGGTTGCATCCATTGCCTGAGCAAATGGTTAAATGGTTGGCCAATTGGCGACTGATTGGCAACTGATTGGCAACTTAAATTCCAGCAGCATTTACCCACTGGATGCAGCCAGCAGCGCAGTTTCCAACAATTCCTGATGAGCATAGGCCCGATCTTGAACCGCTTGAATTTGATTTTTCGATAGCGGATCGCCGTTGGCGTAGTGGTCAATCCAGGTTTTGCCCATGGCGATCGCATCCTCGGGTATGTCTTCTAGCAACCAACCGGGAATGTCGAAATCCTGCATCAGTTGGGTAACTTTTGGATCGTAGCTAATGGCAAAGCATCGGCATTCCGCGGAGGCCGCCATAATTAATCCATGCAGCCGCATGGCGATCGCCATTTCCACTCCTTGAAACACACCTTTGAGCTGATAGGGGCTGCGGAGTTGAACGATGTGGCTAGCGTTGGGCAAGCGCCCATGAATCGACTTGGCAATGTCAAGATCTTGATGCAGATGAAACGGAATCAGTAATAGATAGGTTTGCGTGGCGGTTTGAAAATCCACCAACGCCTGGATCACCCTATCCAGCCGCTCTGGAGTGAGCAGGGGATGAGGACGTAGCACAACCGCCACCCGAGGTGCGGGCATGTCCCACAATCCCGGCATGGGTTCTCCCTGAAGCGCCCATACGGGATCGGGCGCGAGGGTAAAGGGCAGCTTCCACTGGTTGACCAGCTGAGCAGAGGCGCGATCGCGCACGCTAATCGCCGTACATCCCGAAAAGGTTCGTTGGGCAAGCCACTGGGTAGTGCGACGATGCAGCGGGCCAATTCCCTGGCCCCAGGCGATCGTTTTTAGCCCCATGCGCTGGGCCAGCTCCATTAACCCGGCGTAGTACACGGGGCTAAGGGCGCTGGTGGCATCTTGAATTAGGCTACCGCCACCCCAAATAAACGCATCGGACTGGCGGAAGGCGTTGACAATGGCTGAAAACGAGTTGCGATCGCACGCTTGGACTTGGTAATCCCGTTCCGTTTGGGCAGGGTTGCCAGAAAGCACCACAGGTTCCACATGGGCAGGCAGCATTTGTAACAGCGTTGCCAGCAGTGCCTCGTCGCCTCCGTTGCCCATGCCGTAATAGCCACACAAAACCGCGCGCATCAATGCCTACACCATTTCACAAACCATGCATCCCTAACAATAAACGAGGAATGCTCACCGAGCGTCAAGAAATCTCAAACTCCCTTTGTGGCAATCTGCCTCATGCGCGCTGGCGGCGGAACCGCATCGAACAATTGAACTGACGTAGGATTAACCTGAGTGTTGGATCAGCTGAAGTGCCCGCAGAAAAGCCCATTGTTGCGTGCGCGTCACACAGGCAACAACGGGCTTTTCTAAGGTTCGCGGGATGCGCGAACCTTAGAAAAGCCCTTAACCGAAACTGACGTTAGTATTAGATGTTGTGTTCGTCCTTCATTCTTCGCGGAATTCGCATTCCGTTGTGTCTATGAATGTCCTTTCAATTCCCACCTGGGTGATCCATATTTCAAGTGTGATTGAGTGGATAGCCGCAATTTGGTTGGTGTGGCAATTTGCCGAGGTGATCAAAAATCCAGCCTGGCGATCGCTCTCCTTTGGGATGTTGCCGGCCCTGGTGAGCGCCATGTGTGCCTGCACCTGGCATTTTTTTGACAATGAGCCGTCGCTAGCCTGGTTAGTCACGGTACAAGCCGCCATGACCATGGTTGGCAACGGCACGCTGTGCATTGCTGCTTGGTGGATTTGGCGATCGCAACAGACCGTCACACCCAATTCATAACGGCAATCTCCCCCATGTTTTCCAAAGAATCGCTCTTTGCCTTCTCCCTATTTCCCTATTTGGGGTTTCTCTGGTTTCTCACCCGCACCAAGCAAACGCCCCGTCTAGCGCTGATTGGCTTTTACATGACGTTGGTGTTCGTTGCGGTGACCATTCCCGCAGGCATCTACGCCAAAGTTGCCTATGGCGAGGAATTGGCCAATGTTGACGCACTGCACGGTGGCGCAGAATTTTTCCTCACCCTAGCCAATATTTTGGTGGTGCTCGGCTTTCGAGAGGCCATTCAGCAAAAGGCCGATCAACCCAAATCCTGATTCGTTAGGCTCGTCGCTCCAAAAAGATCTCTTCCCAACGGCTTGCGCCAAACTCTTTTTGGTACTCGCTAATCACCCAGGAAATAGACTTGCCCTGCCGCTGGGCGATCGCCATTAGATAATCCTTGTAGGCGTACTTATCCTCGACCGACGGCTGCTTGCCAAAGATCGAGCCCAAACACCACACATCTTTGGGCAAGCACCCAAAGCTTTCAAAAAACTTGCGCGTCGTCCACGCAGGCGATTCTCCAGCCTCATAATGGCGCTTCCGCAAATCATGAAACCCCCGCATCATTTCCTGCTCCTGCATCATGAGCAGTTGCTCTTCGCTTAGCACCTCTTCCAGGTCATCCATGGGCAGGGGCGCATCATTGCCCCACTGATGGTCGCAATCCGGGCAAATCATCACAAAAATCCACACAATGCGCCCACAGCACGGACATTGCTTGGTGGGTACTTTGCCCTCACCACTTTCGGGTTCGCTGCGAGTTGGCAGGTGGTACCCTTTAATATCTTCAGGGAAGCCCAATCGCCGCAGATTGCCCGCCTGATCCAAAATCGTGCCGTATAGCTTGCCCGTTTGAGGCGAAATGCGCATAACCCGACCAATTTGCTGAAAGTGCAGCGCTTGGGATTGCGTAGGCCGCAGCAACAGCCCCGCCTCCACACTCGGCTCATCAAACCCAATGCTAATGACATTGCAAGAGGTGAGCACGGTAATTTCCCCATCCCGCAAACCGTCATACAGCTTTTTACGCTCCTTGATGGGAGTTTCACCATCGACCGTTGCCGCAGGAATCCCCGCATCGTTAAACGCCTGGGCCACATGACGAGCATGTTCCACATCCACACAAAAGGCGATCGTGCGCTTATCGGGCACAAGGCGCAGCCACTCATCAACAATGCGCTCTACTAATTCGGGGCGATCGCACGCAATCTTGAGATCTCGCTCATCAAAGTCCCCCGCAACCGTACGCACCCCATCCAAATCAACCTGAGTTTCTTCTGGCATCCCGTAATACTTCATCGGGGCCAAAAAGCCCATCTTCTGAAGTTCCGAGGGAACAGGCGAAGCCACCAGCGTTTGCATGTGGTCACCCAGTTGATCCCGTCCCAGACGGTAGGGAGTCGCCGTCAACGCCAAATGCACCGCATCTTTGTGAGTTTGGTAAATCAGCTGCTGCCCCACCCGGCTAAATACCGTTGTGTGGGCCTCATCGTACAGCACCACATCGGCATGCCACTTGCGCCACCAGTTGCGCTTGGCCATGGTTTGCACGCTGGCAATCTGAATCGGAGCTGAAGGATCTTCTTCCCACCCTGCTTTAATAAAGCCGCACTTGAGCCCAAAGGCTTTCATCTTGTCGTAGGTTTGACCCACCAGCACATCCAAGTGCACCAGAAACAGCAGGCGGCAACCCCTGGCCTCGGCATGGGCGCAAATCTGTCCGGCAATCACCGTTTTGCCTGCCCCCGTTCCGGCAATCACAGCCACACGCTTGTGGCCCCGCCCCAGCGTATCGTACAGGTCTTTGATGAGCTGGAGTTGATAAGGGCGTAGGGTTGGTGGCTGAGGTGCAGCATTCATGCAGGAAACGGTGCCCGTAACAGTGATGAAGAACAAAGAATGCTAAGAGCTACTGTACCAGAGTTCACCTGTACTTCCTAACTGCGTCCGGGGGCTGAGCCACGCCACACCACTGTTCACTGCTACCAGGCCACTAGCTGCCGCTCCTGCACCACCCGACGATAAATTCCCTCAGTTTGGCTGGCCAAATACCCCCAGCTAAACCGAGTTTCAAGCTCTTGATACGCATTCACCACCAGGCGCTGCGCTAAGTCAGGATTTTGCAGCACCTCAAGAATGCCCGTTGCCAGCGAGTGAGAGTTGTTGGTAATGGTGACAATCCCCGTTTCCTGATGGCGCACAATTTCGGGAATGCCCCCCGTATTGGACACTACTACGGGCACCCGTGCGGCAAAGCTTTCCAACACCACGATGCCAAACGGCTCGTACAAGCTGGGAAAGACGGCACAATCGGCCACGGTTTGAAAGCGATCCAAATCCTCGTCGGACATAAAGCCGGTAAAGAAGCAGATATCCCAGATGCCCATATCCCAGGCTTGTCGCTTCAGGGCATCGGCCTGACCGCTACCAATAATCACAAACTTGACGTGGCCGTTCATTTCTCGATGAATACGGGGGGCGGCATTGAGCAAAACCTGGACGCCTTTTTCGTAGGTGAGGCGGCCTACGTAATACACAATGGACTGGCGATCGCTTGCAAAGCGGCGGCGAAACTCTTGATGGTCAAATTGGTGACGTTGGGGCTTTTTGCTGGAGCGAATGCCGTTAAACACCACATCCACCTTATCCCATGGGCAATACAGGGCTCGTTCAACTTCACGCCGCATATAGTCCGAACACACGATTACCCGCCATGCTTCGTGGGCTAAAAGCTTTTCTTTGCCATTGATGTAGTGATGAACGGGGTTGTGCAATCCATTGTGGCGGCCAAACTCAGTTGCGTGAATGGTAGCTACGAGGGGAAGCTTGAAGGCATGCTTGAGGGCGATCGCCGCATCTCCCACCAACCAGTCATGCGCATGAATAAGGTCAAACGGGCCATCTTCGAGCAACAGTTTGCCACCATGTCGGCCCATGCTTTCGTTCATGTTGCCAACCCAGTGAAAAAAGTCCTGGCTGGCTCCTACCGGAACGCGATGCACTCGAATGCCATCCACCACTTCGTAATGGGGAGCCTGGCCAAACTCAACCGTCAAGAGGTGAACCTCATGCCCTAACCTGACCACCTCAGGGTAAAGCTCAGCGACATGGCGGGCAATTCCCCCAACAATGCGAGGCGGAAACTCCCACGCCAAAACCAAAATTTTCATGGTACTAGCAACCAACCTTAGATGCTATTTCCAGCTAACGTTCAAGCGTTCAAGTTCTGGAAGTGTTTTACTGTGAATCAACTGATCTGCATACCTAGCTCTATGCTCTACTATTTTTCCCTTAAGTTACAAAAACGACATTCTGTTTTATTTTATGAACCGCGTTCCCAGCATTGAGCAAGAAACACTTTTTCAAACCTAAGTTCTCAATTTCGGCGTTATCTCTATCAAAAACCCAGTCCAAATCAAAACGATTTTTCCATCACTAGGCTGACGCACGATGGGCAGAATGCAATGCGCAGAATGCAAGTGGTGCAATCGTATCGTGCCATCCTGTAGTTACGACCTCGGGTGGCTGTTGCAGCGTAAAAAGCAACCTGAGCCAGAATTGCACAAAAGGCTGCCTCAACAGGGTAGGCTATAGGTGCACTGGTTTCTTGGAAGGGGATCGCACCGTGTTTGCTCTTTGTATCGGTTGCTGAATCGGATTTTTATGAAGTCACAGCACCGCATGCTTCGAGGTCACGTTACGGGCGATCGCAGACGATACTCTCATCAGTCTCTCATCAGTAAAGATTAGCCAAACTGCCTAACCTTCTGCTTTGCGATACCGTTTTGGTGCAGCCTTTTATCTATCCCTATCCCCCTAAAATCGCATGGAGGCTCTGCCCAATTTCACTTCCAAATCCAACACCCCCTTACAGCTATTGCTGTTTGTGGATAAGCGCCCATCTTCAAATGAGCGGATTCGCCAAATTCAAACTCGCTTAACCGAACTGGGGGCCGACTATCCATTTGACCTACAAGTCATAGACGTTAGTGAGCAGCCCCATTTAGTTGAACACTTCAAGCTTGTGGCCACACCGGCCTTGGTCAAAATCCATCCCGAACCGCGCCAAACCCTAGCAGGAAGTGATTTGGTAGGGCAGATTGAGCGCGCTTGGGTGCCCTGGCGGCAATCGGTAGAGCAATATATTCAAAGCTCCCAACTGCAAAACTCCCAGAACGGTGGTAAGAGCGAAAACGATTTCATTGGGAATTTGTCGTCGGTGAATTCAGTTGCCTATGTTGCTGAGATGACCCGTTTGTCCGATGAAATCTTTCGGCTCAATCAGGAAAAAGAAGAACTCCAGGAACAGCTCCAGTTCAAGGATCGCCTGATTGCCATGTTGGCTCATGACTTGCGGAATCCTTTAACGGCTGTGTCGATCGCACTGGAAACCTTAGATTTGGCGAATGATCCCACCGATGAACGCAGCGATCGCCTAACTCCCGCCATCGTTCGCCAGCTAATTCGCCATGCCCGAGCCCAAGCTAAAGCGCTTGATCGCATGATTACCGATGTGCTGCAAGCAGCACGCGGCAACGCTGGCAAGCTGCAAATTCAACCTCAAAAGCTGGATCTCAAGCGACTATGCCAGGACGTATTGCACGATTTGCAGAGCCAGTTTGAAGCCAAGGCTCAGCACATTGTGACCGACATTCCTTCCGACTTGCCATCGGTGTATGCCGATGCCGATCGCATTCGACAAGTCATGACGAACCTGCTGGATAACGCCAGCAAATACACCCCCGATTCCGGCACCATTGAGGTTTCGATTTTGCACCGCACTATGCAAAAGGTGCAGGTCACCATTTGTGACAACGGACCCGGCATTCCCGAAGAAAATAAAGAAAAAATCTTTGAAGATCGGTTCCGGCTGGAGCGCGACCATGCCAAAGATGGCTATGGTATTGGTCTAGCGCTGTGTCAACGCATTGTGCGGGCGCACTTCGGGCAAATTTGGGTAGATTCGGTCACCAGCCAGGGAAGCTGCTTTCACTTTACGCTGCCGGTCTACCGTGCCTAGCCTCTGCTGTCACACTCACGGCTTTACATTCGTGGGCGATCGCCAGTTCTAGGCGCAGTCGCGACACAGCATGGGTTGCCCTATCAACCTTAACCCATGTGATGGAATGTTACAGTCTGTGACAGGATGTTCCCCCAATGGCCAATTTAGCCGACATTGGTCTACAAGTAAGCTTTGCTGCAAAGGCTTTGGAGCAAAGGTTTACGGTTTAATTGAACGATTGCTGCCCGATTGTTTGAAGGAGTCTTACAAAAGATGGCTTTATCAGATACTCAAGTCTTTGTTGCTTTAGTGATTGCACTATTGCCTGCTGTGATGGCCTTCCGGCTCTCGACAGAGCTTTACAAGTAGATTTCGGCGAGGCTGTTGGCCCTAGTCATCCCGCTGGGCACACTAAATCGCGAAACTCATATAGGTGGCATGTCGCACAACGGCATACCACCTAAATCGTTTAAATGCCAGCGTTTCTTTCCCTGAAATTCGTTGCTAAAAGCCGATGCCGCATTGCCAGAGAGCGATTATATTGGTGTAGTTTCTGGCGAAATGGTGCTGAACTGCTCCCAGATACTGGAATTGCTTCCGTTTTAGTAGGGATTCTTTTAGGTATGTCCGCGATTCAACGCTACCAGACTTCAGTGGGTTTAGCAGAACCAGCACAACCGCCTTCGGTTCGGGTTCGCCGCCGTCGTGTGCCCAAGAAGCAGCACCATCGGGCGATCGCCATCGAGGCTGGAGTCAAACTAGCCGTTAATTCCCTATTCGCGCTGGTTGCTGCGAGCACCATTATTCGGTTGGCACCCGACATGCGATCGCACCAAAAGCAGCTCAAGGTCATCCATCAAGAGGTTGAATTGATGGAGGCCCGCGTTGATGGCCTACAAACCAACTTCAAGCGTCACTTTGACCCTCAGCAGTCCTATCGAGTCATGCAAGAGCAAAGCAGCCGCATTGCCCCCAACCAAGTGCAAATCATTTGGGTGGATTCCAATACCCAACAGGCCACCATTCAACCTCCAACTCAAAATCAGTAACGGTTCAGCGGTTCGTTGAGGCAACCATACTGTGCAACTTGGCAGGTTCAGGTTTGGTCAGGCTAAATCGGGCTCGACAACCTTGAGTCCAACAGGCTGAGTTCTTGGCATCATCCCGCGCAGATGATCAGTAATGATTGTCGAGGCTCGTGCAGTTTGGGGCATCGGCAAGTTGAGAGATCGGCCCTCTTAGCGGCATATTTGCCAATTTTGCCAATGATGATTGCAATTTATGTGCAAAGTAGCTCATCGTTGAGGTGAGCCTATTTTTTTGGGCATTCTTGAATAGTGCAAACCTTCATCACCAGGAGCAGATATCTACCAGAAATTTTCTAGTTCTTAAAGCAAAGATTGGTCGCTAAATCAAAGAGCAACAAATCGCCAAACTTGCTTTAACAAAACCTAAGTTCGAAATTGCTTCCACAGCCCAATCGCAAAGCCCTACAGGAACATTAAAGTCTTGTCAAACGACGAGATCCCTGCTTTTTTTCTAAGATATTTACTCACAGTGCAGAAGTTCCCTGGTATCTTAATTTAACCTTGGCCTTTGTACTTGCTAAATTTAGGCTTTTGAGAGAATTTTCACCAGTTTATAAAATTGGTGTAGCAATTTTTGAACCCTGCTTAACCTCCACAAAAAGACCCACTTCGGTCATGTCGATTCAAAAATTTTCCTTCGAAGCGCTACAAAAGGTTCGCAAGTACATTCAAAGTGGGCTTGTGTTACCTAATTTGGAAAAACAAATTCAAGCGGCAACATCGGCAGATATGCCCGAGCCGGAGTCGGTCGATGACCTGAGTGGGCTGTTCAACTTTGGTGGAGTGGCGCTGGCAGGACAAACAGCCCCCAACCTGGCCAATCGCTGGATTATTTCTACTGTAAATCCGGCGGCCCCTTTGCTAAAGCTGCCTGGGCTTTCGCTCAAACCCGATTTGCGGCTGGTCGCCTACCTGTATCGCGATGAAGCTGGTAGTGCTGGCATTGTGTGGGCCGTTCCCGAAGAGATGAGCGGTACCGCCCAGCTTGAGGCAACCCTGGCCGACACTCAAGATTGGAAGAAGCCGCCCAAACCCGAAGGCTCGTTGGAGCACTACATGGCGGCGATCGCGGGCGATCGCTCACCCGTCTCGTACTTGGTGGCCTCCATCCTAAAGCGAGAGCTGCGCGAATTTGGGGCTTCGGGCAATCGCCGCAGTTGGAGCTTTCACCATCTCATTAGCACTTTACCGACGGATGAACGGTGGAACTGGCAAGGCTCCCCTCCCAAGGATTTGTCACCCAAGGTTCGCATTTTGGATGATGGACAAGCCGCTGTTGAGTTTTTCTCAATTCGCAAAACGCTGCCACATCGGCTCTATCGCCATATGGATCACTATCCCGTTGGCCAATACCGCCCTCAAAGCTCTGACAAACCCATCGCCATCGCATCTTAGACTTTCGCAACCATGGGCGATCGTCTCGATGCCTACCCAACTTTCAATCCAAAACCTCGAAATAAACCAGGGAATTCTTTCGCTGTAGCCCGGGTTGATACGTTACCTTCTGCAAAGGATCATGGCAAAATGTGGACATAGCCATTCTGCCTCTGCGGGCAATGGTTGAATTTCATGGTTGAATCTCAATTAACCTGAATTACGCAAAACCAACGCAAAGAGTCTGACTCATGCCAGAAGACACCCAAGCCCAAGAGCCGAAAGCGAATCCGAAAGCTGCCGCAGGCAAACCCGCTGGAGACAAACCTGCCGCCAAGCCCGCCAAGGAAAAACCACCTGCACTAGAAGCCAAGCCTTTTCAAGAATTCATCACTCAGCACTTTTTGCCTGGGTTAACCAAAACTATGGAAACGCTGGGTGTCACCGATCTCAACTTGGCATTTGACCACAAGCCTTTACCGATTAAAGGCATGGAAGACACTGAGTGTTGGCAAGTCGTGGGTCGGTTCCAATCGGGGCAGCGCCAGTTCATGGTGGGCTTTTTGAAAGACGATCTCCAAAGTCCCAAGGTCTTTTCCTGCGCAGACAATGGCTCCAAGTTCAGCCTATTGGAATCGTTCATGATTGACGAGCGCAAGGTGACCCTTGACCTGCTGTTGCTGTACACCGTGCAGCGGCTTAATGGTCAAAAGTGGCTCACGCTGAACTAACGGATTCGGCATATCCCTGGGAACTTTTGGCAGGCAACTGCGTCTACGCTGAAAAACTCGGTGCGGCAGCAAGGGGTGACCATGCAAGGGGCAACCATGGTGGGCAGGCTTTCTCTTTCAATCGCTCTGGGCGGAATGTTGGCTGGGACTGTTGTGGGAGCGCCACCTGCGATCGCCCTTCCCGAAACTGCCGAAGAGACTACGCGTTCAGATGCGGTAGCCCGCCTAAAGCAAACTCCATCCCCAACAACAACAGCAGAGGCAAACAATCTCTCTTCTGCTGTTGTTGTCTCTGAAACCTGGATAGAAACCGCATCAAGCGCGACCGCCATTCAGCCAGAACCGCCCCCTGCGCCATTGACAGACCTTTCTACAGTGACCACAGTACCAGCAGGGGGTCAGGTCTCGGTAGCGACACCTGTTGGCCAACCGAGCCCACCAGCAGCGGTTCCATCTGATACGACGTCCGATGTTGAACCAACCACCCCAGCATCAAATAACCCAAATTCTGCCAGTTCTGCAGACTCGGCAAATGAGGCAGAGCCTTCTGTAGACTCTTCAGATCCAAACGCCAATCCGTCAGGGGATGATGGCTTAGCCGAAGATCCAACCAATGTCACTTCAGAACCAGAACCGTCGGATGCAGCGGGGGCAACCCAAGACGCCCCTGCCGCAGGTGCAGAAGACGCGGCTGAAGCCCTACTAGAGCAAGCTCGACGTCGAGAACTCATTTCCGAGGGCGATCGCCTATGGTTAGCGGGGCAATACGTCGAAGCCACAGCCCTTTATCGCGAAGCCAAAGGCGAACTCAGCGACGCAAACCTGCCTGATCGACAGCCTGCCTTTGCCGATCCAACGCTGCTGTCTCCCGAGGGGCGAGTGTACTGGCGCGAGGCCGAAGCAGGCCGCGAGCAGAGCATGACAACTCGGCAGTTGGTGGCACTGCGTCTTTTGGTAGAGCAAGAACTTGCCTTTATCCCTGGTCATCTCCGCTTTGCAGAACTCCTGATTGCCGAAGAAAAACCTGAA
Source organism: Leptolyngbya sp. AN02str (assembly GCF_050565595.1). Classification (NCBI taxonomy): domain Bacteria; kingdom Bacillati; phylum Cyanobacteriota; class Cyanophyceae; order Leptolyngbyales; family Leptolyngbyaceae; genus Leptolyngbya; species Leptolyngbya sp. AN02str. The sequence continues at coordinate 63,528 of NZ_JBNXVR010000008.1, read as the reverse complement.
GAAGCGGTAGAAAGCCTGGAACGGGTGGTCGGCATTTATGGAGATGAGGCAGACCTAATTCATGCACAAGTCGATGCTCTAGCCGCTAACAATCAATGGATGGAGTCTTCAATTGCGGCGCGGCAGTTTGCCCTGCTGTATCCGGAACATCCCGCAGCCCCAGAGTTTCAAGCGATCGCTCAGGAAAATCTCGATACCTTTCGTCGTCGGTTACGAGAGCGCTTGACAGGAAATGCGATTGCCAATGCCATCACTGGAACCTTGGGATTTGCCCTCACAGGCGGCCTATTTGGCCCACTTTCGACCCTGCAAACAACGCTGACCCTATTACGTGGAGAGTCAGCCATTGGGGAGTCAGTCTCTAACAGTGCCGCGCGCCAGCTTGAACTGATTGAAGATGAAGAAGTCAGCGCCTACGTCAACGACATCGGGCAGCGCCTCGCCAGCCTAACCGGACGCGACAATTTTGAGTACGAATTTTTTGTCATCAACAACAACGAGCTCAATGCATTTGCTCTACCCGGTGGCAAGGTATTCATCAACTCGGGTGCCATTCTGCAAGCAGAATCGGAAGCTGAGCTAGCAGGGTTGATTGCCCATGAATTGGCGCATACGGTGCTGTCCCACGGGTTTCAACTCATTGTAGAAGCGAACCTGTCCAGCAACGTGTTCCAGTTCATTCCCTATGGTGGCATTGCCGCAAACCTCACCACACTAAGCTACAGCCGCGACATGGAGCGCCAAGCCGATGCCTTTGGCACACGGTTGATTAGCACATCGGGCTACGCGGCGGATGGATTGCACAATCTCATGGAAACACTGGGCAAGCGCGAGCGCAGCCGCGCAACAACATTTCGCTGGCTCTCAACTCATCCCGATACCGATGAGCGACTACGCAATATGGCCACTCAAATTGAGCGCAATGGCTACAACCGATTTGCCTACGAAGGGATTGAGCGCCACAACCAAATTCGCCAGCGAGTCCGCGAATTGCAGCGTCCCAAACGCTTTGAGGAACTGCTGAGGGAATCGGGGAAGGGACTAGGATTTGGGAGCTAGGGAGTGGGGAATCGGGAGTCGAAGAGGATTACTGCTACGGTTCGATGGTTCGAGCGGATAGCCCAATCCGCGCCCATTTGCCCCCGGCTCCAGCCCGAACCCGGTGGGCGGATTGGCATGGTGATGTCAACTCCTTGCGGGGGGTCTGGGGGAGTTAGGACCCCAGAAGGCGGGGATCGGGGGGAAGTCCCCCGAGTAGGATGTTTCGGGTCATTCGAATCTTCCTTATCTAGCTTAGGACTTACGCACTTCATCCGAAAAACCAGAGGATTGAATGATGTTTGGAGCGCTAAGCGCTCCAAACATCATTCAACTGCGTAAGTCCTGTAGCTTTTTAATTTAAGGAGTAGGTGGCCAAGATGGAGTGCTTTGTTTGCTGCCAAAGCCTGGCACCATAGGGCATGATATTTGGGGTGTTGCCCAAGCGCTAGAAGACTGTTCGCTAGTAACCTCTGTATGTTAGAAACCGATGTTGTTGTGATTGGCAGTGGAATTGGCGGCCTGAGTTGTGCGGCGCTGCTAGCAGGCTATGGCTTTGAGGTCGTGGTGTGCGAAAGCCACAGCATTCCCGGTGGGGCCGCCCATGGGTTTGAGCGGCAGGGCTATCGGTTCGATTCGGGGCCATCGCTGTACTCAGGCATGTCCTATAGTCCCTCGCCCAATCCATTGAAGCAGGTGCTGGATGCGATTGGGGAGTCGGTGGAGTGGGTACAGTACGATACTTGGGGCTGCTGTTTGCCGGAGGGCAATTTTTTCACCAAGGTTGGCGCGGCTCAGTTTTGTGAGGTGTTGGCCCAGTTTCGGGGTCCTGCGGCTGTGGAAGAGTGGCGCAATCTGCAACGGGTAATGGAGCCATTGAAGGATGCGGCGATCGCGCTTCCAACTGCAGCAATTCGACTAGATTGGGCAGTAGCGTTGACGGTGAGCCCGTTTGGGCGATCGCTCCTGCATTATGCGCCCACGATTGCCAAGCTCACGGGGCCATTTTCCCGCATAGTGGATGAGGTCATACAGGATCCATTTATCTGCAATTGGCTGGATTTGCTGTGTTTTTTGCTGTCTGGGTTGCCTGCCAGCGGCACGAGTGCAGCGGAGGTGGCATTCATGTTTGCCGATTGGTATCGGCCCAATGTGGCCTTGGACTATCCCATGGGTGGCAGTGCAGCGTTGGTCGAGGCATTGATCCGAGGCTTGCAAAAGCACAAAGGCACGTTGCTGCTGAATGCTCATGTTGCAGACATTTTGATGGAGCGGCGACGTGCGGTGGGTGTACGACTGCGCGATGGCAAGGAGATTCGAGCACGGCGGGCAGTGGTTTCGGCCGCTTCGGTGTGGGACACGTTGAAGCTGCTGCCCTCAGGTGCATTATCCCAGCGCGACCGCACAGCCCGTGCGAATACGCCCATGTGCGACAGCTTTATGCATCTGCATTTGGGCATTGATGGGCAGAACTTGCCGCCGGATCTGGCCTGCCACTACATTGTGGTAAATGACTGGACACAGGGGGTGACGGCTCCGCAGAATGTGGTGCTGATCTCGATTCCGTCAGTATTGGATGCGTCGTTGGCTCCCTCGGGTAAGCACGCGATTCATGTGTATACGCCGGGGAATGAGCCCTATGAGCGGTGGCAGGGGATGGATCGCCGCAGTGAGGCATATGCGGAGCTAAAGCGGCAGCGGGCTGAGGTGATGTGGCAAGCGCTGGAGCGGGTGATTCCGGATGTGAGATCGCGCGCGGAGGTGGCGTTGGTGGGCACGCCGCTGACGCATGAGCGGTATTTGCGGCGGTACAAAGGGTCGTATGGTCCAGCGATCTGGGCGGGAGAGGGGGTGTTTCCGGGGGCGCGATCGCCAGTGCGTGGGCTGTTTTGCTGTGGAGATTCGACGTTTCCGGGGATTGGGTTGCCTGCGGTGGCGGCGAGTGGCATGATTGCGGCGAATACGTTGGCTCCGTTGGCGGAGCATCGGGCGATGTTGAGTCGAATTGGGCTGAGTTAAGGGCGATCTCGCCTTTTAGGCAAAGTTTCGCAGTATTGGAGGTTTAGCAAGCTGCAAGATTCGACTTTCCCAAAACACCCTACTCGGGGGACTTCCCCCGATCCCCCGCTTCTAAGGGGACGAAGCACGTCCCCTTAGGAACCCCTCCGCAAGGGGCTAACATCTCAATGCCAATCCGCCCACCGGGTTAGGGCTGGGGCGATGCAGCAAACGGGCGCGGATTGGGGTGCATGTCCGCCCCCCCCAAACCGTAGCTCTTGACTTCTTACCACTCTCTACTCCCTATTCCCCACTCCCTACTCCCTATTCCCCACTCCCTTTCACGATCGCTCCAAAGTCTGCTAGAACTCGCGCATGGTTCCGCAGGAGGCCAAGTAGGTTCAGGCGGTTACGGCGGATGTTGGGGTCGTCGGCCATAACGAGGACGCTGTCTTCGCCGTCGAAGAAGTTGGCGACAATGGGGGCGGCTTCGGTTAGGGCATCTACCAGGGTTTGGTAGTTGCGATCGCGCTGGGCGGTTTGGGTTTTGGGAACGAGTTGAGTCAGGGCATTGTAAAAGGCTTGTTCTGACGCTTTTTCGAATAGGGCCGGATCAACGAGATTGCCGGGGTCGAGGGTAGTGGTATCTAGGTCACCCTGTTTGGCAAGACGGGTGGAGCGGTTGACGGTTTCATAAATGGCGTTGAGTTGGCCATCGTTGCGGATGGACTGGAGGAATAGGGCGCGATCGCGCACATCTAGCAAGTCTTGGAGGGCGCGTTCGGCATATTCGGGATCGTCTTCGCCCAGTACGGCATTGACCAGGTCGTAGTCGATCTGGCGATCGTCTTGCAGTAGGGTGCGAATGCGCTGGAGGAAGAATTCGCGAAGCTGCGATCGCAACCCTGCTGCATCTTGAATGGTGCTGGTGCCGTAGTCAGCAATCACGTCTTCTAACAGTTGCTCTAGGTTGAGCTTGAGGTCGGCGTCCCAGGCGATGTTGACGATGGCGTTGGCGGCGCGGCGCAGCGCAAACGGGTCGGAGGAGCCGGAGGGAATCATACCCAGGCTGAAGATGCCTACTAGCGTATCGAGACGATCGGCAAGGCCAACCACTTGTCCGGCTAGGGTTTTGGGTAGGGCATCGCCTGCACCTTTGGGTAGGTAGTGTTCTGAGATGGCGATCGCTACGGCTTCGGGTTCACCGCTGGTGCGGGCGTACTTTTCGCCCATTACGCCCTGAAGTTCGGGAAATTCGCCCACCATTTGGCTGACGAGGTCGGCTTTGCACAACAGTGCTGCCCGTTGAATATGGGTGCGATCGCTTGGGCTAACGTTGAGCTGGGTGGCAATTTGGGTGGCGATCGCCACAATGCGATCAGCCTTGGCCCGCATCGAGCCTAGCGCTTCCTGGAACGTAACGGTTTCCAGCTTAGGCAAATAGCCTTCCAACGGCTGTTTGCGGTCAATATCAAAAAAGTAGCGCCCGTCGGAGAGGCGTGCGCGAATCACGCGACCGTTGCCCTCGGCAATAATGGACGACTTGGCTGGGTCTCCATTGGAAATAGTGATGAAGTAGGGCAGCAGTTCGCTAGAGTCGGCAGACTTCAACACGGGGAAGTAGCGCTGATGACTCTCCATTTCCATCACCAGCACTTCGGCAGGCACAGCCAAAAATTCTGCGTCGAACTGGCCCACAACTGCCGTGGGATACTCCACCAGATCCACCACTTCTTCTAACAAGCCGGGGTTGATGGAGACGGTACCGCCTACAGAACGCGCCACTTCCTGCGACTGCTCCACAATCACCTGACGTCGCCGCTCGGGATCAACTTCAATCTTGGCTTTTCGTAAGGTTTCGACATAGGCATCCGCACTGGGAACGGAAATCTCACCAGGAGACAAAATGCGGTGACCCCTGGAAAGGCGATCGCTCGTCACCACATCCGATGCGTTCTCGATGGTCAACGGCAGCACATCCTTATCCCACAGCGCCACCAACCAGCGAATCGGGCGCGAGAACCGATGCTCGCCATCGCTCCACCGCATAAACCGCTTCCCTTCCAGCCCAAAAATCCATTGGGAAATCAGCTCGGTCAAAATTTCTGTGGTTGGACGACCGGGAATCTTTTGCGTCACAAACACAAACTCGCCCTTCTCGGTTTGGCGCACCTCAAAGTCATCCACCGAAACGCCGCGCGATCGCGCAAATCCTTCTGCGGCTTTGGTCGGTTTTCCATCCTTATAAGCGGCCTGTACCGATGGCCCCTTTACCTCTTCCTGGCGATCGGCCTGCTGCTCAGGCAAACCCTCGATCACCACTGCCAACCGACGCGGCGTGCCGTACACCTGCACCGACGATGGCGACAGAAACTGCTCACCTAGGCTAGCGGGAATTCGCGACTTCCATTGCGCGATCGCACTTGCCACAAAGCTAGCCGGTAATTCTTCAGTCCCTACTTCCAACAAAAAAGTCGCCATACTGCGGTTACGCCAACAATTCCCGATGAATTTTACAACTTCATCAGTGTATCGCAGCGATCGCGCCCCCTTTTATCTCCATTCCCAATTCCTCGTTCCCGTTTTCGTGATTGAGTTGTCCCGAAACACCCTACTCGGGGGACTTCCCCCCGATCCCCCGCCTTCTGGGGGCCTAACTCCCCCAGACTCCCCGCAAGGAGTTGACATCACCATACCAATCCGCCCACCGGGTTCGGGATGGGGCTGGGTGGCAAACGGGCGCGGATTGGGGTGTATGCCTGAACCATCGAACCGTGGCTGTAGTCCCTTCCACTCCCTCTCTTCACCCCTAGCCTCGAGATCCTAACCCCTAACCCTTAGCCCCTTCCCCACTCCCCACTCCCTCTTCACCCTAGCTCCTAGCCCCCAAATCCTAGCCCCTTCCCCGATTCCCTTCTTGCTCTCAAAATTGCAACCATACTCACACCTCCCCAACCCACAGATTAAATTTGGAGAAGCTAAGAATTCTTTGTTACACAAACACCGCCACTAATCTGTTTATGACGTATCGGGCTATTCAATCTGGCTTTTGGGCGATCGCCCTCACCCTAGTTCCCATGCTTGCGCCCACCCAAAGCGAGGCTGCTCCTAGTTTTCGTGTTCCTTCCTTAGAACAGCGTCTCCAGGCGCGTCCTCCACTGCGTCACAGCCTGCCGTTCGAAGGCTCCATCTACAATATGGACTTTACGCCCGACGGTAACTTTGTTGCTACCAGCCACTCCGATGGCTCTGTGCGGCTGTGGGCTTGGCGCGATGGCGTGCAGCACCTTCGGTTCGATCGCGATACCGACAACACCGTATTTAGCTGGGTTGATATCACTCCCGATGGGCAATATTTTGTCACCAGCAAGTCCAACGGCACCGTGCAGCTCCGGGAAATTGGCTCCGGTGTGGTAACCCAAGAACTACCCATCAACACTCGCGGCTCCGGCATTGTGATGGTCACTGCCGATGGCAAGACCTTGGTAAATGCTACCGGGCTGGGCAGCGATTTCAGCATTAGCCTCTGGGATATGGAGACCCAGCAAGAGCACCAGAACCTGGGCGGCTACCGCGCAGACTACGCAGCGATTACCCCCAATGGCTATACGCTAGTGTCGGCAAGCAGTTCTGGAACTGCCAGCGTGTGGGATCTAAGACAAGGCAAACGCATCAGCACCCTGCCTCCTGGGGCAACCGAAGGAATCACTGCTCTGGCCATTTGCCCCGATAGACGCGCCATCTATACCGCTCACAGCAATGGAACAATTAAACAGTGGAATGCGCAACAAGGACGGTTGGAACGGACGCTATTAACGACGAGAACTCCGGCCAAGGCGCTAGCAGTGAGTGGCGATCGCCAAACCCTTGCCATTAGCTTTGGCAACTACATCCAACTACGCAACCTGCCCACCAACCAGCCCCGCTACAACCTGGCCTCCAACGCTCCCGGCCCCCAAATTATGAGCTTTAGCCCCGATGGTCGCTACTTTCTCAACACCGACGGAGCAAATGACCAAAGCCGCCTCCGCATTTGGCAGATCCCCTAAGTCAACCTAGCCATGCTTCAGCTTTGCTCAGCACTTGTAGAGCTTATTGCAAGTTCAACAAATCCAGTATGTTTGCGTTAGCTCAAACTTGAACTCATGGGTGGAACGAAGCCGTATCCGAATCTCTCAGCTTTGGTGCACTGAAGCGATTTGGGCACCAAAGCTGGCTGATGAGGTTGCATCAACCATTGGATATTGCCGCCTGATCAAACAGGCCATCTGCACCAGGCGTAAAAACCGAAGCAGTCACTACAGCATCCAGGTTTAGCGGCCCATAGATATGAGGAAACTCAGAATCGACAGGCACATCGGGCACCGTTTCGTAGCGAATCACAGGTTGAACTTTGGCCGGATCGATGGTTAGCAGCACTAAATCGGGTTGCCCCCGATAAAACTGATTTGCCACCCACAAAACCTGATCTCGCTTTGATGTGTGAATGAAGCCCTCGGTCTCCAAACTTTCGGCCCAATATTCGCCAAGTTGTTGAGCCTGTTGCCATTGCAACTGCGTTGTGATGTGAAAAAGATGCATCATAATTTCGGCAGATGAGAAGTCAACAACAGCAAAAGAATGGCAAAGAAAAGTGCAGGGCTGCTGATGTATCGTCTCATATCTGGACAGATAGAGGTGCTACTCGTACACCCAGGAGGGCCATTTTGGGCAAAAAAGGATGAGGGTTGTTGGTCAATCCCCAAAGGAGAATACTTGGAGGGGGAAAACGCCTTTGCAGCCGCCAAACGAGAGTTTGAAGAAGAGACGGGGTTTACTCCAATCGGGGAGTTTTTAGAACTTCAAGAAGTGAAGCAGTCGGGAAAGCGAGTCAAGGCGTGGGCTTTTGAGGGCGATTTTGACTTGAAGCTATTTCGCAGCAATCTCTTTACGATGGAGTACCCGCCGCGATCGGGTAGGCTGCAAGAGTTTCCTGAGGCAGACCGCGCAGGGTGGTTTCGCTTAACCGAGGCTCGACTCCGCTTACTCAAGGCTCAGCATCCCTTTTTGGATGAGCTGCAAAGCCATCTGGCACGGGGCACATCCACCCATCAACGAACTTAAAGATACAACTTTAGCAACGCCCGCTTTGGCAAGGGCTTATCTAAGGGCCGCGCTACGCAACCCCAGATGAGCCTAGTTTGATGGGTGCGTTACCCATGCGCAGCTGGGGTTTCGGCTCACCCAAAACGAGAGGCTGACTAGACCATCCCTGACGTTGCTTTAGAAATGAAAATTTAGGTTATGGTGGGGGGTGCTTCGACAAAACAGGCAACGCCTTTCTGCGACGGAGGCTCTACTCAATGGAAGTTTGTTTGCAACTATAAAATCTTGCGGGCTTGCATTTGCGACTGATTGGGGATGACTTGGCGATCGCCCTTTTCCTCATCTTCATCACATCCTAAAATCAGCATGCTGTGCTAGCGACCACCCCCACGACCGCCAGCGCAAAAGCAACTCATTCTCGGGCTCCAGTCAGTGGCTACGGATTTCTCTGAAGCCTAGGCTGGTAGCCAAACTTGAAGGAAGACATCTACAGGCTACGTAATTTTGCGTAAACCCTCTCGAAAGCTTCATCTTATCTTCATTGAACTGTGGGTTCTTGCTCATCTGGTGGGATGGATCAATGTCCGTCACAATAGTCTTTGCAAAAATAGGGCGGAGTGTTCGACGGGGTGTTTTCCTAACCTGGCATGTGCGTGTCGATAAATCAGCATAGGAAGGAAGCACTGGTGTTTTCTGATCAGTCCCCCTTTGATTAGGAACAGGGCACTCGCGACTCAAGGGTGACCTACTTGGCAGCATGAACGTTTGGTTTCAACGATATATTTCAGCCGGGCAGCGATCGCTTACTTTATCGCTGCGCGTTTGGCGAAAGCTCATTCCTGGCACAGTGGCCTTACTGCTGCTGTGGATGTTGATGCGGATTGGCATTGGCCCATCGCTCGAAAACCTAGCCTACGATGCATTATTCCAAATCCGAGGAGAACTGCCATGGAGCGATCGCATCATCATCGTAGAAATTGACGAATCACGACCCGATCAATCGAGCAAGTTTTTTCGGGTGCGCGATCGCATCGCAGCCGTCCTCAGTGCGATCGCCCTCGACGAACCCAGCGTTGTGGCAGTAGATATTCTCATGCCCGATGCCGCTCCCGAAGACAGCCAGCTTGCTACCGCCATAGACCAACTAGACCGGGTTGTGTTGGCCCAATCTTGGAATGAAGATGGCATCCCCATTTTGCCTACCAAGCAGCTTGATGCCACGGCCACCGCAACAGGTCACATATACCGCCGTAAAGAAGTGGATGGTCTCGTTCGACGGGTCGATTTACAACGACAAGGGGTCAATGCGTTGGCCTTGGTTGCAACTCATCTGTATCTGGAATCGCGCGGAATCATTCCAGCACAAACCCATCGCCCAGCGTTGTGGATTAACTGGCTTAGCTCATCCGAACATGCCCAACGGGTTACCTATCAAGACATTATTGAAAATCGAGTTTCGCCTGGCACCTTTCGCGATCGCATCGTGCTCGTTGGCCTGAGCAACAGTGCCATCGATTCCTTGCAAACCCCCTACAACAGAGATCCAGCCACCAACGAAATCTATCTTGATGCCACCGTCATTAGTAACTTGCTGGAGCGCAATTCCCTGCACGTGCTCGGCCGCGAATGGACTATCATCCTGTTGGTATTGGGTGGCCCTGTACTCAGCATATTGATTAGCCGCTGGCGGCTAGAGCGGCGGCTGTGCATGTGGCTGGTGTTGACCACGGCTTGGGGTGGCATCAGCATTGTGGCGTTTCAGTTTCACTATTGGCTGCCTGTGGCCCTGCCCATTATGCTCGTTAGCCTCACGAGTGCTGTCGTCGAACTCAAGGAACAAAACCGAGTCTATCGACTGTTGCGCCAAAGTGAAGAACGGTATGCCCTAGCCGTGCGCGGCTCCAACGGCGGCCTGTGGGATTGGAATTTGAATAGTGGCGAGGTCTACTATTCGCAACGATGGAAAGAAATGGTGGGTTGCGATGGAGCTATCCTCACCAACCGCCCACAAGATTGGTACGGCCGCGTTCATCCCGATGATATTGCTGCGCTGAAGGAAGCGATCGCCAATCATTTAGAAGGCCGCTCCGAATCGCTAGAACATGAGCACCGCATCATACTAACCGACGGTAGCTATCGATGGATGCTGTGCCGTGGAGTCGCTGTGCGCGATCGCCAGGGACGTGCTTACCGCATGGCTGGCTCTCAACTCGACATCACCGAGCGCAAACTCATTGAAGAAAAACTGTGGCGAAACGCCTACTACGATGACCTCACCGGGCTTCCCAATCGTGTCTTTTTCGTCGAACGATTGCGCCGTGCGATCGTCCACGCCCAGCACAATCCGCTGTATTTCTATGCCGTGCTCTTGCTCGATGTTGACCGCTTTCAGGTTGTGAACAACAGCCTGGGCAATGCCATTGGCGACCAACTCTTGGTGGCGATCGGTCATCGGCTCAAAGGCTTCTTTCCCGTCGAGTCCGTAATTGCCCGCCTCTCAGGTGACGAATTTGCCATCCTCGTTGAAAATATTGAACACGCCAGAGATGCCAACCGCTACGCCGAGCAAATTCAGCACCTCCTTTCCCTCGCCTTCAATATTGAAGATCATGAGGTGTTTATCACCGTCAGCATTGGCATTACCCTTAGCTCCAGCCGTTACACCCAGCCCGAGCGGCTTTTGCAAGATGCCGATACCGCCATGTACAAGGCCAAAGCTCAGGGCAAAGCCTGCTTCGAAGTATTTGACCCTGCCATGCACAACCGCATGCTGGCCCGGCTCACCCTCGAAAATGATCTGCGGCGCGCGATTACCTACGAGCAACGGCTCGACCATCATCTTAGTCCACCTGTTTACAGCGATGTCTCCTCAACTCCCGATGAGCCGCATCCCGGCCTCATGCTGTACTACCAGCCCATTGTGGCCCTCGATACCCAAACCTTAGTAGGGTTTGAAGCTCTGGCCCGCTGGCAGCACCCCCGCAGTGGCTTGTTGGGTCCCAAAAAATTCATTGGGGTGGCCGAGGAAACAGGCTTAATTATTCCGTTGGGATGGTGGATTATGCGACAGGCATGCCGCCAACTCCAGCAATGGCAAAGCGAACGAGCCGAGGCCAAGCGGCTGATCATGAGCGTAAACTTATCAAGCCGACAGTTTGTGATGGCGGATCTGGCACATCATGTCCATTCCATTCTTAGCGAAACCGGGCTGGAGCCAACCAGCCTCAAATTGGAGCTGACCGAAGGCACCATTATGGAAAGCGGGCGATCGGTGATTGATGTGATGCATCAGGTGCGATCGCTCGGGGTCCAACTTGCCATTGATGACTTTGGCACGGGCTACTCCTCCCTCAGCTACCTGAGCCGCTTTCCCATTGATACGCTAAAAATCGATCGCTCCTTTGTGGCAAAAATGACGACCGATTCCGACAGCTCCGAAGTTGTACGAGCGATTGTCACTTTGGCGCATAATTTAAATATGGACGTAACTGCTGAAGGGGTTGAAACCGAAGCCCAGTCGCAACAATTGCTCAACATGGAGTGCGAATTTGGCCAAGGCTTTTTCTTCGCAAAACCGTTAGATGTTCATGCAGCAGAAGCACTGCTGGCCCAACACTTGGGTAACTCCTAGCCCAAAAAGCATCGTTTGGGTGCCTCTTTTTAGATAACACTCTGGCAAAAATTTTGATGGGCCTTTGTGAACTCATGATGGGTTTACTTAGTTTTATTTTGGATCATCACAAAACGGTTGAGCAATTTGAATTTGCATTGCAAAAAATCATCGTTTAGTCAACAACAACTGCAGCCATCAATGTAGAACGTTCGCTCGATAAACCGTGCAAATGGCCCTATTGATCAATGGCTTTTTTGAGAAAATTAGTCATTTTGTGGTAAGAGCACGTTATCTTGACTCAATCCGCTGATTTCTGCCAATTTTTCCAAACGGTTTCCATTGCCAGGGATGTCGCCCAAAAAATTGACCCAGTTGTGTATTTTGCTCAGGGTTTGCACTACGAAATCACACGATGTGCGATCGCAAACTTGAGATTTCCTCGAAAACGCTGAGCTGTGTTTGTTTTAGAAAATGATAAAATCCGGCTACGTCGAAAATCCTTTCAATCTGTTTCCGCTAACTGTTCTATGAAGTCATACCTGGCCGCTGCAGTTCAAATGAATAGCGTCCCCGACTTGAGCAAAAATCTGGCTCAAGCTGAGGATTTGATCGAGCTTGCTGTACGTCAGGGGGCCGAGCTCGTAGGATTACCCGAAAACTTTTCTTTTTTGGGAGACGAGCAGGCGAAGGTGATTCAGTCTGAGGCGATCGCTCAAGCCAGCGAAAAATTTCTCAAGACTATGGCCCAGCGCTATCAAATCACCCTCTTGGGCGGTGGTTTTCCTGTGCCAACCAGCACTCCCGGCAAGGTCTACAACACCGCACTGTTGGTTGGCCCCGATGGTCAAGAACTATCTCGCTACGAAAAAGTACACCTGTTTGACGTCAACCTACCCGACGGCAATACCTATCAAGAATCTACGACCGTCGTTTCAGGTCGGCAGTTGCCCACTGTATTCCCGTCCAAGGAGTTCGGCAACGTTGGCATTTCAGTTTGCTACGACGTGCGCTTCCCCGAACTGTATCGCCACCTCTCCCTCATGGGCGCTGAGTTGCTCTTTATTCCTGCTGCTTTTACCGCCTACACCGGCAAAGACCATTGGCAAATTTTGCTGCAAGCCCGCGCCATCGAAAACACATGCTACGTGTTAGCACCAGCACAAACTGGTCAGCACTACGGCATTCGTCAGTCGCACGGACACGCCGTCATTATTGACCCATGGGGAATTGTGCTAACCGATGCAGGAGACAAACCGGGTGTAGCGATCGCCTCCATTGAGCCAGCCCGCATTGAGCAAGTCCGCCGACAAATGCCCTCATTGCAGCATCGAGTTTTTGTATAACCTCGTCGTTTACACTCCGCTGACGGCACCGTATCGATGCATGCATCCACGCAACAGCGAGCGAGACGGCTTCACACTATGTCAACCATCAGCTTTCCAAAATCCGTAAGCGAACTGCCCTCGGTATACTAGCGATCGCAAGTTTAAAACTCTCAACCGTTGTAATTGTCCTATCATACTTAGGAATTTCGAAACGTTGAGATTTCGAAGCGTTGAGATTTTGAGTAATCCTTGCAGACTTCAACTGCACAAAATCATCAAAACGTAGGAGTTTAAGTTTATAAAATTAACCTCCTCATCCTGTTAAGAAACTTGTACAGTAGACAGGACTAAACTTGCTGTTGCGTTGTCGCTCCCAAAAAGGCTCATGGATTTGACATCACCGCTCTCCCAGCTCACCTTTTCTTTCAGCTCCTTACCATTCATCCTTGCAGAGGCAGCCGCAGAATCTGAAACCGAAAGCGGTCCTCTCGTCTTGGCTGGCGTTTTGGTCAGTCTCGTCGTGGTTTATCTCGCTGCCAAAATTGGTGGCGAACTGTGCGCCCGAGTGAACCTACCGTCCGTCCTAGGCGAACTCGTCGGAGGTGTGGTCGTCGGCATCTCAGCTCTACACTTGTTGGTTTTCCCCGAAAACATCGGTCAAGGCACCAACTCCCTCATCATTGAGTTTCTAGAGCGAACAGCTGGCTTAGCGCCCGAGAGCGTTGTGAGCGTTTTCGCCGCACAAAGCGAAGTCATCAACATCCTGGCAGAACTGGGTGTCGTCATCTTGCTATTCGAGATTGGCCTTGAGTCCGATCTAAAAGAATTAATTCGGGTCGGTCCCCAAGCCGCTGCTGTTGCAGTCGTTGGGGTAGCCGTTCCCTTTGCGCTAGGCACAGCGGGCCTCATCGGTCTGTTTGGGGTACCCACCATTCCAGCCGTATTCGCTGGAGCCGCCCTAACCGCCACCAGCATTGGCATCACGGCCAAAGTGCTCGCCGAACTTCAACGCCTTAACTCTCGCGAAGGCCAAATTATCATTGGTGCCGCAGTTTTAGATGACGTACTAGGCATCATTATTTTGGCGGTGGTGGCTAGCCTTGCCAAAACTGGCGAAATCGAAATCATGAATGTGGTTACCCTCATCGCCAGCGCAGCTATTTTTCTCGTGGGTTCCATCTTTTTAGGCCGTCTACTCAGCCCTTACTTTGTTGGTCTGGTCAACCAGCTCAAAACTCGGGGCCAGTTGTTGATCGCCTCGCTCATCTTCACCTTTGTACTAGCCTACATTGGTGCCATCATCCACCTCGAAGCCATTTTGGGTGCCTTTGCTGCGGGTCTTATCCTGGCAGAAACCGAAAAACGGGAAGAACTGGAAGAACAGATTGTTCCCATTGCCGATATGCTGGTGCCCATCTTCTTTGTGACAGTAGGCGCGCGCACCGATCTCAGCGTTTTGAACCCAGCCATTCCCGAAAATCGTGAAGGACTAATTATTGCAACCTTCCTGATTGCAGTCGCCTTTATTGGGAAAGTAGTGGCAGGTCTGGCAGTGTTTGGTCAACCCAACATTAACCGACTCGCAATTGGTGTAGGAATGGTTCCTCGTGGTGAAGTAGGATTAGTCTTTGTCGGGGTTGGCTCCGCAACAGGCGTTCTATCGAAACCGTTGGAAGCTGCCGTCATTGTCATGGTCATCCTAACCACCTTTATTGCTCCAGCTTTACTACGGCTTGTGTTTAAGGATGATTCTTCCACAACAGCAGAATCTGTAGACACGGCCCAAATCGAAGCGGGAAGCAACTCGGTTGTTAGTTCTGACATGGCCACTTCAGAAGAAGTTGAAATCGCTCAAGAACAGGGCTGATTTTGTCTTGGCATCGTCATTGTTAGCGGACGATTTCTAATAGGGAACCAACCACTACCCAGAAACTTCTGACTACTGACCTGCGTCCTTTTGCTTGTGTTGATTTATCCTTGAATTTGCCATTCAAGGTATTGGTATCGTCGGGATATTTTGCATCACTCAAACATGCAATCAACCAGAAAGAAATGACATCTTTCTGAAGGTTTGTCTTGTTTTTTGGGCATTCTGTCCTGATGGCATCGCTCACGCATATGGATCGCAAGGTTCGTAACTCACATCTTTGCAAGAGGTTGACTGTGAATTTTAGGTGGATTCTACCCGGAGTTCTGGGTATTGTTGGTTCCCTGTTGGTATCAGTCGCGGCAGAAGCCGGAACGCTACAAACCTGGCGCTTTAATGCCAATGAAAATCGGCTAGTTTTTACAACAGATGATGGGGTACAGCCTCGGGCACAGTTAATTAGCGACCCGACTCGTTTAGTGATTGATTTACCCGGCATTGCGCTGGGTCGCGCAACGCAGCGGCAATCTGTCGGTGGCGGAATTCGCGAAGTGCGCGTCGGGCAATTAGACAGCCAAACAACCCGAATCGTGATTGAGCTGGAGACAGGCTATACCTTGGATCCAGAAGGGGTTGTGGTTCGTGGGGCAACCCCTACGGAGTGGTTGGTTCAGGTGCCGACGCCTCAGCGTGTTGCTGGTGGAGGTCGACCTTCGCCTGGAACAGGCTCGGGTCAGCCTGCAACCGGAGGCGCCGTGCAGGTGGATTCTATTCAGATGACGAATGATGGCTTCTTTATTCGGACGAGTGGTGGCGTTCCTGATGCGAGTTTTAGCCGGAGTCGCAACCGGAGAGAGTTGACGCTTGAGCTATCGAATGCGTCGATTTCGTCGGCATTGGGAGAACGGGAGCTGAGCATTAACCGCAATGGGGTGCGACAGCTAGAACTCAGCCAAAGCGGCAGGAGATCGCCCCGAACCCGCATCACGCTAGATTTGAGCGATCGCGAGAGTGGATGGTTGGCCACCGTTCGCAGCAATAGCGGCATTTTGCTCGTGCCAACTCGCCGTAGCCGCGACCAAGTTTTTGTCAGCAACGATCCCCTCAACTTAGACTCGCCATCGCCCAGTTCGCCAACACCCCCACCCGTTCAGCCACCCCCGACCTCTAGCCAGCTTGCCACCATCCAATCCATTGACTTGACTGGAGATGGAACTCAGTTGCTGATTCGGGCCGATCGCGCCATTACCTACCGAGCCGATCGCGACAGCCGCACTGGGCTGTATCGGATTGCCATTCCTGGTGCTCGTCTCGATGCGCGGGCCAGCCGACCCCGCTTGCCCAGCAACAGTCCGCTTCGACAAATCTCAGCCACCCAAGACTCCACCCAAACAGTCCTCATTACGGTTGAGCCGGCATCGGGTGCTCAGCTAGGAACCATTAACCAAATCAGCAGCCAAATTTTGGCCGTACAAGTTCAACGGGCAGCCCAACCCACGCCGCCCGTTGTGTCACCGCCGCCCGTTGTGTCACCGCCACCCGTTGTAACCCCACCACCCGCCACACCGCCGCGTGTGCCCAGTGGCCGCATTGTTGTTGTGATTGATCCGGGTCATGGTGGCGTTGACCCCGGTGCGGTTGGAATTGGCAGACTGCGCGAAACCGATGTTGTGCTGCCGATTAGCCTGGAAGTGGCTCGTATTTTGGAGCAACAGGGCATTCAGGTCGTGCTCACGCGACGCGATGAAAACCGAACCGTTGATTTGGAACCGCGCGTTCAAATTGCTGAACAGGCTCGGGCCAATGTATTTGTGAGCATTCATGCCAACGCCATCAGCATGGATCGGCCTGAAGTCAACGGAGCTGAGACTTTCTACGCGTCGGATAGTGGATACCGACTGGCGCAGGCGATTCAAAGCAACATCATTCGCTCGACCGGAATGAACGATCGCGGCGTAAAGTCAGCTCGCTTTTACGTGATTCGCAACACGTCGATGCCTGCTGCGCTGGTTGAAGTTGGGTTTGTGACGGGAGCCCAAGATGCACCACGTTTGGCTAATGCCCAATTTAGAAGCCAAATGGCACTAGCAATTGCTCAAGGAATCCTGCAATATGTACAGCAAAACTTGTAAAGAAATTGATACCTATTGTGCCTAGCTTCGAGTCGTCTTCAGCTCAGCCCTGCGATCGCCCTTTGTTGGTGAAATCATCTCTCGGGTTGCATTCTGCCTCCGACAAGAGTGCTCCCATCGGAGTGTTTGATAGTGGCGTCGGAGGGCTCACCGTTTTGCAAGAGCTCTATCGTCAACTGCCTCACGAAACCTATTTGTACTTTGGCGATACGGCTCGTTTGCCCTATGGCAATCGTACCCAAACCGAAATCTTGCAATACGTTCGCGAGATTTTAGCTTGGTTTTTGCAGCACCGGGTGAAGATGGTAATTATGGCCTGCAACACCAGTTCGGCGCTGGTATTAGAGCAGGTACGGCAGGAGTTTGACATCCCAATTTTGGGAGTGATTTTGCCAGGGGCCAAAGCAGCCGTGCAGGTAGGCCAGCGAGTTGGCGTAATTGCCACCGTTGCCACGGCCAATAGCCATGCCTATCGGCGTGCGATTGAAGAGATTAACCCGACCGTTCAGGTCTGGCAGGTGGGCTGTCCAGAGTTTGTGCCGCTTATTGAGCAAAATCGCATTCACGAGCCTTATACGCTGGCGATCGCCCGTGAGTATTTGGCCCCCTTGCTGGCGCAGCGCATTGATACGTTAGTCTACGGCTGCACCCACTATCCGCACTTGGCCCCCGTGCTGCAAAAATTTTTGCCGCCCACCGTGCACTTGGTAAACCCAGCCGTATCCGTGGTGCAAGCCGCCGCCCAAGAGCTGGAAATGCTTGGCATTCGGAGCGATCGCCCCAGTTCTCCTACTCGATTCTGCGTCAGTGGTATTCCGCACACCTTTGCCCAAATCTCAACTCAGTGGCTCGGCTTTCAGCCCAGAGTTGAGGCAATTGATTTGGAGCTGTTGACCCAGGCTTGGGCCACCCATGCACCGCTCTCGCTAGAAGCCGCAGAGTAAGCTTGAATCTGGTCGGGAATTGCTCTCTGCGTTAGCGACCCAAGGAGAACAGCCCGATCGCCCTTATGATTCCGCTTGCTGCAATTCATCTAGCCGAGCTAATACTTCCTGGCTGTGGACACTAGGCACCACACCCAAAAAGCGCTCACGCAACACTCCATCCGGATCAATGATGTAGGTATGCCGCAGCGATCGCCCACTTAACCAAGACCCATAGGCTTTGCTCACCGCACCAGTGGTATCGGCCAGTAGCGGAAACCGCAATCCTTCAGAGTCACAAAACTCTGCATGGGTATCCACATCATCCACGCTAATGCCCAAGACTTGGGTATTTCGCGCTTGGTATTCCGGCAAATCTTGCTGAAAGCGCCGCGCTTCTAAGGTGCAGCCCGAAGTGAAATCTTTGGGATAGAAGTACACCACAACCCACTGCCCCCGATAGTCTTGCAGCGAAATCTCTTGCTCACCGGTGTTTGCCAATAGGGAAAATTCGGGTGCAGGCTGCGACAGTTCTGGTTGCGGCCCGCCCAAGGCGATCGCAGGGCTAGTTGGCATAATCCAGGTGAATAGGGCGATCGCAACGGCAATCACCACGTGGGCTACGGCAGCAGTTCGTCTCATCATGGGTGCTTTCTTTTTCTCAATCATTGGAAATGGGCGATCGCCCATTCGGCGCAATCAGCCACTTTATATAACTTTACATATACCAAACACCCAGTGAGGTCAGACATCGTTTTTTGCACCCGCTTGTCGCGCACCCCGATTCGACCCTGAGCAATTCAAACCTTGGGTGCTGTTTAGGGCACATCGCTTGAGACTTGCCCTAAACAGCACTGAAACGCAGCCTTACGCTTTCGTCAGAATTGCCGCACCCAATCCAGCCATCATTTCCTCCGGCGTAATTTTGCCGTCATGATTGGAGTCCAACGCATCAAACACCACATCGGCCCCCATCCACTCTTCGCGAGTAATAAAACCATCTCCATCCAGGTCGTATACCTTGAACAGGTTTTCGGCAATGTGGGCACCTGCACTCTCATCTTCTAACCGCCGCAGCCGTTCGGCCAGAAGCGTTTCCAGCGTTTCCAGCGCTTTGGTAAAGCCAGTAATGCCTTCCTCCAGTTTTTCGGATGCCATGGGATCTTCGGCGTGCATAGCGTCGAAGGTGGCTTTGTCCATCGTCAACTTTTCAATGTCCATGGTTTCAGCCTTGGCAGCGTCGAGCTTGCGGGGTAGATCGGCCTCGGTGCTGTTCAACTGCTCCAGCAGCTTGGGCGAAATGGTGAGTAGGTCGCACCCGGCCAATTCGGTAATTTCGCCAATGTTGCGGAAGCTAGCTCCCATCACCTCAGTTTTATAGCCAAATTTCTTGTAATAGTTGTAGATTTGCGTCACCGAAACAACGCCTGGATCTTCGACCGCTGTGTAGTCTTGCCCCGTCTTGGCTTTGAACCAATCCAAAATACGGCCCACAAAGGGAGAAATCAGCGTCACTCCCGCTTCGGCACAGGCGATCGCCTGGTGCAGGCCAAACAGCAGCGTGAGGTTGCAGTGAATCCCCTCCTTCTCCAAAATCTCAGCCGCACGGATGCCTTCCCAAGTTGATGCAATCTTGATCAGCACGCGATCGCGCGAGACCCCAGCAGCCTCATATTGGGCAATGAGCGATCGCCCCTTTTCCACCGTCGCTTCCGTATCGTAGGACAGGCGCGCATCCACCTCCGTTGACACCCGACCCGGCACAATTTGCAAAATCTTAAGCCCAAAGGCCACCGCTAACCGATCAAAAGCCAGCGTTGCCACATCTTGCTGCGAAGCCCCGTCACCCAGCTCTGCTTTCGCCTTTAGCAGCGTTTCATCCACAATTTCCTGATATTCAGGCATTTGGGCCGCCGCAGTAATGAGCGAGGGGTTTGTCGTTGCATCCCGAGGAGTAAATTTTTCGATGGCTTGAATATCTCCCGTATCGGCCACCACAATCGTCATTTGACGTAGCTGTTCCAGCAGGCTCTGAGTCATAGCTTTCTCCGCATTCTTCGCTCACACGGGTTATCGTAACCAGATTTTTTTCCAAACGTTCGATCTCTACTGAATGGCTTAATCCAATCACAGGGACAGGGTTACAACTGGTATTCCAGACATCCATTCCAGGCATCTATTTGAGCATCCTCTCTGCGCAAGGAAATGTTGTTGACAAAAAGATTGGGCATCCGCTTTTCCAGGTGTTCCCTTGCTCTGGTATTCTGCTCTGGTTAGGTAAATGCGGAGATGGCTATTTGAAGGTTCATTGGCTGGCATCGAACGTATTGGGACTGGCGATCGCGCTGCTTGCAGCTTTACCGGCCACAGCCAACAGTTTGCAGTCCTGGCAGTACAGCGATCGCAGCAATCGACTCACGTTTACCACCCAGGCTGGAGTCCAGCCCCGCGCCCAGCTCATTTTTGATCCTACCCGCTTAGTAATTGATTTGCCCGGTGTGGTGTTATCGGGGGGACAGCGCAACCAGCCAGGTGGCAACGGCATTCGCGAAGTACGGGTTGGGCAAGTTGAGCGTTCCATGGCCCGTATTGTTGTTGAGCTAGAACCTGGGTACACACTAGATCCCAATGGAGTGAGCTTTCGTGGCTTGTCGCCAACCAATTGGGAAGTTCAGCTACCTCCGCTTCAACGGGCCGAATCTAATGACATTGCAGAGACTTCGGACTCTGATTCAATCGAGGTGAATCCACCCGCCCGCACTTTCCGCAATCGCAATAGTGCCCCATCTGCCAATGCGCCCACGCAGATTCAAGAGATTAGCGTGACGGGAGATGGATTCTTTATCCGCACCACGGGAGCAGCCCCCCGCATTCGAGTTCGCCCCGAGCGTCGCGATCGCCGTATTGTGGTTGAGCTACGCGATACGGCCCTGCCAGCTCGATTGCTCAATCAAGAAGAAGAGAGCGATCGCTTTGGGGTAGAGCGGATTCGCTACACGCAGGATGACCGCACGCCTCCCACCACCCGCATCATTTTGGAACTGGCGGAACCCAACGCCAACTGGCAAGCGAGCGTTAGCCCGCTGGGAGGAGGCATTGTGCTGTTGCCGGGGCGCATTGCCACTGCACCATCACCCAGCCCTACTCCACAACCCGCGTCCGAGCCGATTGCCGTGCCAACCCCAGCCCCAAATTTGGATGCATCTCCTCGGCCAGATCCCCGACCAGTTTCCCAGCCAACCCCCCAACCAACCCGCCCGGCACCAGCCGAGCGACCTGCTGTTGCGCCCGTTATCACCGCGATCGCCCTCAGCAACGACGGCGCATCTCTGCAAATTCAGGGCAGCGGCCCGTTGGAATACACCATCGAGCAACAGAACAACACCCGCTATCGCATCACGTTTCCCAATACGCAGTTGGCCCGCGGAGCCAACCGCATCGACTTCAACCGCAGCAGCCGCATTCTGCAACTCAATGCCCAAGAAAACGATGGCACGGTAGAACTGGAATTTGAGCTGGCGCGGGATGTGCAAGTGCGGCAACTGCCCGAAGCCGAAGGCCGATTTGGGACGCGATCGCCCACCCTCACCATTCCCCTTGCTCGCGCTCATTGGCAACCCAGCAATGCCCCGCCCCCCATTCGATTGCAGGAATTGCGGAATCGAGGATTGACCATTGTGCTCGATCCGGGTCATGGCGGTCGCGATCCCGGAGCTGTGGGCATTGGCGGCTTGCAGGAAATTCAGGTAGTGAACAGCGTAGTGCCCCAGGTGGCTGCGCTGTTAGAACAGGCAGGAGCCCGGGTCGTCCTCACCCGCACCGACAACCGCACCCTGGATCTGGAACCACGAGTTCGCATTGCCGAACAGGCGCGGGCCACCATTTTTGTCAGTATTCATGCCAATGCGATTAGCATGAGCCGTCCCGATGTCAACGGCATTGAAACTTTCTATTCCTCAGCACGGGGCCAACCGCTGGCACAAACCATTCAAGACAGTCTGATCGAAGCGACAGGTTCACCGAGTCGAGGTGCGCGAGCGGCTCGGTTTTATGTCATCCGTCGAACCTCTATGCCTGCCACCCTCGTGGAATTAGGGTTTGTCACGGGAGCCGAAGATGCACCTCGAATGCAGGACGAACGCTACCGAGCTTTGCTTGCCCAGGCGGTTGCCCGTGGCATCTTACAGTACCTTAACCAAAACTTTTAGGGTCGCATAAGGCCAACGGTCGTGTTTCCAATGGGTGTGTTGTTTGCTGCAGAAAATGCGATGTACCACTTTCGCAACAAACAACCATACACCTAGACCATGACCAAGCCACCCTTAGCTCTTGTACTCAATCAATCGGCTGCGCTGCCCCATGCGATGATTCCAGACAAACTGTAGTTGCCCTAGCGCATTAGGAACCTTGCCCACCATGCAAAACAGGGCATAGAGCCTTGCCTCGTTTGCGGGATAGCCCTGGCGCTGCATATAGCGCGAAATGCGCAACATCAACAAGGGATAAGCCAAGAACAACAGAAGGCTGAGGCCATAGGTCGGAATTGCCAAAAATACAGCTACGACTGGCACCACCAAGCCCCACAGCCAATTGCTGCGCGTTTCTTTGACCCAGTGCCGCTCGGGTGGCGCGCCGTGCATGTACGACCCTTCAGCGAAGGCATGCCCCGCCCGCTGCGATCGCTTCCACCACTGGCCAAATTTCGTCATTTGGGCATCGTGCAGCGTCATTTCTGCATCCAGCCGATAAATCTTCCACCCTTGCCTCCGCAACCGCACACACAGTTCTGGTTCCTCACCTGCAATCAAGCCAGAATTAAATCCATTTACCTGCTGTACCGATGCAACTCGCATCAGGGCATCGCCGCCACAGGCTTTGGCTTCGCCCACAGGCGTGTTCCACTCAATGTCGCACAGCAGGTTGTACCTTGTGGCTTGAGGAAAGCGCTCGCGCCGCCGCCCACAAACGACCGCAAATCGAGAATTATCACGCAGAAATCGCTCTGCAGTTGCCAGCCAACCTGCGGCGACTTCGCAGTCACCATCGACAAACTGCACAAATTCTAAGCGGGGATTGAGCTGCATTAAGCGGATGAATCCGGCATTGCGAGCCCGTGCCGCCGTAAATGGAATAGATAAATCCAGCTCCACCACGTCCACCCCCAGCGATCGCGCTAGGTCAACACTGCCATCGGTCGAGCCAGAATCCACATACACAATCTGAGTCGCCTGCCCAACCAACGATTCCAAACATCGACGCAGGCGATCGCCCTCATTGCGCCCAATCGCTACGACTCCCAGCATTCCACCTCTCCTCATCTTGTTCGGGCTTACGCCGTGATTGATATTTCATAGGCAATGCCCACCAAATATCATCCCCCAAACCATCAGAATTCTGTACGCCTTGCATCAGTCCGGCTCGTTCCAAGGATTTCGGGGTGCACTGCAATCAACAGCACACCCCGAAATCACCCACTCTATTTGGCCGCTGCAGCGTAAACCTGTTGATAATACGCCTGATACTCTTCCGATAACAGGGGTTGCCACCAGTCGCGGTTGTCGAGGTACCACTGCACCGTTTTCCGCAGACCCGACTCAACCGTTTCTAGCGGAGTCCAGCCCAACTCGGTGCGAATTTTGGTTGCATCAATGGCATAGCGGCGATCGTGGCCTGGGCGATCGGTCACAAACGTGATCAGTTCCTTGGCCGGACGCACGGGCAATTCTGGGGCCAGCTCATCCATCAGGTCGCAGAGTAAGTGAACGAGATCCAGATTCTTGGCCTCGTTGTTACCGCCCACATTGTAGGTTTCGCCTGGTGCCGCCTTGTGGATAACCAAGTCCAGCGCACGGCAGTGATCGCGCACGTACAGCCAATCCCGCACATTCTGCCCATCGCCATACACGGGTAGCGGCTTGCCCATCAAAATGTTAATGCACATGAGGGGAATCAGCTTTTCGGGGAAATGGTACGGCCCGTAATTGTTGGAACAGTTGGTGATAATGGTGGGCATTCCATAGGTATGGAAGTAGGCCCGTGCCAAGTGATCACTACCCGCTTTGGAGGCCGAATAGGGACTATTGGGCGTGTAGGGTGTGGTTTCGCTAAAGGCGGGATCGGTTGGGCCTAAGCTGCCATACACCTCGTCGGTCGAAACATGCAGAAAGCGGTAGGATTCCGGCTTGTTGGCCGAGAGCCAGTACTGACGAAACGCCTCCAACAGCGTGAACGTTCCCACCACGTTGGTTTGCACAAACGCACCCGGCCCCAAAATCGAGCGATCCACATGAGATTCCGCGGCAAAGTGGGCTACCGTATCGATCGCTTCTTCCTGCAACAGCACATCAATTAAGGGGCGATCGCAAATGTCTCCCTGCACAAACCGAAAATTGTCGCCGCCTTCCAACGAGGCCAAGGTTTTGCGATTTCCGGCATAGGTCAGCGCATCCAGCACCACCACGCGATCGCCCGGATACTGCTCGCACCAGTGATGCACAAAGTTGGAGCCAATAAAGCCAGCACCACCCGTAATCAAAATTCGACGGGGAGCGCGATCGCCAGAAGAGTTCGCTTGCATCTCAGTCATCACACCTCTTGAAATAAATTTGGCTGTTCCGGGTTTTGTTCCCACCGAGGCTGTTCCCAAAAGTTCGGCTTTGCCGAGGTCTTGCCTAGCACCCAATCATAAATCTCCAGGGTTTTGCGCGCTTTCGCATCCCAAGAATAGTAGGTCATTGCATGTTCGTAGGCAGTTTGGCCCAACTGGCGAACCCGAGTGGGATCAACGACTAATCCCTCCATTTCTTGAACAAACCGATCCACGATGGTGTCGAACGTGCCCAAAGGCACTTTTACGCCGCGATCGGCTCCAATCAAGGTTGCGGGGCCACCGTAGTCCACCACGACACAGGCCATGCCGCAGGCCATCGCCTCCACCACCACGCCCGCCCCCAGCTCGCGAATGGAAGGGAAGGCAAAGATCTCAGCTTCGCGCATCAGTTCACCAATTTTGGCCTGGGGCTGATGACCCACCAACTCCACACAGTGCGATAGGTTGTGGTCGGCAATCACCCGCTCCAAGCGTGGCCGCTCTGGTCCGTCGCCTGCAATCACCAGTCGATGCTGCTGCAACAGAGGACTCTTGGCAAACGCCTGCACCACCACTTCTGGCAGCTTATAGGGCACCAATCGTCCCGCATACAAAATCGTCATGCGATCGCGCTTGGGTCGCACTGTTGGCGAAAAGACCTCAGGGTCAATCCCCACCTCAGGAACGTTGATCACCTGATCCAAAATCGAGCGGGGAAAGTCGGAAATGGTATGGTCAAACGCGCCTAAAACGGCCTGCGATCGCCCATAGGTTGAGCGATAAAACGGCAGCCATTTGTAAAACTTGCGAAACTTGCTCAGCCATTCCTTTTCCCGCTTTAGCTCGGCCTGGAAGGCGCTCGGCCAGGGTAAGTTGCCGTTCAGCGGCCCCAGCACAAACGGCACCGGACTGCGCGACGCCATGAGGCTCGGCAGCGTTGGTGTCATCGGCGTAATCCGGTGAACCAAATCGAACTCACCCGCCTTTAGCTCTTGCTTAAACCGTTGCCATGCGTACCACTCAAACGCCAAATAGGTTGGATAATCCATCGCCATCTGCAATGTCCAAGCCTTTTGTGGGCCGCCGCGAAGCTTGGCCGCCAGCTTGCTAATGGGCGCTGCAATCTTTTCCGTGTCGAGGTACACAACCTCGGCGCTTCCTAAGCCATCGCGAGTAATATTGGGCTGGTTGCGAATTTGAGTTGCGACTACTACGTCGGCATGATTGGCGATCGCCTTGGCATACTTGTAGCCCACAATCGGCAGCGACGGCCAGTCTGGATTGCAAACATCAGCAAGAAGAAGAACACGCATAGCGGGAAAAGGTTAAGGGTAAAGTTATGAAAGAAATTGCCAACGGTAGACGCTACGACGAAAGCTCAATTTGACAATCGTCACCAATCATGAAGCGAAGCGCTTTTGGACGCTTTTGTGCTTCTTTTAAGAATGCCCGCTGACCAATCACACTATCCACAATGCGCTGATGAATATTTAAAACCTGTGCGCCTTGCAAAATCACACTGTGTTCTAAATCAGCATCAATCAGCGTCACGTCGCTGGCAATGCTGCTATAGGGACCAATGAAACAGTTTTCAATGTGGCAGTTGTCGCCGATAGTGACCGGTCCACGAATGGTACTGTTGATGATTTTGGTCCCTTTGCCAATCTCAACTCGGCCAATGACTTGGCTGGGAGCATCGATCTCGCCAAAGATGCGGCACTGCAAACAGGTATCTAAGATGATGCGATTCGCTTCGAGCAAATCGTCTTTCTTTCCGGTATCCAGCCACCATCCCCTGAGTTGATAGGCTTCGACCTTGCGCTCAAGGTCAATTAATTTTTGAATCGCATCGGTAATTTCCAACTCGCCTCGAGCCGAGGGTTGAATTTGGGCGATCGCATCATGAATCGCATTCGAGAATAAGTACACACCCACCAATGCCAGATTAGACGGCGGCACTTTAGGCTTTTCCACCAAGCGCAAAATGCGTCCTTGAGCATCCACCTCAGCCACCCCAAACGCCGTGGGGTTTTCCACTTCCCGCAACAGGGTCAGGGCATCCAAGGTATTAGATTTGAACTGATCTACCAACGGTTCTAGGGTTCCTTCTACCAGGTTGTCGCCCAAGTACATGACAAACGGGGTATCCCCCAGGAAAGGCTGCGCAATTTTGACGGCGTGGGCCAGTCCGGCTGGATGCTCTTGCAAAATGTAGGTAATATTCGCGCCAAACTGGCTACCATCACCCGTTTTGGCCTTGACTTCTTCACCCGTTTCAGGGCTAATGATGATTCCGATTTCTGTAATTCCCGCCGCGGCGATCGCCTCCAGCCCGTACCAGAGAATTGGCTTATTGGCCACTGGCACCAGTTGCTTCGCTCCCGTGTACGTGAGAGGACGCAAGCGCGTCCCTTTACCGCCCGATAGAACAATTGCTTTCATAAGTTATGTGCGTAGAACTCGGTGAGCATTTGCCTGAGACTTTGCCGCCAGTGCGGAGCATGTTCGCCCAGCACCATTGCAACTTTTTTTCCAGAAAGAACAGAATACGCCGGGCGCTTGGCAGGAGTAGGATACTCTGCCGTTGTAATTGGCAACACACGCTGCACCTTCATAGGTACCCCCAGGCTGCGCGCCTCTTCAAAAATGGCGATCGCAAAGTCATACCAACTGGTGACCCCGCTGTTGGTGTAGTGGTAGATTCCAGACCCAGGCGCGATCTCTGTTGAGCCCGGCAAGCAACGAGACGAAAACACCGCGATCGCATCAGCCAAATCTTTAGCCCATGTGGGGCTGCCCACCTGGTCAGCCACGACCCGCAGTTCCTCGCGTTCGGCCCCAAGCCGCAGCATCGTCTTCACAAAATTACCTGGCCCTTGAGTGCCATACACCCAGGCCGTTCGCATAATGAAAAACGGCGGCAAGCTATCAGCTTGAGCGTGCTTAAACACTTGCTGAATTCCCACCTCTCCCAGCCATTTCGACTTGGCATACGACCCAGTCGGGTTGGGCTGATCATCTTCGAGATAGGGCGTATTCTTTTGCCCGTCAAACACATAGTCCGTTGAAATATGAATGAGCGATGCACCCAAGGCACAGGCTTCTTCCGCCAAGATGGTGGGGGCAGTTCCATTCACAACATTGGCCACCGAAACATCCGTCTCTGCCTTATCGACGGCGGTATAGGCCGCTGCATTCACAATCAGGTTGGGCTGTAGCTCGCGCAAGGTTGCCCGCAATTGTTCGGGCTGCGACAAGTCAACCCTATCTCGACCAGCAGCAATCACATCTCCCAACGATGCAAGCGATCGCTGCAGCTCAGCTCCCACTTGCCCCTGTGCTCCCGTAATTAAAATGCGGCTCATGCAAACACCTCTGCAGCGGTGAGCAAGCTTCCGGCCTGATCTTTCGTCGATAAAATGGGAGGCTCATCAGTTGGCCAAGCGATCGCCAAATCGGGATCATTCCATACAATGCATCGCTCATACTGCGGAGCATAGTAATCGGTCGTTTTGTACAGCACTTCTGCAACATCCGACAGCACCAAAAAACCATGGGCAAACCCAGCCGGAACCCAAAGCTGGCGCTTATTTTCAGCGCTTAGTTCATAGCCAACCCACATACCAAACGTGGGAGATGATCTGCGAATATCGACCGCCACATCGTAAATGGTGCCAACCACAGCACGCACGAGCTTGCCCTGAGGCTGCTGAATCTGGTAATGCAAGCCTCGTAAGACATTGCGACACGATCGAGAGTGGTTATCTTGTACAAACCGAACTGAATTATCAGCCTTATCAAGAAATACTTTCTCGTTAAAACTTTCGAAGAAAAAGCCCCGCTCATCTCCAAATACTCTAGGTTCGATAATGAGTACATCAGGAATTTCTGTAGAGATAACGTTCATCAAAATCCTCTCACTGAGTTCCGACACATGCTTGGCAGAAGCCAACCCATCATTCACTAGAGCAACATTTTAAGCAGATATTGGCTAGTCGCATAGCAATCTCAAATTTAGAATTCCCCAAATTGGAAACACCATAACGTCTTTATCAACACATCATGCCGCATGAATGAGCAGCAACATTTTTATACCATCCATAAACCTGTCATACCCTTCCGTCAATTTTCCTGAGTCAAATCGATATTGTTTCCGCTCGACATTCCCCAAACTCAGCATTTTTTCAAAGCTGTATCGAGCATCACGAATTATTTCACCATTGGTGTCATCTTCAATTTGCTCCCGTAATGCGTCATCTTTTAACGGCAGTTTCAGTTAAGGCCTTGTTAAGGTCTTATTTGGGAGTTTCGCGGTGCACAACCCTCAACACAGCCCTTTCTGGTGTTTGCGTTACGCACGCAAACCTGGGTGCTTCAGTCTATTCAGCACTGACGGTTTTCTGGAAGCGATCGCATGGTAGTGGTTTACATCTGTGGGGAGCGTTGTGAAGCAGCACCCCAATGGCATCCTGATCAACTGAGCCACGTCAGGTTTTGGACAACTGTGGCGATCGCCCAATACGTCAAATCGCCTGACAGTCAGCTACCCAACCATCAAGCGATTCAGCTTTCATTATCGGGACTAAAATCGCACATCCCTTTGTCAAATCATCGAGTCAATATCAAATGGACTTACGCAAGTCCACTAAATCTGGTGTGTTTGTGTTGTGGGTGGGGTGCTTCGCACCCCACCACACCACAAATGCGTAAGTCCTGATCAAGTCAAATCATCGAGCCAAATCCATCAAAGGGCTTGAACCATTTGAGTCCAAGGCTCCAAAGAAGCTTAAGGATTGATGATTTTAGCAGGAATTCCGACTGCAGTTTTTCCGGCAGGAATATCCATCAACACCACTGCATTGGCCCCAATATTGACGCCATCTCCCAGCGCAATGCCCCCAAGCAGCTTGGCACCCGCGCCTACGTTCACCCTACAGCCGAGTTGGGGTGCTTCTAAGGGACGATCAAGGTAGCGGTTTCCCAACGTTACCCCCTGGCGAATAATACTGTCATCACCAATGCTGGAATACCCATGAATAATGATGGCACCCTGATGTTCAATAATGACGCGACGGCCTAGCTTGACCGTGTAGGGTAGGTCAATGCCATAGGTATTGCGCACTTTGCGATAAAGCGATCGATACAGCATGCTGAAGGGAGCCCGCAGCAGCTTCGGCTGAATTGTCATGCGCCATACTCCAAACCGGTGTACAGCAACCGCACGAAAGCCCGGCTTTGTCCAATCACGACCATGGGCAGCCCAATCTTCCCGAATTTGCTGCCACAGCGACAGCGACGGCTCATTCACCGGAAGCGCCTGCCCCGACATCTGCTCTGAAATCACCATACACCTATCCTTACAACCGACTTAAGTTATATGCACATTGCTGCATAGTTGGGCCAGCTACCCAATCTTGGCGGGACCAATCACTCCCCCGCGAAAGAAAATACTATTGCGAATAAAATCGTTGAGCAGTTGAGGGGGATCAGAATCAGGCTTTTGCTGAATCAGGCGGCGCACCCGCCATAAAGCAAATCCAACTGCCCAAACCGTATCTGCCAACGCGGTATAAAACCAGCCGTAGTTTTTGAGAAAATAGCGGCGACGAGAATCAAACCAATACTGGGGTCTACGCTTTGCCGGACTCTTGGTGTTGGTCACGCCTGAGCTTTGACCCACTAAGTGCACAATCCGGCTTTGGGGCACATACCAACAGGGCCATCCGGCGCGATTTGCCTGCAAGCAAAAGTCCATTTCTTCGTAATACATGAAGTAGGCCTCGTCCATCAGGCCCACAGTTTCGAACACATCTCGACGGATGATCATACTGGCTCCTGCGACCCAGTCGGTTTGGCAGGCTTCATCGACAACGGGCGGAGCCACAATCCAGCGCTTCAGCATATTAGAGACAAACCCTAGGCGAATGCTTGAGTCAATTTCGCTAAATAGGGTGTGAAATCGAAAGGCAGAACATTGGGGAGTTGTGTCGGGATCTTCTAGTCGGCTGCCGGCAATTCCCACGGTGGGATGCTGATCCATAAAGTTGACGAGCGATCGCAAGGCATTGGGCCGAACCACGGTATCGGGGTTGAGGAGCAGCACATAGGGTGGCAGCGTACCCGCCTGTAGGTACGGACGAATGGCAGCGTTGTTTCCGTAGGCGAACCCGCCGTTGCGTTCGAGCGGCATCATGGTCACCCAATCACCCCATCCCCCTTGGGCGATCGCCCTCTGAATTTGGTTGATGGAATCATCTCCCGAGTCGTTATCGGTCACGACAACCTGAACGGTGGACATGGCCTGTACTTCGTCTTTGAGCGATCGCAAGCAATCAATCGTCAACGCTGGAGTTCGGTAATTTACGATTACCACAAGCAGTTGAAGCGACATGTTGGCCTCTGCAAAATTCGTCATGACTAGCTGAAAAATCTTAAAGCGAACAATTCAAACATCCTGATTTCTGAATCTTGCTTGGCAAGTTTGGTGGAGGGATTTTCGTTAACTGGCTCACTGAATTCTGAACAGCAATATCTGAACAGCGATCGCCCGCATTCATTCGGGAAAGAAGAGGTCAGCCACATGTGACACACTCGCGACGAAATACTTTTGCAACACCACCTCCACCATTCATGGCTAGCTTGGCCTTAGCCATCAGCAGACCCAGCATTACAATGCCCAAAATCAAATCACTTTACACATTTCTTGATAGGTTTTCGCCTTGCGCTTCCTCGAAATCTCTAACCCCTTGGTCAACAAGCGCCACTGTGGCGGTGCATCGTTTTTCACAGGGCCGAGCGACTCCAGCCAAGCAGCCACTTCAGGCTGTGTGGGCTGCAATGCGTCCAAGAGCTGATTCCAAAAGTTAGGCCACATCGCATCGTGATAATGCAGAATCTTCGCAGCCTTTAATGCATCGGGATGATTCCACAGCGCAACCGTTTTGCTGCCCAATCCATAATTGTGGGAATGGGACAAGGGCCGCCATCTCAGCCCCATCTTCACCATGGCTAAACCTAGCGTGTGCTGGGTGAAGTATACCCCTGCATGCTTGGAGGCAATATGAGAATCCATTAACCGAACCGTCATTTCTAAATGAGGCTTCGCAAAGCCAGTAGAGCGACGGTACACAAACACACCACTGTTCCAATAAAGACGAATTCGTGCGCCTTCGCGATGCGTTTCCACCCAGGGCAAATCTTCAAGATCCATACCCAACTCGCGACACACAACCGTCCAATACTCGTTGAACGGATCCTCTGGGCCAGACGTACCAATATTTTTGTCGGGGGCACAGGCTGCAAAGTCCTCGTCATCCTGCAAAAACAACTCCGTCGGCTCGTCCACGATCAAAAGATCGCTATCGAGCCACGCAACGAAGTCCGTGTTGCAAATTTCTTCAACAGCAGCCAAGGCGTAGTGCTTATTCAGAAAGCTTTTCCAAGCATATTTATTTGCCGCTTGAAATCGCAGATGGGTCACATTCAACCGCTCTAGCTCTTGGTGCGTTCTGCTAGACAAAGGAGGTCCAAATCGTGGTGTTACCGCATAGACAGGGGCGTTGGCCATGCGGCCACCCCATCGACGCAAGCTTTCAACCATCCGGATGGTTTGTTCTTCTAGCCATCCAGATTCAATACAACAGACAAAACTAATATTCAAACCATCCATTACCATATCTCCTCCCAATATTTGAACATGAGTGATGTCATCAACTCAGCACGATATCTATGGTTAAAATTTCATGTAGGATGAGATGGACATTGGGCATGAAATGACGCCATCTCTAACTGAAATTAAATGTAAGCCTTACGTTCCTTTTCCATCATTCATTGCTATTTCAGAACAGAAGCTGAAAGTTCATCTAATTCTGATATTTCAAACTGTTGTTTATCTTGAATCCGTTTCATGACGGAATAGGCGATCGCACCCCAGCCTTTCGCGGCATCATAGAATTGCCCTTGCAAAGCCACACAGCTTTTCATCTTTTGAGCATACAGTTCGGTATCATCACACAGCTGCACAATCGCATCTCGGTAGCCCATTGTTTGATTCACTGGAACTTCAACCACAGCATCTTGCACAGATGCAAGAGCAGGGCATACCGCCGAAGTAATCACAGGGCGACCCGACAACACCCCTTCAACCACAACCTTATTGAAGCCTTCAATAAAATCCGCTCGCGTTGGCACAATTACCACATGCGATTGGGCAAATCGTTCACGCATTTGGGTGTAATTGCAATAACCGTAGCAATG
The DNA here is from genome assembly GCF_050565595.1 of Leptolyngbya sp. AN02str. Classification (NCBI taxonomy): domain Bacteria; kingdom Bacillati; phylum Cyanobacteriota; class Cyanophyceae; order Leptolyngbyales; family Leptolyngbyaceae; genus Leptolyngbya; species Leptolyngbya sp. AN02str. The sequence goes on along the minus strand of NZ_JBNXVR010000008.1, from coordinate 30,702 downwards.
GAACACATCTTCGAGTCCAGCTGCTTGTACGCTGGCTCGCAATTGTTCCAGGCTTGAGCCATCGCCACAAATGTCAAAAACAATATCGTGTCGACCTTGCTCACGCAGGCTCTTTGCCACCTCTACCAAATCAAATACACCCTTTTCCGCTTCAACTCGGCCAACGTACAACACCCGAAATGGAGATCGTTCAAGACTCGGCTTAGGAACTCCCTCAAACCGATCAGGGCGATAGATTGGCGTGAACCGAAAAATTGGCTTATTTTGACCGTTCGTTAGCTCTTTAACCTGGTGTGCAATGTCATCTGAGACCACTAAAATTGCAGAGCAAAATCTGGAAAAAAGATACCGATCAAACGCAAACAGAATTCGTTCCTTTTTTGAAATCGGAATGAATTTTCGCCATAACAAACAGTGTAATGAGGGAACAACTTGGATACCGGCTAAGGATAGCAAGCTCAAAATAAACCAGTGAGTTGTTCCTTCCACCACAATTACTGCATCTGCATGAAACTGCAGCGCTGAGCGAATAATTCCCAGTCCATATAAGAGTTGGCCGACATGATAGGCAAGACCACTCGCTTTTGGAAATGGAAGAGGCCGATGCTCTACAACAATGTTTTGGCCTTGAATGGTTTCTCGGTCTTCCCGCGCTGCAATCACCCAGGCCTCAGCATTTAGATTGCGGCACACGTCAAAAAATTGCCCAGAGTAGGTAACAGAAACTTGAGATGGATCATCTTTCTCTTCGCTCCAGTGTTTGTAGGTGCCGATAACATTTCCATGACCGGCAGCATAAAGAATACGAAGAGGCTTTGGCATTACTCAAGAACTCCCTAAAAATGCTGTTTTAGCTAACTCTCAATGACGTTGGGAAATTTCCCGATTGAACGATAGATTCAGGGTTGAAGCCTGGGAATCCTGTACCGTTCAACCCACGTTTCAGGTGCCCCCACGTTAGAATTCCCATTTCTCGCCCATGGGTACCGTCTTGGTAAATGCGACTTGTGCCTCGTCAGAAATCTTGATCATCCGTTTTGCTTGAGGCCCCTCCTGCTTTTCATCTTCAATACTGAAGGCAGCTTAAGTCTTGAGTGATTTCTCTCATTTTTTGTCGATCGCCAATTTTTTGACCCACTTACCCTACAAAAGTTGGGTTAAGCCGGCTGTTGCGATCGCTGTTTTTTGGCAGCCGGTGGCAGCGTTTTCGCCTTTTTCTTTTTCCGTTTACGGCCCAGTGGTTCAGGATTGGCCGCCAAGCCAGAAAGGGCTCCGCAGGTCAGCACATACACCGGGTTAAACATTGCGTTCAACACGCTATCCAGCATAAATAACGTGACAATGACCGTTAACACCGCAACTGGTGCCACCTCAGGATGCCCCCACAAACGAGCGGGGTAGGCCCTAAACGGAATGAGCAAAGCTGGTACAAGCATTGCCCCAGTCAAAGTCGCCAATCCATAAATGCCGCGATCGCCAAACGCAATAATCCACAAACTATCCGTTACAGAGATATCCTCACCCTCATCGTTATAGACCCGAGCGCGCCCCCACCCGCCCCAGCCAAACAGCATGCGTTCGCGAGCCTTCTCACTCAAGATTTCCTCATTCTCAAGTCGAAAAACGATGGAGCCAGCCCGATCCTCATTCGAGAGCTTGGTAAGCTGCACAAAGACTTGATCTCGTGCCTCTGGGGTAATCGCCCCTGTCGCACCCATTTGCAGGTATGCACAAATTGCCGCCACCACCAATAACAGCAGCAGCGGCGTACGCAGCCACTTAGCCGAGAACAGAATCAAAATTCCTAAAGCAAGCAATCCATAGGCTCCCGTTGACTTACACATGATAAATACCACCAGCAGCCCCGGAACCAGCAGGATTAGCCGAAACCCCCAAACTTTCTTCAACGTGCCCGTATACCAAAACCACATGCCAATGAGGGTTGCGGCCATCATCCACACGCCAACCGCTAGCCCATGCTGAGTAAACACCGATGGGCGATAGCCACCATAGCGGATTTGTTGCAAAAAATTGGCGGCGTGGTAGCCATATACAATGCGGTGCAACTGAGGGCTAATAATGGTTTCCAGCACACATAGCGGTGCATACACCAGTCCGCCAATAAAAATTCCCGTTGCGAGCTGTCGCAATCCAGACAGATTGGACAAATACAACCGGCCCAACAAATACGGCAAGCCCCACATCGCGGTCTGATCCAGCGATTGGGAAATTCCATCATACAAACCCAGATCATTCGATACTGAGGAAAATACCGGGCAGGTACACCACAGCAACATGGGCACATCTACCCAGCTAAAGCGCAACGACTTAAACCGCTCGGCATCCGTCAAAAAGGTGGCCAGCAAAATTCCATAGCAGGTTGCCGACATCTTTGAATAGTCTGGCAGCCCTGGCAGCGGAAAAACGGCCATGGGGAGGAACAACCAAGCTCCAATGAAACTAACAATGACGGCTTTTTGTGGGGGAAACCGTGAAAAGAAGTTTAGAACGACTGGAATCCAGCCGAACATGACTAAGTAAACGGTTGGGCTCATGATTTTGGGTGCTCATGTAATTCAACAATCTAGAAATAGACCTACTGCATGAATCGCTGTACGGCAGAGCCGACGATTGATTCACGTTTCAAAGAGGAATGTATTTAACAGGTCTAATCATCAACATGAGATCAACACATTGGAAAGCAGAGGAACATTTGTAAGAGGGGGTACCTATCAACCACCAGACGGATGAACAGAGGAGGAATCTGTCTAAAACAATCCCGTAAATGGAGACCCGAAACCCAGCCACTCGCGTAATCCCAGTGAAGCGGCCAGCAATATCAGAAACAATACAGTTGCTTTAATATCTTGAATTGCTGTATTGAGCTTTTCTTTCCATAGGCCATAGACCACAACGAAATACATGGGCAAGTCGCTAAATGCAATGGTAATGATGACCCCACCAATGCCTAGCCAATCGTAGCTGAATGGCATGACAACCAACAAAATTAGAAAGCGCAACATGTTGCCGATCGCCCCATAGACAGGACGACCTACCCCCATCAGACAGGGGTTCATCGAGTTATAAAGCAGTGTGTGCCATAGGCTGAGAGCCAGCACTGGCAGCATCCATGCGGCTTGGTTGTAGCGGCTATCGTACAGTGTGCGAATGACGAGATCGCCCAGAGAAACCATAATTGTGAGCGCGATCGCCGCTCCAAGCAGCAGGATCCATCGCTTGCCCAAAATTTTGGTGCGCAATTCGCTGCGCGGTGTATCGAGCGATCGCGAAATGGTTGGGAAAATCACATTGGACCCCAACAAGCCAATCACCTGGCGCGGCAAATCTGCCAACGTTGCAGCAATGGTGTAAACCCCCAACACCTCAATCGAAATCAGCTTACCAAGCATCAGACGATCGGTCTGAGTTGCCAAAAAAGTCATCGCCGTTGCCACAAAAATCCATCGACCAAATGAAAAGATTTCTTGAAGGGCCGTCTTATCCCAGGCGAACCAGTTCTTGTACCCACGAATGAGCCAATAGCTAAATGCGGTTTTAATGACGGCTCCAACAACACTGCCACCAGCCAGCGCATAAATCGTGGGATTCAAATACGCCCAGATCAACAGAATTGAGATGGAAACCACCTGAACTAAAATTTCGTAGATCGCAATTCTGCCCACTTCTAACCGACGCTTGAGCGTCGCAAAAGCGGTGCAGTTAAACCCAGAAATAATTGTGGACAAACTCACAACTGGCAGCAGCCAGTAGAGTTGAGGTTCCTGATAAAACTGCGCAACTGGATAGGTAATCAAGCAACAAACGATCCACAGGGCCATGCCGCGCAAAACTTGAATCGTCCATGCTGTGTTGTAAAAGTCTGGATCTTCACCCCGTTTGTTTTGAACAATGCTAGGGGTAATGCCCACATCTGAAAACAGCTGTAGGCCAACCAAAAAGACATTCACCAACGCCATTAAGCCAAACAGCTCTGGTGCAAGTAGGCGGGTCAGCACAAGGTTGCTGGCAAAGCGGATCATTTGGCTGGTGCCGTAGCCCACAATAGTCCAGAATGTGCCGTTAACAATGCGTCGATTTAGGGATGTTGCGGATGCCATAAAGACTCGATACAAGGCTGGTGAACAATGCGCAGAATCCTAGTCACACTGGGGTGTGACTAGGATTCTGTTGCTGTTGATGACATCGCGATCGCCAATGTAGGGGCTGCGATCGCCGACTCATGCCCCGCTGCTGAGGGTTCTGCACTGAGCGATTGTGAAAAGAGAGATGCCAGCTTTCCTGCTTCTATAAAGCTGTTGTGCTGTTGTAGCGTTCTAGCACGGCCAACAGCGCCCATTTGGGTTAGCTCTGCCGTCGATGCAGTGAGTGCAGCTTTCATGGCGATCGCCAACTCATCGGCATCACCAGGCGGCACCAACCACCCACACTGCCCCGGCACAATCAACTCTGGAATTCCGGCGATGTAGGTGCTAATCACCGGACGGCCCAGCGCCAGTGCCTCCATAATCACCACAGGCAGCCCTTCCGCAAAGCTGGGAAGCACCATTGCCCGAGCCGCCAGAAGCTGTTGCTGTACCTGCTGCCCACTCGCCCAGCCCGTAATTTCAACACAGTGTTGCAAATTCCACTGGTGAATCAAGGCTTCAATTTCGGAACGAAGTGGCCCATCGCCAACCAACACCAGCTTAAAGCTCATCCCTTGCTGAGTTAGTTGCCGAGCGGCCTCTAGCAAAAGTAAATATCCCTTCTGTTCACTCAAACGCCCCACACACACCAATTGGGGAACCTCGGACACAGGCGATGGGATGTGGTCTAAAAATTCCTGATCAACCCCACAATGCACGATGTGAACTTTGGACCAGTGGCGGTGCTCACACCAGCGAAATAGTTGGCTTTTGCCAAACGAGCTAATCGCGGCAACGAATGAGGCGTGCTGAATTTTCTCGGAGAGGGAAATGACCGTGGGTTTATCAAACTCTTCGGGGCCATGCGCGGTAAAGCTGTAGGTCGGCCCTCCCAACTGCTGGCACAGGAGCGCTACCGTTGTGGAGTTCGTGCCAAAGTGGGCATGCACGTGGGTAATTCGAGCTGCTCGAAATTGCCGCAGCAAATGACACGCCTCAGCCAAGTAGATCAGGTGATGCACAATACCCCGATCAGAGTGACGGGCCAGCTTGAGTGCCATGTTCAGCGCTTTGAGGAAGCGCGTCGGTTGAGCGATCGCCACTTCTGCCAGAGCGATCGCCAGTCGCTTCAATCCTTGATCCATCACAACATAGGTGCGATCCAACTCAGCCAGATCAGCCTCATCCACCAACTCATCTCGACAGGCCCGAATGGCATACCGGGCAATGGGTATCCCGCATGCTTCAACGGCAGCAATCTCGCGGCGAATAAAACTGTGACTAACTTTGGGATATTGATTGACAAGATATGCAATCGCCATGGGGTATTTCGATAAAGACGCGGGTGAATTATGAGCCTTGATAGCGAAACCAAATAGATGTGGCTTTAGCCCAAACCTGTCTGCAACTGTAGACAGCTCTCTGCCAAACCTGACACACCCCTCAGAACATTCGAATTGATGAAGCACAGGTTCTATAACGCACCCAGCCAGCAGAGCATTGCTCAGCCCGTGCTAGGGGCTACCAGCCCCGTTCACGGAAGCGGTGCATGTAAGCAACACCCTATCCAGCATTCCCAGGATTCAGATGCGGGTAACAAAGCACACCCATCAACCCGAATTGGCCAATCGCTCAAGCAGACAACACAGGTCACCTAGACTGAACGCAAACTTCGACGGTTCGCCTTTACAGCCCAGATTTTCAGACCTTACATCCTACTTAACTTGAGTGATGGATAAGCTGAAGTGCCCATTTTTGCGTGCGCGTTGCGCACGCAAAAATGGGCTTTTCTGAGGTTTGCGCGCCGCGCAAACCTCAGAAAAGCCCTTAACCGAAACTGACGTTACTTAGACCTCGTGCATGAATCGTTACCCTGAGAACAGTCTTTAACCAAGCCTGACGTTGATTGAGCATGAGCCAAGCCCATGACAAATCATTCAACGGGTACGTCCTCGGTTCTGTTAAGACAGTTCATCGGTTCAGGAAAACAGCCTAGCTTTCTTGCTTCAATCTTCATCAAACATTGGTAGATGTATGGGCTGCCAGGGAACTCTGAAGATATCTGCACAATCTTAAAGATTTACTGTATATCTCGGCTACTTGGATAATCCGTATTTCTACCGTATTTCCACAGAGTTTCGCATCGCGTCAGCATTCGTTCGTTAGCCCCACTCTGCATCTGCCAAACGTTTGTCAATACTGTTGAATGTGAAGTCCCATCTCATGATCGTTCACTGGAAATCTCACCCCTTGATCTTCTTCTGCGATCGCCGTCATCTCACCCGACTAAGCTGGATTGTGCTTGGTACCTGCGTTGCGATCACCAAAGTCACCACGGCTTCGGCTCAAACATCCCCACCTCCAGCGCCCACAGTTCTACCTCAAGAGCAATTCATCCAGCAGCAGTTAGAAACACCCACTCAGCAACAGCTTCCGCTGCAGCCTACTGCCGAGCCACAAACACCAACAGCACCTCAACCGCCCTCGTCTGTCCAGTACGCACCCTTACCAGCCGACCTTTCCGAGATCACTCAAGCGGGCGAACCCTACATCTTGGGAGCCGGAGACACCATTCGCGTCGATATTTTTGATGTGCCTGAGTTTAGCGGCGCTCAGTACACCGTCTTGCTGGATGGTTCACTCAACCTTCCTTGGATTGGCAAAATATTTATCAAGGAAATGAACCTGGATCAGGCGGCGGAGGCGATCGCCACTCGCTATGCCCAATACATCAACCAACCGCTCGTGACCGTGACCCTGCTTGCGCCCCGCCCTTTGCGAATTGGGGTGGTGGGCCAGGTCAACCGTCCCGGTGTGTACACTGTAGGCGCCGAATTTAGCGGTGGTGCTGCCCAGCGCTACACCGTCACCCAGGCAATTCAGGCTGCGGGTGGCATTACCCAAATGGCCGACGTACGACAGATTGAAATTCGACGGGCTCAACAAACATCCCAAGCCGAAACCATCAACGTCGATCTGTGGACCTTCCTGCAAGCAGGAGACCTGGGCCAAGATGCCATCCTGCGCGACGGCGACACGCTCTATATCCCCCAAGCCACAGCCCTAACACCACAAGAAGCCTCCCAGCTAGCAGCAACCACCTTTTCGCCCACCTCCATTAAGATCAACGTGGTCGGCGAGGTCGTACGGCCAGGGACAGTAGATCTGCCTCCCAACACCACACTAAATCAGGCCATTTTGGCCGCAGGCGGGTTTAGCAATACCCGCGCCCGCAGAGCCGAAGTGGAATTGATCCGCATCAATGCCGATGGCACAGTCGCCAAGCGCGAAATTGACATTAACTTCTCTAGCGGCATCGATGAGGCCAACAATCCACCCCTGCGAAGTAACGACATTATTTTGGTGAACCGTTCCACCACCGCTCGGGTATCCGACTTCCTCAACACACTGTTAACTCCTATCAACGGAGCGTTTGCAATTTTGCGACTATTTGGCTTTGGTCTATAGCTCGCAACACCATCCAGTTATTGAATTTGAAACCGCTGAGTAGGGTTAGTACACGAGGTTGATATGGAGCAGGAATTTGAGTTGCAGGATGAATCCTTTGAAGAAGTTGAGGAATCACCTAGCACCAAGAAACCCAAGAAAGCATCCCCCATTCTTCCCCTCATTCGCACGGTTCAGCGCAAGTTACCGCTGATCACGGGCATTGCGGGCGTTATGTCGGTGTTGGCTTGGCTAAGTACCGCATCGGACGCACCAACCTATGGTGGTGGATTTCGGTTATTGGTTGAGCCCATCACCTCGGAAGGCAGGATTGCCGAGCCTACGGCCCTGTCGCGGACAGATGGAGGAGTGCCGAGTGAGCAACTGTTTAAGCTGGATTACCCAACTCAGCTGGAAATTTTGCGTAGTCCTCGCGTTCTCAACGAGGTCTACGAAGCCGTTAAAGCCAAGCATCCAGAATTTATCTACCCTGAGCTGGTGAGCGGACTCGTGCTTCAGCGCAGTGGCGGCAAGAGTCGTTCCACAGAAACCAAAATTTTGGATGTGATGTACCAGGGCTACAATCCCGATACGGTACAAACGGTGCTGGATGAGCTGTCCAAGAAATATTTGCGATACAGCTTGGAGGATCGCAAGACTCGCATTAGTGAAGGGGTCAAGTTTATTGAAGACCAACTTCCTACCCTACAAGATCGGGTGGATAAGTTGGAGTCAGAACTGCAAGACCTACAGCAAACCTATGATTTGTTAGATCCGGTTTCTCAAGGGCAGCAGATTTCAGCCCAGTTGTTGCAGGTTACCGATCAGCTGAAATCTACTCAACAAGACCTTCAGGAAACCCGAACGCTGTATGCAACGCTGCAACGACAGCTTCAGCTCAACCCGAGTGAGGCGATCGCCGTTTCATCCCTTAGCCAAGATCCTCGTTATCAACAGTTGCTCAACAGCATGAACGAGATCGAAAGCCAAATTGCGGTTGAGGCGGTGCGGTTTACTGCCGAAAGTCCTACCATGCAGCGGCTGGAGCAGCGCCGCGCCAATTTGAACGACCTGATTATCCAGCGGGCTCAGCAAATTTTAGGTGGAAGCGCCACAGTCAGCTCCAACTCGCAAATTAGCACGGTCCAGGATTCGGTACGCCAGGGCATGATTCAACAGTTGGTGGATGCCGCCAATAAAATGGAAGTGTTGGAAGTGCGGAACCGAATCTTGTCGCAAAACCGAGATATTGTGGAGCGGCAGATCCAGCAGTATCCCATGATCTCGCGGCGCTATAACGAGTTGCAGCGCCAGCTGGGTATTGCGACCCGCACGCTTGATCAGCTGTTGAGTCAGCGAGAGTCGCTCCGCGTTGCCGCTGCACAAAACCAGGTGCCGTGGGAGTTGGTATCCGAGCCTCGCATTCCTCGCGATCCTGCGGGCAATCCCATTCCCGACCCGGTCAGCTCGCGGAAGAAACTGATGGTGGGGGTTATGGCAGGGGTCATGATGGGGGCTGGAGCAGCGATTCTACTAGAGAAGCTGCAAGACATCTTCCACGAAGCAAACGATGTTAAAGATTTGATTCCTGCGCCGATGTTGGGTAGCATTCCCCGCTATCTCTCTGGCGATCCGTCTGTTGGGTTTCTGATGGGCACTCAAGCAAATGCCAAAGGGGCTGAACTAGACCCCGAGGCGTTTGGCTTTCAGGATGCGTTTAATTCGCTGTATGCCAATTTACGATTTTTGGTGCAGTCTGCATCGGTGCGATCGCTCGTCATTTGTTCGCCCCTAGCCGACGATGGCAAAACCACCGTTGCGCTAAATCTTGCAGAAACGGCTGCCGGCACCGGACAGCGAGTGCTCTTGGTAGATGCCAACTTCCGCACTCCCGAACTGCACACCAAGCTGGGACTGAAAAACATCAGCGGATTTGCAGACTTGCTGCAAAAAACAGCTCCACTTTCCAATCTCGTGCAGAGTGTTGCTGGAGCCGAAAACTTGCACATCCTCACGGCTGGACATGTGAAACCGGGCACCACGCGCCTGCTTGCATCGCCCTATCTGCGTCGCACCATGGAGAGTATGCAAGAAGCCTACGACTTGGTGATTTACGATTCACCGAGTTTGCAAAGCGCCATTGATGCAAACTTTTTGGCGGCGGCCACAGATGGAATTTTGATGGTTGTTGCACTACGACAAACCAGCCGAGCCAAAACCAAGCAGAGCTTGAAAAAGCTGGAAGAGTACAACATCTCGATTGTGGGCTCGATCGCCAACCAAGTTAAAACCAAAGCGGCCAAAGTGCGCGATCGCTGGGACAGCTCAGATGGAGAGGAAGAGGTGGATTTGGCCTACGAAGGTGTGTTGTATCCGCAGCCCGCTATGGGCTTTGTAGAAGCGCAGCCCACGCTGGCCCAAAATGCTGAGTAATTTGGCGATAGGGTGCATTGAGCGATCGCCCCATTATGTAGGTTCGCTCAGCTCTATCACGTTACCGTCGGGATCTTGCACAAATAGGGCAGCACGTCCCGATGCGCTCACTTGCACGGCATAACCGTGGGCTTGCAAATGATCTCTGGCAGCAGCCACACTATCCACTGCGATCGCCAAATGAGCATTGCGCCCCCACTTTGCTGCATTTTGCAACGCGATTTCCACACCTTCATCTTGAATGAGATGAATTTGCACTGCGCCAACTTGGTACCAAATGCCTGGGAACTTGAGCGATCGCTCAACCTTGGGGAGGCCCAACACCGTGCCGTAAAAGTGCGCCGCCTTCTCCAAATCGGATACCAGTAAAGCCGTGTGGAGATACTGTGCCAATTGCATACCATCTGTCTCCTGTTTGGATATCTCTATCCTATCCAGTTCAGGGAGATGTTCTAGATCGGTAGTGATTGGCAACAATCTAGTTCGGGACTAAGGCAAGCCCTCGCAATTTTGACGATGCCCCCGATAGTCTGACCTGGAATTCATACATCCGCTGGCAGCCATGAGCGAAAGCGTGCCAACCGTTCTCAACCCCAAAATTGGCCACAAACAGTAGGCTAGAGGTAACCCCATTGCCTTCCTAAAACCTCATGCTGTCTCGATTTGTTCAAACGGGTTCCCGCCAGGGCGAAATTGCCGAAGTTGTGCTGCGCCACGGCTGGGACTATATGCGTCGGCTACTCACGGGCGGCAAAACCGACGAACCAGCCCTCCCCACTCCGGCTGTGTTGCGCAACATTTTGGTTGATCTCGGCCCGGTATTCGTCAAATTGGGACAATTGCTCAGCACTCGCCCCGACCTGCTACCCCCTGAGTACATTGCCACACTCAGCACCCTACAAGCCGAAGTGCCCCCCGTTGACTGGGGCGAAATTGAGAGCATGCTTCGTCAGCAGCTACCACTGCCGCTCAACGATGTTTTTGCCCATATCGATCCCAAGCCCGTTGCCGCTGGCTCCATTGCCCAAACCCATCGGGCCACCCTCAAAGATGGCCGTGAAGTCGCGCTGAAGGTCCAACGTCCCGGATTGGACAGTATTGTGGAACGAGACATCAGCCTGATTCGGGTGATTGCCAATCTGGTTGCCCAAACCGATTTTGGCAAAGTGTACGACGTGGTCACGCTGGCCGATGAGTTTATTCAAGCGCTGCGAGCCGAGCTGCAATTTACCAAAGAGGGGCAATACACCGACCAACTGCGTACTAATTTATCTACCAGCAAGTGGTTTGATCCCGAAAAAGTAATGATTCCCCAGGTGATTTGGGAATTGACCACGGATGATTTGCTGGTGCTGGAATGGCTAGATGGAGGGCTATTGCTGGCAGCACCGTTTGTTGCCGAGCGATCGGGCACAGCGCATCTCAAGCGCAAAGAGGTTGCCGATTTGCTGCTGCGAGCGTTTTTTCAACAGGTGTGTTTGGATGGCTTTTTCCATGCCGATCCACATCCAGGCAATTTATTCTATCTCAAAGATGGGCGGGTGGCCTTGTTGGACTGTGGCATGGTGGGGCGGCTTGACCCGCTGACACAAGAAATTTTGCTGGAGCTCATTTTGGCAATCGTGAGCCGCGATGCGCAGCGCTGTGCACAGCTCACGCTAAAACTTTCTCCCTCGGATGAGCGCATCAGTCTGGTGCGGCTGGAGAATGACTATGAACGGCTGCTGCGCCAATACTACAGCGTGAGCTTGGCAGAGCTGAACTTTAGTCAACTCTTTTACGAAGTACTGCAAGCAGCGCGGAAAAATCGGATTCGGGTCCCTGGCAACTTGGGATTATGTGCCAAGGCGATCGCCAATTTAGAAGGAGTCGCTCACACGATCGATCCCGAATTCAACTTTCCGGAGCAAATTCGCCCGCTCATGACCGACTTGTTCCGGCAGCAACTGTTGGGAGATGCACCCATGCCTGCGTTTTTTCGCACCATGCTGGATGTCAAAAACCTGACGCTGCAATCGCCCCGCCAAATTGAGCTATTGCTCGATCGCGTCACCTCCGAAACGCTGCAATGGAATCTCAGCATCCGTGAGCTGGAGGGAACTCGTCGCACCATCGACAGTAGCGCCAATCGACTGTCTTTCAGCGTTGTGGTGGGGTCACTCATCATTGGTGCAGCCATCATTTCGTCGCGTACGCAAACCGGGCAGGTGATCTGGCTCAGCGATGCTCTATTTGCCGTGGCGAGTTTTTTGGGATTGTGGCTGGCGGTGAGCATTTTGCGCAGCGGTCGCTTGCGCTAGCGCCTGCCTGCCAGTTCCAACGGCTCACTCATCACGACGGGAGCTTTGACCGTCAGCACCAGTTCGGTGCAATGAAAGGCCATCCCCACCGGGCTAGGGTTCAGCAGAGCAATGGGGCTTGTAGGTGGAATTTCCACCTTAGCCCCGACTAAGTGAAGTTGACCATGCTCTGTTGCACTGAACTGAAGTAACCGCGACACCTGTTGGCTAAAGGCAGACATGGATAGCGCTTGCGGCAAGCCAGGCAGTTCCCAATCGCAAGTGAGTTGGCAGAGGCGATCGCTCCCCTGACTCACCACAACCGAGGTACGCGCTCCCACCTGCCAGTCAAACTGGGCCAGCTCTTTGGGCAATCCCCAAATGTCGCGCCCCCCCGCCACCGAATCGGGATGATCCACATAAATGTGTGAAATCCATGCGCCAATGTTGGCTCCTTTACGCACAAACGCACTCACCACAATCAGCTCGTTGTACTGCAAAACGGAGCCTTGCGTGTAGGACGCAAAGTAAATGCCGCCCAGCGTTTTTCCTGGAATGGGAGACACAATCTCCAACTCTGACGGAATACCAGCACGAACGCGATCGCCATCAAACAGTTGAATCGTTTGAAATGCATGACCCTGAAGCAACCAGGGAGCTTGCGGATACGGCATGGATATAGCCTCACGAATCCTTTCAATCCCTATTTGAAGGCATTCTCATCCCATTTCAATCAACCATTGTGCTTAAAATCCTGGTTTGACACGGGTGGGATATGGGTTCAATTGGCGCAGGATTTCTCCGCACTTATCGAAACCCCATTCCCTGGAAACCGCTCCAATTTTGAACTAGAATTCGGCACTTTGGGGTGTACGCGGGAACGGAATCACATCGCGAATGTTTTGCATGCCGGTCATAAACTGCACCAAGCGCTCAAACCCAAGCCCAAAGCCAGCATGGGGCACCGTGCCAAAGCGGCGCAAGTCCAAATACCACCACATCGACTCGGCTGGAATGTGAAAGTCAGCCATCCGCTGCTCTAATAAGTCCAAGCGCTCTTCACGCTGGGAACCGCCAATGATTTCGCCAATTCGAGGGGCTAGCACATCCATGGCGCGAACCGTTTTGCCGTCGTCATTTTGGCGCATGTAAAAGGCTTTGATTTCTTTGGGATAATCAGTAACAATCACTGGCTTTTTGAACAAGTCTTCGGCCAGGTAGCGCTCATGTTCCGATTGCAGATCGAGTCCCCAGGACACCGGAAACTCGAAGGTTTTGTCGGCTTTTTCTAACAGGGCGATCGCATCGGTGTAGGTAATGCGCTCAAACTCATTATTAATAATGTTGTCTGCCGTTTCCAAAACCGTATTATCAATCCGCTGGTTAAAGAACTCCATATCCTCGGGACAGGTTTCCAGCACGTACTTAAACACGTATTTTAGAAACGATTCCGCCAGTTCCATGTTGCCATCCAGCGCACAAAACGCCATCTCCGGCTCAATCATCCAAAACTCAGCCAAGTGACGCGACGTATTGGAGTTTTCGGCACGAAACGTGGGGCCAAAGGTGTAGACATTGGTAAACGCCATCGCCATAATTTCGGCTTCGAGCTGGCCGCTCACTGTTAAAAAGGCGCGTTTGCCAAAAAAGTCCTGGGCAAAGTCCACCTCGCCCGATTTGGTGCGCGGCGGTGTGTCCAAATTCATACTGGTCACCGTGAACAGTTCGCCCGCCCCTTCGGCATCGCTCGCGGTAATGAGCGGGGTATGCACCCACAAAAAGTTGCGCTCTTGAAAGAAGTTATGCACGGCAGTTGCGCACGCATTGCGCACCCGAAATACAGACCCCAACGTATTGGTACGAGGGCGCAAGTGAGCTATGGAGCGCAAAAATTCGAACGAGTGCCGCTTTTTCTGCAACGGGTACGTCTCAGCATCCGCTTCTCCAAAAACCGTGATGGACTCCGCCTTGAGCTCAATCCGCTGGCCCTTGGCAGGCGACTCGACCAACGTGCCCGACAGCTCCACCGAAGCACCGGTATTCACCCGCTTCAGCGCATCGGCATAACCCGGCACATCCTGGCTGACCACCGCCTGCAAGCCCGCCAACGAGGAGCCATCGTTCACTTCTACAAAGCTAAATTCTTTTTGGTCGCGCTTGGTGCGAACCCAGCCTTGAATGGTAACGGTTTCGCCGGGTTGCCCGTTGCGCAGCAGGTCGAGGATGCGTCGAGTGGTGGCCATGAAGGTTGTATGCAATGAAAGATCAACAAACGGCAAGATGGAGAGATGCGATCGCCCCCAAGGGATGGCTCTGTTTTACCCCAACGGGCAAAACACTGCTGCATTTGAGTGTAGCAAGGTCTTGGCTGTGCGATCGCGCCCCAATGTCAGGACTTACGCAGGTGAATGGATTTTTGTATGAAGTGCATAGGTCCTAAATGTTTTAGATTGGGAATTCGACTGTTTTGTGTAGAGCCGTTTGGGAACGTGCATGAGTGAGGTCAAAACCTGGATTCCCCAGCCAACCAGTGACGGTTCATTTACCTTTTTTTCGGATGAATTTGGCGAAGCATTTCACAGTAGCCAGGGGGCTAAAGAGGAGGCGTTTCTCAAGTTTGCGACGGCAACTCGGCTGGTGGAGCGATCGCACCATCCTCGTATTGCCTTGCTGGATGTGTGTTATGGACTGGGCTACAACACCGCCGCCGCTTTGGAAACTATTTGGGCAGCTCATCCCCAATGCCACGTCACCGTCTACGGCCTGGAACGAGATGCCAGCGTGCCAGTGGCAGCGACCCAACCTCCCGTGGTGCAAAGCTGGTCGCCACAGGTACAAACCATTTTGACCGAACTTGCGATCGCCCATCGCTGCACCACCCCAACCCTAGATGCCACCCTGCTAATTGGCGATGCTCGGCAGACCATCCAAACGGTCATTCAGTATCACTTCCAGGCCGATGCCATCTTTTTCGATCCGTTTTCGCCCCGTCGCTGTCCTCAACTTTGGACAGTCGAATTCTTTAAGAAAGTGGGCCAATGCCTTGCCCCATCCGGTATTTTGGCCACCTATTCGCGTTCAGCTTCGGTGCGGGCTGCCATGCTGGAGGCTGGCTTCACCATTGGCACCATTCCCATGGAGGCAACCGCCAACCTCCCATCCCATGAGTGGGCGCAAGGCACCGTCGCCAGCCGAACTGAACTGAGCTTGCCGCCCCTCTCTCCTATGGAGCAAGAACATTTGCAAACGCGAGCCGCAATTCCCTACCGCGATCCCACGTTGAGTGATGATGCGGACGCAATTTTGGCTCGGCAGCTGCACGAACAGCAGGGCTGCCAACGCGAATCGACCTCAAGCTGGCGACGACGCTGGAGCATTCAATAACCGTGCGATCGCCCCTAAACCATCTGGAATCGCAGACTGACTCACTCCACAAATTGGATTGGGAGAATAGACCCCATGTAGCTATTTGCGAACAACCAGCAGATTTGGTACGGTCATAGCTACAATTTATTTTTGTCAATCGAAGTAAGTTACCAAGGTCAGTCCCTTTCAGTTGTTCAGTGATCAGGTTCTGGATAAACGGACTTCAGGTTTCATCACTTCCAGAAGTCGTAATTTCCGGCCCAGCCGCTCCTCCATTTGCTGCATTTTCTTTGGGCGATTTCTTTGGGCGATCGCATCTTGGCATCCTTCATGCACCGAATCCGTTCATGGTTCGTCTTTCCATCAGCGCTACAGTCATTCATTTCTAGCGTTATGACCTCACCGATTGATCATGAAGTTCATTCAGATCGCATTCACAAAGGATGGCAGCAAGCTCAACGTGCGATCGAAATTTTGGCATCGCTGAGCTATCGTGAAGGCAACTTAAGCCAATATCTAAGAGACATTGCAACAGGAGTAGGAGAACTGTTGCAGTTGCCTGGAACGGTTGTCACCCTTCGACAACAAGAGCCAGGGGTCGTGATGGCTCACAGCGGCAACGAACTGTTCGATGGCAACCTCGTATCTTTGCATGGCACCCTCACAGAAACCGTTACCAACACCAAGCAAACGCTCGTGGTTGAAGATGCCCGATTACACCCAGAGTATGGAACGCTGCCCCCTGGCTATATTGCCTACTTGGGTGTTCCCCTAAAAACGGTACAAGGCCAGGTTTTAGGCACGATTTGCTCATTCTGCGAAAATTCACGATCGTTCTACCCAGAAGACGTTCGTATGGTGGAGCTGTTTGCTGAGCGTGCTGCCACCGCCATCGACAATTACTACCTGTATCAACAGCAGCGGCAGTTTACCGAGCGCCTAGAGGCAGAAGTAGCGCGCAGAACTCAAGAGTTAAAGGCTGCCCAGGAAAGGCTCATTCATCAGGAGCGGCTGGCAGCGATTGGCGAGTTTGCCTCCATGATTGTGCACGAAATTCGCAATCCCGTCACAACAATGACCCTTGGGCTTCAGCATTTTCAAAAAACAAGTACCGCTGCTGCTGATCAAGATCGGGCTATGTTGGCACTAGAAGAAGCCCATCGGTTGCAAAATCTGCTGCATGAAATTTTGCTGTTTGCCAAACCCCAAATCCCTCAGCTGGTGCCGCTCGACTTTACAGCATTTGTGTGTGAAGAGATTCCTTTTCTACAAATGATGCCCGAGGCCAGCGGACGGCACATTGTCTGGCATGGCGAAACAACCCCAACACGGGTGCTGGGCGATCGCGACAAATTAAAACAGGTTCTCATTAATCTTGTGAAAAATGCCTGCGAGGCGATCGCCCCTGGTGAAAGCGTGCGCTGTAGCATTGCAATTGAGCCAGCCGCTCCTGCTGCGATCGCGGCCCGCCATACCCCCACAGCCTATGTGCAACTCAAAGTTCACAATGGCGGTATTCCCATCCCCACCGAGCTATTGCCCAAACTCACCCAACCATTTTGCTCTACCAAAACAGGCGGAACCGGCTTAGGGCTGGCGATCGTAAAACGGATTATTGACGCCCACGGTGGCATCCTCCACATTCACACCGACCCCGCAGGAACCCAAGTCCAGGTTGGCCTACCCCAATTGATTCAGGACTCGACGCATTCGTGATTGCTCAACATTCTCTCTTCATACAAACCTCCATAAAGTTGAGGCATCCTCTCAGGCTTTTCTCAGCATTCCCTGTTAGCGTAGCGGTATTGAAAATTATCAACACACCAGCTTTCGAATGTTGCCACCTTTGGCCAAGCTCAAATATCGAACCCAGAGTTGGCTAGATGCTAGTCAGCAAATGCCGCTGCGGTTACAACTCACGCTGGGAATTCTGGCCATTATCGTGCCAGGAATGGTGGGATATGGTTGGTTGGTTCGGCGCGCCATGGCGCAGATGATGGTAAAAAGCTGCGAGCAGAGCATGGAGTTGGTTGCCACTCAGTTTGCCAAAGATGTGCAGGTGGACAATTCAGACTTACTCACTCCTACCCTGTTGCAGCAAACCATTAATAAATGGTCATCAGATACGCTGTGGATGTGGATTAAATATCCCCAACAGGGCATGATGGCGCACTCCGTCGAGCTAGAGTCCATCCCAACATCCGTCATGAGTGAGTGGGTAGATATGGAGCTGCCCATGGCCGAGCCCCAAGCCTACTATGTCGATAACCGTCGGTTATTGGTGATGGGCCATACTTTGGAGCTGCAAGATGGCACGATGGGGCAACTGTTTTTGGTGCAAGACACCACAGAGATGATGATGCTCTCCGATCGGGCTCGATATGCATTGGGCCTCACCACTCTAATTGTGTTACCGGGTTTGGTAGGGGTAGCCGTGATGACGGTACGGCGATCGCTCAAACCTATCCGCCAACTGCAATCGCTGGCCCAAGCCCCAACGGCCACAACTCCTCCCATTCGTCCTGAAGAGCTGCCTGAAGAACTGCGCGAACTGGTACTGTCTTACAACCATTTGTGCGAGCAGGTCTCTAAAACGGGAGAATGGCAGCGCGAATTTACCAACCAGGTATCGCACGATTTACGCACTCCGCTCACGTTGGTTTATGGCTATTTACAAAGCGTGCTACGCCGGGGCGATAACCTTACCCCAGCCCAACACGAAGCTTTGGCGATCGCCCAATCCGAGGCGGAGTACATCATTCATATGCTGCAAACCATCTTGAATGACGCTCGTGCTGAAGCGATCGCGACCTCTTCCCCATCCTCCGATCAGCCCCCCTCCCATGACTCAAACTCCTCACATTCTGCTCATTGAAGACGAAACCAAACTTGCCCGCTTTATTGAACTAGAGCTAACTGCCGAAGGGTATCACACCAGTGTTGCCCACGACGGCCTCACAGGCTTATCCCTTGCACGCTCGTCCATGCCCGATTTGCTCGTGCTCGATTGGATGCTACCTGGCATGACGGGAGTTGATTTGTGCAGGCGATTGCGTGCCACGGGCATCAAGGTTCCTGTGATTTTGCTCACCGCTCGGGATGATGTGAGCGATCGCGTGAGCGGACTGGATGCGGGAGCCGATGACTACGTTGTGAAACCGTTTAGCATTGAAGAGCTGTTGGCTCGCGTGCGTGCCCACCTACGACGCAACCAAGAAGCCAACCTCGATATGTTGGAGTATGAAGACCTTAGCCTGAACCGCAACACCCGCCAAGTGTTTCGCAATGGTCGCCCCATCGAGCTGACGGCTAAAGAATTTGACCTATTGGAATACCTGCTCAGCCATCCGCGCCAAGTCATCACCCGTGACCAAATTTTGGAAAAGGTGTGGGGCTACGATTTTATGGGCGACTCCAACATCATCGAAGTCTATATCCGCTACTTGCGTCTCAAGCTAGAAGCCAATCAAGAAAAACGGCTCATTCATACCATTCGCAGCGTTGGCTATGTGCTACGCAGCTAGCGATCGCCCTACGCCCTCAACGTCTGGCAGCATCTCGTTCTGGTACTCACCTCCAACCAAAAAATAGGAGACAACGATTTCCCGTCAATTTGGGATAAGCCAAAGCACTCTTGTTTGCCTACGCATTAGGCACACAGGAGTGCTTCGTTTTTCTAAAGGTTGCGCGCCATGCAAGCCTTAGAAAAACCTAAACCAAATCAGAACAAACACAAAAATAAGCGCTCATTTCAACAATGACGCGCTTATTATCCCTAACCCTTTCGGTGCAACGTACCCGTTTATCCTTGAGTTACTCAGTTGTGCTGTCACCAAATCTAAATGAGCAAGCAGCTCTTCACTTTAGATTTGGGAAGTTTAACGCTAGCATTGAAGGTGAAACCTAACGCGTAGCATTGCTGTGTAAGCACGTACTCTGCTTAACTCATCAGCATAGTATCACTCCCATTTTTAGCCAGGCTGATGGCATATCCAAAGCAAATTTATTAGGATTAGCAAGGATTTTCGGCCCTGTTCTGCTTCAGAAATATCCCCAACTGCGCGAGACTAAGTTCAGGAATTTTTCAGAATCTTGTTATGAGTGTTCACATTCGCTTTTTGCCCGATGATGTTCTGATAGAAGCCCAAGTAGGCGAGCCAATCCTAGCCGTAGCCAAACGAGCGGGAGTCTCAATTCCTACGGGTTGCCTGATGGGGTCTTGCCATGCCTGCGAAGTCGAACTGGGCAATGGAGATACCATTTGTGCCTGTATTAGTGCCGTTCCTCCTAGCGAATCGGAAGTCACCATCAACTTGTTCTTTGATCCAACTTGGTAGAAATTTACTGATTCGTCGTCAAATTCCAGTAGAAATCAACCATTGATACTGGTGCATATTCCTGCATAGATCTTTTCGAGGATAGATCTTTTCGAGGATCGAATAGAGGCTCGGAATTTTAGAAAATCCTGAAACAGCTAGGAAATCCTGAAATAGCATTAAGTGCTTTTGGTTGGCCTCGTTCGGCTGAGCAATCGACTAGGCTCACGCAGCCTTATGCCACAGCAGCATCTTTCTCGCTCATGGTGTGTGTGTTCGAATGACAGAACGAGAGTATTTCCTCTCATCAAAACCTTGCACGAGCCGGTTCGTTCGAGCATCCGCCGAAGCACCCCGCACTAAATCCCCTATCCTAGACCGTGACTCCATTGCGCAACTGATTGCGCGATTATTCTCGATACGGAATTGCCATCTTCTTAAAAACGCCAAAGTTGAGCGTATGCTATTCGCACATGAGCGCTGAGATGGCTTAGCTGAGATGGCTTAGTTGTACAACAGCCAATTTTCAACACTGTATAGAAGATTTTTCCAGTGACAATACCAAATTCCAACACACAGCATCACGCAGCGATCGCACTGGGTAGCAATTTGGGCAACTCTGCCGATATTTTGCGCGCTGCGATCGCCGCATTAAACAACACAGCTGGCATCACCGTCATCGCCTATTCCCAGTTTTATGAAACCGCGGCTGTTGGGCCTCCACAGCCGGACTATATCAATGCAGCAGCCCTCCTCAAAACAACCTTGACCCCGTTTCAACTTCTGGAGCATTTGCTAGCCATTGAGGCCAATTTTGGCCGGGTTCGTCGTGAACGCTGGGGGCCACGGTTACTAGACTTGGATTTACTCCTCTTTGATCAGCTTGTATTGGATACACCTCATCTGTTAATTCCGCATCCCCGAATGAATGAGCGTGCCTTTGTGCTGGTTCCGCTCAGCGAAATTGCAGGCGATTGGATTGACCCCATTACTGGAAAAGCGATCGCAGCCATGGTACAAGCCGTCGATACATCCGAAGTTAGGCTTAGGGCCGATCTGTCTCAATAGCAAGCAGGATACTCGCAGCCATGGTGCAATGAAGAACTATCTGATCCAGCAAACATCGCCTCAATATTTTCAAAGCGATCGCTTTTGCATCACACCAGATATCGCACAGCACCCCAATGCAACCATCAATTCAACTGCCATGTTGGGTGCCGAATGACACGTGAGAAGGCCAAGCCTAACAGAAAACCAAGCCCTTCCTAGAACCCAAAATCGACATCATTTCCACCACGAGACAGAGGCAATCCAAGACCTTTTCTGAACCCAAGCATGATAGATCGAAGAATCTGATCGGATTGACATTCAATAAAAGACAGATAAATGTTTGACATTAAGAAATTTACGCTATAAGTGATTCATAGATGGGAATACTAATTCCATTGTATGAAAGGTCTATTCAAACATTCAGGCCGAATAGATTCAGACCAAATAGATGATGAATAATCTATCCGCTAAACATAAAGGAGCGAATTCATGACAGGTGGCAGACGGCGATCGCCCTCATCAACAGCAGTAACAAAAGATTCAATCGAGCAAGCAGCAGAATTCTTAAAAGATCTGCCTGAGAAGCCCAAAGAATTGTGGTCATTGCGCGAAGCCATCGATCAGTTGCAAGACACCATCAAATCAGCCCTCGATCGCGGCTATAGCCACGAAGAAGTATCGGCAATGTTGACCGAGCAAGGTATTAAAATCAGCCCTTCTTCGTTGAAGTCTTACTTAGCTGCTACCAATCGAGAAAAATCTGCTGGCGGCACCACGCGCAAGCGTCGCACTCGGGGTGGCCAAGCTCTGCCCCTTGAGGCAGTTGCTCAATCCTTAGATAACGCATCCAAAGCCGAGGCAGCCCCCCCCGCACCTGCCAAAACAGGGCGCACCCGTGGCCCTCGTTCTACCACTGCCGCTAAGACAAAAACCGCTGCCTCGCGCGCAAAGAAAACAACAGCAACCACCGCAACCCCTCGCACTCGCCGCAAGAAAGCAGACTCTTAAGCGCGATGTTTTCTTTGCTGTAATCCGTGGCGTTTTACTGTTGCCTCACGTTAGGCACATCATCGCCAGTGCAAAGGCCCATTTTTCATGCACCAACTTGGTGCATGAAAAATGGGCCTTTGGTTTCCTCTTGGCAAGTATGACGAAGGAAGAATCTTTATCTCAATGGATACGTTAATTCTTACAGGATTGACGAAGTTGAGTGATGTTTGGGGCGCTTAGTGCCCCAAACATCACTCAACCCCCCTGGTTTTTCGGATGACGTGCGTAAGTCCTATCTTAGAAATGGATAGCGCAACAATCCAACAATAAAGGCATCATTTGCGTGTGGCTTATGAGGAGGATGAATTGGCTCCAGCCGTCATCGCAGATATGACGGCCGCTTGATTCGCCACACCATAAATGGTTCTGAGATAATCCATGACCATTTGGGGAGATAGGGTTGATGCAGTTCCAACTACATCACTATGGAGTGGCATTGGCCCTAATATGTCCAATACTGTTTCTGTATTGGTTGATGGCGCAATCACCACCAGGGATGGATCAATTTGCTGGTCATATCGCCAGAAGTTTGCCAAATCGATCGCCCCAGAGTCTTGAGCTATCGCCTTCGTTGCAGCTGCATCTTGGGACTCGGTGTGTGCACTACGCAATCGTCGTAGTTCTCCAATTACCTGTTCTTTAGTCCGACCCCGCAGCTGAAAGAGCACAAACGGATCTTCACTAAAGCGATCGCCCAGCACATAGTACACCGCACCAATATGCTTGCATGGATTCGCTTGGTCAGGACAACTGCACTTGCTGTGAATATCAAATTTTGTAAAAGGAAACAGGCTTAACCCATTATTGGTAAACACCTGTTCAATATTCGTGGGCATTTCACCCGACAACAGCTTTGCAGAAAAAATTGCCCGCTGAGACAACGACTCAATCACATACTGCCATTGCTCATCGGTAAATGGATCAAGACTTAAGCTCACCCGATAGGGTTCCGGTGCTGTTCCCTGAACGCGAGCAACAACCTTCGCCCCCCGAAACTCCAGACTAAGCACATGCCCTTCGCGTGCATAGTTGCGTGCCCGAGCCAACCGCCGAACCCAGCCAAACGACTCCAGAACATCAACCCATCGCTGTGCCCACCATTCCCGGCCCGATTGAGCATCGTAATTGGTCATCGCTTTTAAACAACCATTCAAATCAAACAACCACAGGACTTACGCAGTTAAATGATGTTGGAAGTGCTGAGCGCTTCAAACATCATCCACCCCCCTGGTTTTTCGGATGACGTGCGTAAGTCCTGAACCATTCAAGCCAAACAGGGGTTTCAAAACTCAGAATTGGCCCTCTAATTGGCTCGCTCCAAGTTTTAACAGACGCCAAGTCAGCGCCAAATTAGCGCCAACTTTCAGCACTCTCATGCATGTAAGCCTACACATAAGCTTAGCCGACTGCATCTTCTTTTTTTAAGAACCTGTTTTAGGCTACTGTGATCCAACCAGGCTGGTTTGTGAATTTCACCTCAACCCATGGGAATACTCGCTACAGTGTGGGAGATAGATGTAAAAATGAGTTTAAATACTGTAGGGATCAATCATGATCTTTAATCCTGACGGCTCTGACTTCTTTACAGGCCATACAGAAGATAAAGAAACGAACCAGTTGCTGAAGTACCTCCAGCATCAATCGCCCGAAATGATGGCCAAGGTGGCTCGCTCTGTCAGCCCAGAGATTAAAGACATCATTTCTCAGAATGTGCAGGGTTTAGTTGGCATGTTGCCATCTGGGGCATTCAACGCCCAAATCACCACCGATCGCGACAATTTGGCAGGTTTACTGGCTTCTGCCATGATGACGGGCTACTTCTTGCGGCGGATGGAGCAGCGCATGGAGCTAGAAACTAGCTTGACAGGAATTTCGCCGCTTCACCACGAGACCCCCTTCCCAAGCGATCGCGACAACGACGAATCCTTGGATTAAAGCACCGCATTGCTACCCCTTCAGCATGGGGGTTAGATCCAAATTCACGGGCTCACCGCTGCTGTGATTGAGTTGGAAACGTGCCGGGACGAACTTCCACCTGGCGCACAACTCCATTGCGATTCACTTCAATGGGGAGCGGCTGGCCAATTTCGCTTTCTTCCACCTGCTCTTGAACATTAATCGAGGAAACCACCGACTCGCCATTGACTCGCAAAATTACATCTCCAGGGCGCAGTCCGGCTTGAGCGGCTGGAGTTTGGGGCAGCACATCCAAAATCAACACCCCTTCTTCTAGCTCTACCTTGCTTGCTAACGAGCCTTCTTCATTGACTTCTTTAGCAATGTCTGGGGTAAGATCCACCATTTGAATACCCAGATAAGGATGATCGACGGTGCCAGTCGCAAAGAGCTGGTCAGCAATACGCTGGGCTGTGCGAATGGGAATGGCGAAGCCTAATCCTTGAGCATTGGCACGAATGGCTGTGTTGATGCCAATCACTTCTCCCTGATCATTGAGAAGAGGCCCGCCCGAGTTTCCAGGATTGATCGCGGCATCGGTTTGAATAAACCGCACTCGGCGATCGCCTACTCCAACCTGATTGCTGGGTCGGCCAGTTGCACTAATGATGCCAGCAGTGACTGTATTATCTAGCCCCAAAGGACTACCAATAGCGATCGCCCATTGCCCCGGTTTTAACGTATCCGAGTCGCCCAAACTCACAACAGGCAAGTCTTGCGAGTCAATTTTGATAGCGGCAACATCCGTTACTAGGTCAACGCCCACAACTCGACCTTCAAAGGTGCGTCCATCCTTCAGCGTGACCTGAACTTGGGTAGCCCCTTCCACCACATGGGCATTCGTAATCACTTGACCATCTGCCCCAACAATAAATCCCGAGCCACTCCCCTGCCGAAATCGTTCAGGGGGAAAGCCATCTTCAAAAAAGCCAGGAAACTGAAAATTATCCTGTGCTGAGGCATTGGGCCGCCGCGACACCTCTAGCCGAACAACGGCAGGCCCCACTCGATTCACGGCCTGCACAATAAAATTGGGAGCCACCGGTGTTGAATTGACGATCGTGTTGGCCGATCGCACTGTCCCCAAAGAACTAGGCAAAAGCTGTAACCGAGTTGGTGAGGCTGTTGCATGAGGTGACGGCCATGCAGAAACAAAGTACCGCTTACCTGCCCAGCCAGCCACAATCCCAGCCGTTAATAAAAGAGCGTAGGCAGTGGCTTGCTTGGTCGAAATTCCTGACATGGCGCTGCTAGCTAAAGATCGAAACTTGGAGATTAAAACCTGGAGGTTGCAAAGGACGGTGCTTCACGCGATCGCTCTCATAGGTTTCTGTCAATACATGCTTTTGGTGAGCTGCTCATCAGCTGAACTTCAATTGATATCGATTGAACGGGTGAAAACAGCGGGCAAAAGCAAACCCATTTTGATTCTGACACGGTTTTTTGACCTGACATGTAATGCAAGGCATGAATTTAGAGTAAATAGAGCGATCGCACGCCACATTCACCACAACAAGTCGTCGTATATTTCATCATGAGTTTAAGACGCATACGTTAAGTTAGGTGCCAACAATGAGACCTCCTCAGCATTTACAGTACCGTCCACCCATGGCAGCACTTCATCGTGCAGGGTGGATGCTGGGTGCTGCCCTAACAGCACTAGGGCTTGCCCCTGGCTTTGCCACCGCCCAAACGCTGTCCTCCCCGGCAACCCCATCTTCCATACAGATGGCCCAAGCCAATACCGAGCTGTGTGAGGCTCCAGCCCTGTCGCGCTTGCAGCGGCATCGGATTGCCCCCGGCGAAACATTGGTCAGCTTGGCGCAGCAGTATAACCTGATTCCTGCAACGCTGATGGGCTTCAATGCAAACCTGCGGAGCGGCAACGCCCCCGTTGGGGCCGAAATTGTTGTACCTCCGTACAACGGTGTACAGGTGAATGTGCCATCGGGCAGCTCTTGGTCTAGCATTGCCGAGTCCTATGGCGTACGAGCCGACGTATTGTTTGAAATTAACGGCTGCCAGCCCCCCTCAACCACGGTTTTCATTCCGGGGGTGAACTGGTCGCCCAATGGCATTACTCGCGGTGGCACCACAACCGCCGCCGCTTCATCGCTGGGTGGCTATCCCCTCTCCACTACTTCGGCGACGGTCACGTTGGGCTACGGTTGGCAGGTTGACCCAGGTTCTGGCCAGGTCATTTTTCATAGTGGAGTGGACTTGCAAGCCAATGCGGGAGATGCCGTTTTGGCAGCGGGCAGCGGCACCGTTGCATTTGTGGGACAGCAGGGTGCCTATGGCAACTTGATTGTGATTAACCATGCGCAGGGCTTGCAAACTCGCTATGCCCAGCTACAAAGCACCAGCGTGACGGCGGGGCAAACCGTTCGAGCGGGCGATCGCATTGGCACCGTGGGCAGCAGCGGCAGTGCTACCGCTCCCCACCTGCATTTTGAAGTGCGATCCAATTCTGACCTGGGCTGGGTTGCCCAAAACCCCGGCGATTATTTTCGCGGCATGGAAATTGGGCGATAACGGTGTTTCCCAAAAACACCTGAGTTGGAGCACCCAGCGACTCTATTGCAACAGCGCGATCGCCATCCAGGAATCAGAATTCAACAATGTGCAATTTGGAGCAGCAGTTTGGCTATGCTCAACCCATCCAGAAAGCATAACCGCACAGATGAATGTTGGCTGCTTGGCGATCGCTTCCAATGCTTGGCCTACAGCCCCAACCTGGAAAGGTGCGCACTTAGTCATCTATCCCAGGCCGTAATCTTTGGGGCAGCAGCTTAGCGAATTTGGCCTATCGCAAGGCGTAAATTGTCAAATTTTGTACATATCTTGTTGACAGCGCAAAATTAAACCGTAACAATAGATACAGAATTAAAGCCGTTTTCGATCTGGTCTAGCAATTACTCTTGAGCTAACGACTGGGTTAGTTACTACGCTTCATGAATCTTTTAGTTTTTGAGTAAGAGGCAATTATGGAACTCCACTACCGCGGTGCAAGTTACGAAGCTCCCAACAACGGGGTTGACTTCGTTGAAGGCCCAATCATTGGCCAATATCGTGGCGCAAAACTCCACGAGCACAATGTTCGCAACATTCCCGCCCAACAGCACAAACCCCGCATGAAATATCGCGGCGCTTGGGTGAACTGAGCACGTTAGAAATTGGTGAAGAGGCGCGATCGCCATAATATCTTGCACTCCAGGTTCCAAGTTCTCCCACTCGCAACCAGAGAAAAAAGACTGAGCGATCGCCCCTACTCTCATCATTTGTCTATGATGTGCGATCGCGATTTATGCCGCAGCATACCCGCTTACCAACGAGCCTGGATTGAAGCACGCTTCAATTTGATGTCAGTCTAGGCAATCACTAAAGTTGTTCTTTGTCGATATAGCGAACTCAAAAACTCCACCTAGGATGGCCTCGGTGGAGTTTTTTTGGGCGATCGTGGGTCGGTACTATTTTTCTAAAGCGCACTGAGGAAACCGCCCCAGGTTATACGCTTCGACAATCGCATTGCGGCATTCCAGCAAACTGGCTCCTGTCCGATACGATAAGTCTCGAAGATTAATGACGGGATGGATGGACTGCGGAGCTTCTAAATACATCTCGTAAGCCACCTCAAGAATTTTGGTGTTGAGCATTAACGGCTTAACGGTTGCTTCCAGCAGATTAAACATAAGTACCTAGCCAAAAGTGCGTATTAATGATGAAACTATCTCAGTTTTGCGCTAGGTTTTCCTCGGTCTTTAGGTAAATTTTCGAGTTCTCTCAAGGTAGAAATGATGAGGAAATCGCTCGCTTTGTGAATGGCGATCGCATCTTTTGCACAAGAGCCGCGATCGCTTCAAACACCTGATTTATAAGCTTTTCAGCCACTCAACCAGACAATGCAGTCGCTTCGTTTGAGTGTCTAGCCATCGCAACTTGAATATCTCAACCAAGCGTCCACAGTCCCCAATTTGGCTCAAATACGCAACACCGCAACGCCCCTGTAGAGCCATTGCGGTGTTGCCAAGTGATGCAGTTTTTTGAACCCAACTCGAATATGTATAGCGATGGCCAGTTTGATTAGGACATTTTTGGGGAATGGCTTTGCCATTCCCCAAAAATGTCCTTGTCCCAACTAAGCTGGCGACAGCTATAGACCAGGAAACTAAGGCAAGCTCGTGGCATTGGTGAGCACCTGATCCGGATCGCGCCACAGAACCAGGCGATCCGTCAAGGGTTGTAGCCGCGTTCCAGGATAATAAAACTCCAAAATGCGGCTGGCCGACCAGTTGAGGCGTCCCAAGTTGTAAGCTCCGGTTTGGCTCATGCCTACTGCGTGTCCTAAACCACCACCCACAAAGGCATACCCCTTGAGAACGGTTTGAGTTTGGGCAGCGGGCGAGGGAGTTGGGGTAATTGGCTCTGTGGAACTGGGGGTTCCCGTTGGGCTTTCGGCTGATGTGGGAGGATTGATAGCTGGTGGAGCCGCAATTGTTTCAAACATGGGCTCCATGTAAAACAGCAAGCTGCGAGGTGGAATCAGCGCCCGCAGAATTTCATCCTTTTCTAAAATGACCGTTCCCACGTCGGTTTGCACGGCAACTTTTTGCACCCGACCACTATTCGCCCGCTCCAGCACCTCCATTTGGCGAATACTCGTCATCCGCGCTAAGGGATGCTGTTGACCTTGCAGATATTGCTTTAAGCCAGCTGCAATTTCGGCCAGGGTGCCTTCTCGCCGCCAGCGAAATGTATCCCATCCCACTTCGTTAAAGCCAGCCGTTAGGGCAATGAACGAACGGAAGTTGCGCTCATCGGACAGAGGAAACTGATTGAGATCCCAAACACTTTGTACCGAGTCAACCCGAGGCCGCAGATATGGGCGATCGGCTCCGTTCCATACATCGGAAAACGAGGCCGTGACGCCTCCGGTTGTTGACGAGTACAGCGCATCAATGAGTTCGTTGCCGTAGGTGAGCACCTGACCTTGGGTTGCAGCGATCGCCCGATCGGTAATTTCTGCAGCTCCCGACAATCCCTTGTACACCTGGCATTGAGTATCGGCACAGAGCTGGTAGTTATCGATTTCAAATCGACGCAAGTTGCGCAAGGCATAGGTGCGCGCCAAAATTGCCTGCGCTTGGATTGCCGTCGGTGGTGCCTGTAGGCCAATCTCGTGGGGCACCACACCTCGCAAGTAGGTTTCGATGGGAACATCGTTTACCAGGGTGTAGTTGCCATAGGCATTGGGCTGAATTCGCAGGCTTCCGCCAAAAAGCTGACGCGTTTGGGGGCTGGTGCCCTGGTTCACATAAATTCGATTGGTGCCTGCGGCGATAGAGAACTGATCGCGGGTGTATCGAAAGTTGTTGATGACAAAGGAGGCTTTGGGCGATTCGCGCTCAACTCGGCTTTGCAAAAAGGCTCCACGCGACCCCTGAGCTTCCAAATTACGCATGAGCAAACGCCGTACCAACGGGTTGCTGTAGGTGTCACGCTTGGCCCACACTTGCCACTGCCGGGGCTGGGCAATTTCTACCTCAATGCCGCGCGATCGCCATTGTTTGGCGCTATCTTCTGCACTTTCAAAGCTGCGATGCGTACTGAGCACCACCCGCTCTCGCACCTGTGGCTCTGGCAAGGGTTGCACCACCACATCCACCTTGATGGGGCCTGTTGTTGTGATGGTTTCTGTTTGGCCTCCCGTTTCAAACGTAATCGACAGGCGATCGCCCGACGGAGGCTCAAGGGTGAGCGTACTTTGGTCTGGTTGCTCACCAAACCGCTGCACAATGCCCACCTTAATGGTGGGATTTTGAGGAGCAGGCTGCGCTGCGGGGGCCTGCTGAGACGCCTGAGCCGATGCAGCAGGCAAAGACGGCTCTGCCGCCAAAGGCGCAGGGTTTGCCGGTTGCGCAGAAGATGCCTTGGGCAACGTTGGAACGGTTTGCGCGGCCACCGGAGTTGAGGCAGCACCGAGCAGCCAACCCAAGGCCAATACCGTACCCGTCCACAGCCCAACGCGAGAGGATCTCACCATGCCAAACTGAGCCATTGTGTTGTTATCTGTGCAGATCGTTGATTTTGTAGGCATTATCAGCCAACCCAATGCGAATCGATGTGAACGTTCAGATGCAAGGTTGATATTGAAGGTTTTGTTAGCACGTTCATTTCTAGCACACGCCACCCTGAAACCACTTCCCTTAAGAACCTGGATGGATGGGTGCACTCACATCCATCCAGGCCACCGTGACTACGTACGCATCTCTCTGGCAAACGCCCCAGGCAGTTTTGAAACTCGCTGAATAACCATTTAGAAATCAGCTGTTTCAATATCCTGTTTCAATGTCCTGACTGCTAATTCTACAAGGGTTTTCGCGGAATGGATTGCTGGGTCATCGCCCAAATTTTGAACCCAGATTCATGAGGTGGTCCATTCCCACCAAATCAGGCGATCGCCCCAAAAACCAGAGCAGAATCTCAGCTCCTTCAGCGATATCACCAACGGGCTTGTTCCTACAGCACCTAGCTTCCGTTTTCATAGGTTTAAACGATGGCTCAATTCTTTCAACATTTCGCCTTTAAAGCAGGACTTACGCAAGCCCACTAGATCTGATGTGTTGGTGTTGTGGGTAGGGTGCGAAGCACCCTACCCAC
>NZ_JBNXVR010000059.1:0-32087 GCF_050565595.1 Leptolyngbya sp. AN02str | reverse complement strand
CAACCGATGGCAGCGGCAGTGGCGCGATCCTCAATGCGCCCTGGCTGCTGCTTAAGTTCTAGCGAATCCCAAGATTTAACCGTCTGTCTTCTTAAAACTCGTGAAATACTTTTTCAGCACGCCCTAAGTACTCCAAAAATCACCCAATTCTCTGGTTTTTCGGATGAAGTGCGTAAGCCCTAATTTAAACTCCTTGGAATGTTATTCGCAATGGCTCAGTCTAGGCTGAAATGGGATGGGTACTCGCGAGGAGAAAATTAACTCTTGCTTTTGGCCAGTGGCTCAGTCCATATCCCCGAGATCAACAACTTTAGCCGCTCCCAACCTCGCACATAGCGAATAAGGATGGCAATTTTGGCAGCTTGCAGCTTTTGTGAGGCAGATGCCAGCTTGGGATGGCGCAGCACTGAGGGCACAAAGGCAAACGGAACCAGTAAATCGGCGATCGCCCCTAATACAAACTTAGGGCGCGAATATACCCCCCGTTGCATCAACCCATAGTGACCCCGCATGACGCGCACATGTTTTTTCCTAAGTTCCTCAAATGAGTTGCGTGCTGGGTGGGTAATGCGCACCTGCTCGCTAAATACAACGGGCAATCCAGCTCGATGCACTCGCACACCCCACTCGAAATCTCCCCCCGATTGCAGCGCCGCATCAAACAAGCCCACCCGCTCAAATACCCACGTTTGGGTAAACAAATTGGCCGTTACCCCAAACTTGTACTTTTCAATAAATGCCCGCTGTTGCAAACCCGAAATACTGTCAAACAACTCGTAAGCATTGGGGTGTGCAGTATGAAATACAAACTCTACCAAGCCAGCGACCAAACCACAGTCGGGGTTGGCGATTAATGCGGCAACTCCTTGCTCTAGCCAGTCGGAAGCAGGGCTACAGTCGGCATCGGTAAAGGCCAGCACCTCACCCTGGGCGATCGCAATTCCTTTATTGCGGGCAGCATAGGACCCTCGTTGGCTCTCAAACGTTGCGATCGCATGGGGATATTTGGCTGCGATGGGGGCAATACTTTGAGCCGAGCCGTTGTCCACCACGATAATCTCATAGCGATCGCTGGGATAGGTCTGCTGCTCTAGAGCCGACAAGCAACGCTCCAAGCCCTCCACGTCATTAAACACGGGAATGATAATGGAAACCTTAGGCTGATGAGTGGATTGAGACATAGTAGAAGGCTAGACGCAAGGGGCAAATTACTAGTAGCAGAAAAGTCAAGTTGATGATGCAGCGATCGCCTGGTATGCCTCAATGGTTTTTTTGCCCAGGGTGCGGTTTTCAAACGCGGCCAAAGGAGCCTGAGCCGCGCGCGGAGTTGCGATCGCCCAATCCATTGCGCGCTGCAACTCATCGGGGGTTAGCTCCCCGCTGTAGGTGCGGACCCAGTCCTTGCCTACCATATCCTGCAATTCCGCCAGGGAGCCAGCCTGCGGCACCAAGACCGGACAATCAAACGACAGCGACAGCAGCGCACTGCCCGAATTCAAAATTTCTTGGTAGGGCAATACCACTAATGTTGCCGCACGCAGATACAGCTGCATTTTGTCAGATGGAATGAAATCCAAACATAAATGCACTCGCTCATCCGCCGCCGCTTCCTGCTCAATCGCGACGTGAATATCTGGATGAGATGGCTTGCCCACGATGTAGAGTTGATAGTCCCGATTGGGCAGTTGCCGAAACAGATGCACCAACTGGGGCGCATTTTTGTAGCGGCGCAAATTTCCTACCAACAGCATCATCGGAGTAGACGGATCTAATCCTAAAAAAGCTCGGGCTTGTTGAGCTGTCATATCATCGGGATAGTCGTGGCGATAGTGCGCATGAGGCACAACAAAACCTGGTAGTCGCTTCAAGCCAGGAAAACGCTCTTGTGCCGCCGCCATTGCCGTATGGCTAAGGCTGATGTATCCATGCAAACAGCCAATAAACTGTTGCCAAAACCATGCTTCGAGCTTGGGATAGTAGCGCTCATGAGAACCCAAATTGTGAACCGTCCAAACAATTTTGGTTCCCCGTAGCCGTGCAGCATAAATGAATGCTAGCAGAGCCGTAGAACGAAAGACACTGCGAATAAAATTGCGATCGTTCAACATTCGCTCTGGCCAATGAAAATGCCAGATATCGTAATGCTTGAGCAGCAATTTTTTGATCGAAAAATGATCAACCTCTACACCCAATGCTTGAACACTACTGTAGAGCGATTCATTGTAGGGATTATGCCGATTAACCGCAGGCGAAGCAATAACTCGCATCATAAAACCGATCTTGTTACAGGAATGAACGATGATGCTGATTAGACATGCTGGCAGAATGTCATTTGCATCTTTTCAAGAGATATTCGCTAAAACATGAAGTTCATCATTGTGGGCAGCCGTCCGACGACTCTGAGATGGAATCTCTAGGTCTAGAGATTGCTAAGTCTAGAGATTGAATGTCTAGACATTCAATTGATTCATGGTTTCAATCGTTCATCCCTCACATTCATCTTTCAAACACACTGGCTCCTCGCCCGATAAATATGGCAATCCTTATCAAAAAAATAAGAGAGTTAGACAAGGGTTTTTGGAGGCTAGGTTTGCACGCTGAAAAGACGAGCCTAGATGGGGGGTTGGATAAGCTGGAGAACCGTGCAGGGTAGAGGCACTTGGGACGCAGTGCACCATGGCTGTATCTATCTACATGGAACAGCCTAAGGTTTGGATGAAGACATACGCTGTTGGCGCAAGTAATGAAACACTAAATACCACACGACCAAGGCCAGCAAAGCATCGGACACAAGGCTAGACCATGCGGCACCCCGCCAAGTATAAAGCGGAATGACCCACAGATTGGCGATCGCATTAAAGCCCGCGACACCCACTTGTAGCGAGCTGCGGATTCCTTGAAATCCTGCCCCTGTCAAGGTATCGGCACCAATATAGCTAATTGCTTTTAGGATCAAAAGGGGCGCTAGCCAGCGAATGGCCTCTACTGCACTGATATATTCATCGCCCAGGATAAGTGGCACGACAGGCGCAATCACGATGAGCCCAACAGTGCCAACTACCCCATACAGCACTGTGAGGGGCAAAATCTTTTTCGCAAACTGCAATGTCCCGCTAATACCTGTTGCTCCATGGCGGAAAAACTTGGGGTAGCTGGTAGACAAAATGACTGATAGCGGCACCAACGCAACCGCAATAATGCGATAGGCAGCGGCGTAAACCCCGGTTGCTTCGAGGCTGGCCATACTAGCTAGCATAGTTTTGTCAATATCGTTATAGATGGTTTGGGCTGAGTGCCCAACCGAGAAGTGAAAACCCTCAACGAGCTCGGGTTTGATAGTGGCTAACGAGGGCTTAGGCGGGCCAAGCTGGGTATTGACCATGGAATAGGCCGAAATGCCACCGAGTACTGAGCTAATGAGATATAGGAGGCCCCAATCTACTGCCGTTGGGTTTTGAAACAAGCCCCATAGCGCGATCGCTGCGATTAGGTTGCGTGAGCTAATCAAGATATCGATCTGGGCTGTTTTGGTAAACTGCTCCACGCTGGTAAAGGCTTTGGCGGCGTTATCCAACAGGCGGACAAAAAGGAGATCGGCGATCGCCACCAGCAAAATCAGCCAAGGTGAGACGGTATCTGGTAAGACGAGATATCCAATCACCAAAGCGGCGGCAACGAGCATCGCTCCCGATACCGCCGTCACAACCACTACATTTCCCCAATAGGTGCTAAACACGGAGCGATCGCGCGCCACATGTTTCACCAAAATGTTGCCCGTGCCCCAACTGGCAAACGGCGTCAAGATGCTCACTAGCGCTGCCACACCCGCATAGGCTCCGTACTGATCTACCCCTAGCGATCGCGCAATCAGCACAAAGTAAATTGCCTGAACCACAATGCGTGTAAGGCGGGCCAGCAGCAACCACGACGCCCCTCTCGCAAACGGTTTGCGTGCCAGTGCTTGAATTTTGGCAATGAGCTGTTTCAATACCCCCTCCTCTGCGGAACCTTCGACTCAGCCGTTTCAAAAAACAATTGTGCATTTGGCCTTACAGACCACAACATCCAACTTAGAACCGTACGGTTTCCCCGTTGCTTCTGTGTTGCTTCTATGAGCAGGTTTTTCACTCCATCCAAGATTTATTCGTTTACAAACTAAATCCCTGGAACCTGCCTTTTCGGCATGGTTCCAGGTTTTGAAGGAGCGGAATGCTCGTTACTCAGTACGTTCCCTAACGAAAGACGTTTCCATCATTGGGCAGACTTTAACCCAGCCTTCTACTGCTCTACGCAGTAGTCTGGGCAGATGACGGTAACGAATAGTTTGGAGTGCTGGGCTGCGCGTTTGACTTCGGCTGTTGTAACGGTAGCCGAGCTGAGACTGACATCGCTACATACATCACCCAAAAGATACTATTCCTTCCCAAAATCGTACTTTCAGTCAGGCTGAACAACACGGTAAACGCTAAAAACAAAATGGGGAGATAGTACTCAGGGTTTCGAGTTTGTTTTAAGCGGTAGGCAGCCCGAGCCAGCGTTGTGAAATACTCGGTCATAAATATGATGAACCCCACAAGCCCCAGCGCTAGTAGCAGATCCAAGAAACCGTTGTGAGAGTGAGGAGCATCCCATCCTACCGTGCGCCACACCTCTGCGGCATCACTATCCCAACCGCGCCAAAATCCCTCATACCCAAAGCCCCAAATGGGCTTGAGCTGTATTTTTTCAATGACAGCGGGCCATAGGTCTGTGCGGCCAGTCAAGGTCGTATCTTTGCCAAAGGCGGCCAAAAGCGTTTCAGAGTTGGCCAGCACCGATGCCAACCCACCAGCTACTGCCAACACGAGTGATAGCACCGCAATGGTACGTGCCCGATAATGCCAACGCAGCGGACGCAGGATAAAGAACAGCAGAAACAAAACAACCAGGCACAATAGCGCGGTTGTGGACTGTGCCATGACGGTAAAGGCTATGGTCGTAACTAGTAGGAGCCACCAAAACAGCCGTGCACCACCAGTTTGGAGTGAAAGCAGCAAAAAGACGACAGATGAAAAAGCCATGGCACGACCCGTCACATTCTTGTGAGAAAAAATTCCGCGCCATGCTCCTGCGTGCTTGCCACCCATGATGCCGTATTTGGGAAGTGCCGCAACAAAAGCAATGCTCATTAGTACCGCGATCGCCATTGCCCAGCCCAAGAGCTGGAGTTGCTGCTTCATACTAAAGCGGGTGCCAAAATAGAGGCCAAACAGGCTGGTGCCAATGAGTGCGATCGATCGCTGCTGAGTGAATCCTGGAAAATCTGACCAAAAAATGGAGAGGGCTGCGAGTCCCACAAGGGCAAACACAGGCCAGCCTTTAACAAGCCCCCACAACGATAGCCGCCAACGCAGAGCCAATAGCCCTGTAAAGACCACATAGGTCAGCAAGCAGAGCATTCGAATCAGGGCATAGTCTGTTTCAGCCGTGACGACATCGCCTTCGCTCACCCCACCCGACAAAATAACCTGCAGAGGCCCTCCTGAATAGAGGATGAGCGCAAACACAGTAAAGGCTTGCTCAAACCAGTAGAGTAAACGTTTGAAACCCATAGCGGTGTCCCAATAAACTCCAAGCGCTGAATCACCGACTTCGTGAACGTTGTTGACAAACTATCGAAGCCTCGATTGGCCACATCAACGCCCGCTCAATTCAAATTTTGTCACACTCACAAGCTGTAGCTTGAACACGAACGAAATGGGCGATCGCACGTGACACCCCCTCACACGTCCATCCCATTACCGTCTTTCGTGCTGTATCACCTTGCATCCTGGAGGGTGCATGAAGCGATCGCGCGGGATGACATGAGGGCTGAGCGCGATCGCCTCGTGTATTCGCCTTATACCACAGGGGCCGCGGTCGGCCTGAGCAATGGCTCTCCATCAAGGTAATCTGGCAGCGGAGCCCCCATCAGATTGAGAATCGTCGGTGCCAAATCGACCGCACTCCCCTCATCCAAATGGGTTCCCGGTTCAATCCCAGGTCCCTGAGCCATCACAAATCCCCGTGCCCGATGAGCGCCAGGACGGTTCAACGTAATAGGGCCGATTCTTCCCAAGGTCGGATGATCAACTACATCGGTAGGAATGGGATTCCAAACGACGACCAAGTCGGCATGGCACAGCTTGGGATCGGTATCTAAAGGATTCGTGCGGGTGCGAATAATATTCTTGACCAGGCGCTGCCCCGTTCGACCATCAACCCAGCCGTAGAGCATCTCGGTGATTTGGTCACACAAAGCATCGTATTCCGATGGGTCTACAATGCCTTCTGCCTCACGCCCCTTGAGATTGATGCGCACCTGACCATCCGAAAAAGCCGGAATTGCAAACGCTTTCATCGTGGGCCATAGGGGACGGTATAGATAGGCTGGCATCCAACCCAACTCTGTGCCATCTTCCATCAAAGGATAGGGCGATAGCAAACCATGCTGCCCTTTTTGCAAAAATTGCTTGGGCACCCAGTTGTTCAAGAACCGCTTAATGGGATTGGGCTCGTAAATCTTGCGCCAAATTTCACCGGGCCAAGAGCGGCGGATTGGTTTAGTAATGGGCGGTGGCGGTGGTGTGCCTGCCTTGCCAGGCGCAAGGGCCATTTTCCCAGGAAAGTTCATGCGGTACAGCATTTCCGCCAGGAAGAACATGCTGAGTTGGTCGGTGTTGTTGGCGGCTATCCCGTGTAAGGAAAACACCATCACGTAGGCGCCATCCGGTGCGGCATCCAAGATTTCTCCTAGTGCCGCATCCACGTTTTCGTAGGCTTGCAGCATGGGATCGGGGTTGGTGCCCCCTTGCTGGCTAAAATGCTGGTGCAGTAGGTGATCGGGCTGGCTGCGATCGTACAGGTCATGGGCTGCACTGTGGGTTTCGCCCATGCCAGTGACAAACAAGTCCCATCGATCGCGCTTGAGCAGGTCTTTAATGATGGATACCCGCGCCGAAAGACTACCGGCGATTGCATTCAACAACCACCCTTTATAGCTTTCATCCCACCAGCGGCCATTGTCTCTGCGCAGCACTGGGTTTTCGCCATACTTGCCCAGAATTTCGGGGAGCAGGCCCGCTGGCTCCGATACACTGGGAACAAACGGATGATGACCACCCCACCCCAAGACTTGCAGCCCATTCACGTTTTGGGAAATTGTTGAGACGGGAACGTCAAAGGCGGCGACTTTATAATCTTGGCCGAGGGCGTAGAACAGGTCGTATTCGCAGTAGTTGTAACCGCCATGAAACGCATCGCAGCGCACACCATAGGTTGTGGGATCGTAGCGAACGGTATCCCAAAATCCAGTCTTGTGGGCTAGGCAACCTGTATTGAACTGCGCCCATAGGGGCTCGGTTGAAGAGAAGTCATCTTGGCCGCCTGCATAGTAGGCAGTACTGCGCAATCTGCCATAGGCTCCGGCCTGGCGGATTCGATTAAGGTTCTTAAGATGCCCTTGGGCCATCCACTGTTCGAGAACGACCGGATCAGCGGAATCCAAGCCAATGGCG
Source organism: Leptolyngbya sp. AN02str (assembly GCF_050565595.1). Taxonomy (NCBI): domain Bacteria; kingdom Bacillati; phylum Cyanobacteriota; class Cyanophyceae; order Leptolyngbyales; family Leptolyngbyaceae; genus Leptolyngbya; species Leptolyngbya sp. AN02str. The sequence continues at coordinate 24,552 of NZ_JBNXVR010000059.1, read as the reverse complement.
ATAACTGGGTGCTTCACAATACCCTCCAACTCGGTGACAAACGTCTCACAAAAATTCGGAATCTTTTGTGCAACAGCGGACGATGTGGCGCTCTGGGCTGCAACCTCTCAATAACCAATGTTGAATTGGCTAAAGCAAGAATTCACAGGTCATCTCAGTAAAATCACTTTCATCATGTTGACTCGATTATCACTGAAGCCCTTAGGGAGGTGTGTGTAATTTGAGTGAGGATTCAAAAACCCGCTTGAAGTTTCTATAAAGTATCAACGGTTTCTCAGAGAAAACCAGTAAGTTTCTGGGCGCGATCGCCTTGAGTACCTAGCTCAAGCGAGGATGGCAGCGCCTGGGTTCACTTCAAACACTGCTTTTAACAGTGGAGCGAATCTTGGAAAAAGAGCTTGTAATGCTTGCCGAGTCAGGGTTTAGGGCGATGGGGTAGATTGAATGATGGGCTGAAGGCGATCGTGCCAAGCTTGCCACTTGGATAAAGCCTGTGTGAGGTTTTGCGTATGATTGCGGAGAAGCCCAATGCCGTCTTCAAAGGCGATGATGCCGTAACCGCTCTCCAGCAAGGCCGTAAATTGGCGCTCCATATCAGCCAAGTCGCGGCGTTCGTTTCGAAATGCGACCTGAAGCTGAACGGGATACCAGAAATCCACCAGGACATCATCTACCGTTGTTGCTTGCTGGGCATCATTGCGAATGCGCACTTCAGGATAACGAACGATCGCCCGCCGATTGGAGAGATGAGACAGGGCATAGCCCGTCGCAGAAACACTGGCATGGTCGGGAATGTGAGCCATGATGGTGCGCATTGCTTGGGCATGTTGCCATTGGCGCGCCGGGGTGACATAAACCCAGGGATCAATCGAATCGGGAATGGCGATAGAAAGTGCGCGATTGGGATTGGACAGGACGGTAAAGATCAACGCTAAGGTTAAACACAAGGCCCAAAAGCGGCGCAGCTTGGGTTGAAACCATTGGGGATGGGCTGCCCACCACAGAATTGCGCCATAAAACAGACCCGGCACTAGGGTAATGGCGTAGCGTAACTGGAGCGATAACGCCGTGGGATCTTGTCGAATCAAGGTTTTGAGCAGGGGAAATGCCACCAGAATCCCTGTGCTAGGAGAGAGCAACGAAACAAAGGCGAGAGGTAGTATCTGCCCTAGCACGTAGTTGAGGGTGCGATCGCCTGGAGATACGAGTTCCTGCAACAGCTGGGTTGGTTGCCGCAGAATTGCGACCAACACTTCTGGGGGACTGGCCTGTTGGTTCTCAACAAAGTGGCCAAACTGCTCCACCATGAACCGCCGCGAAATGTCGTCCGAGAATAGCGGCATCAACACATTTGTCGCCAGCAGAATGTAGCCAACACTAACTGCACTGAGCACCACTCCCGGTATAACCGCCCGCCGGCTCAGCACCAAATATGCCCCAATCCCGAACAGCAAAATTCCGGTGTCTTCGCGCACCAGCAGCGTTAGCCCTGCCAGCAGCCAAAATACCGACCACATCCGCTTTTCAAACGCGAGCAACAGCCCAAACCCATAGAGGGGTAACTGGCAGAGGTCATGAAAATTCGCCAACGTTGGGCCAATGACGGCATTGGAGCAGTAGTAGCCCAGCGTGATAAACAGCGCCAACGCGGGCGCGACATAATGTCGTGCGAGTGCGTACAGCACCAAGCCTCCAGCGGTAACGAGTGAGACTTGGAGGACCGACAACCCTGCAGGCGACTGCACCAGGGCATAGTACGGTACCCACAGCAGCAGCGCTGGGGTAAAGTGCTGCCCCAAACGCCGATAAAACACCTCCGGCGGTTGCCCGTCTACCAAAACCTGAACCGATTCTGTCGATGAAAGGGAGCTTTCAAACCAGCGCCCATGCAGCGTATTCCAAAAGACTTGGTTGAAGATGCCTTGATCAAAGGCAACGTGGGTTGGGTAGAACAGCGCATACCGTTGTACCACAAACACACAGCACAGCATCCAAAAGACAATCGCGACAATGCCGACGGTGCGCAGCTCACGAGTTAGGGTAAGGCGCTGGATCATGGGGGCGATCGCACTCACAGTAACTTTGAGAATGTTCACGATTGAGTTTGGTGGTGGGTCAACGTGGGGGAGTTCGATTCCATGGGTTCACGACGCTGCAGTGAGCAAGCTGGACAACCGTGATGGAATCTTGACGGTTTCGATCGCCCGAAGGCTTAACATCGAGTCGTCTATAGTCTACAGTCGAAGGTCTGTAGTCGAAAGACACGCTTGAGTATCCCGTTCACATCGACTCATGGATCAACAGCTCATTCAATTGTTCGTCAACGGAATCGCGGTTGGCAGCATTATTGCGCTAGCGGCGGTCGGTCTTACGCTCACCTATGGCATTCTGCGGCTCGCCAATTTTGCCCATGGCGACCTCATGAGCCTGGGGGCCTATTTCACGCTTACCGCCGAGGCTTTTATTCCCCCAGCCTTGGGAGCTTTTCGCATTTGGGTGGCGATCGCCATTGGTGCGCTATTGACCATTGGTGTGGCTCTTGTCACCGAAAAGCTACTGTGGTCGCCCATGCGCGATCGCCGTGTGTCATCCACCACCCTCATCATCATCTCGATTGGTTTGGCCTTGTTTTTGCGAAACGGCATTATTTTGCTGTGGGGCGCGGGTAACCAGCGCTATCAAGTGCCAGTCCTGAGCGCCCTCAACTTTTTTGGGGTGCGCATTACCCAAAGTCGGGTGATTGTGGTGGTGCTGGCGATTGTGGCAATTTTGGGGCTGCACTATTTGCTGCAAAACACCAAAATTGGCAAGGCCATGCGCGCCGTTGCCGACAATGTGGATTTGGCTCGCGTGTCGGGAATCAACGTAGAGCGTGTGGTGATTTGGACGTGGGTGATTGCAGCGGGCTTAACGGCAGTGGGAGGCGGCATGTACGGGCTGATTACGGCTGTACGGCCTGATATGGGCTGGTTTCTCATTTTGCCCATGTTTGCAGCAGTCATTTTGGGGGGAATTGGCAATCCCTACGGGGCGATCGCCGGGGCTTACGTCATCGGCATTGCCCAAGAGATCAGCACCTATTTTCTTCCGGCTGAGTATAAGTTGGCAGTGGCGCTCATTTTTATGGTGATGGTGTTGTTTGTGCGGCCTCAGGGCATTTTTCGCGGCACCATGTAGCCGTTGATGGTCAAGGCCAACGGGCGGGAATAGGGGGCGCTACATCAAGCCCTACAGCCCTTATCCAACAAACGTACACACTAAAAAGGGAGGGATCTTGATCCCTCCCTATCATTTGTATACTTCGTAAAAGCCACAGAGCCCCTGAAATTGGATATAGCTCCACAAAATAGCCAAACGGTCTCAGCTGCCACGTGCGCAACGCCAGCGTTGAACTATTTGAGCAAGCCAAAATAGTAGGCGGCGACTAAGAAATTTCCTGCCAGCAGCAGTAGTGCCCAAAAGGCACGGAAAGTATATGTGGGCTTGCTGGGTGATTTGCTGGTCATAAAACTCAATTCCCTCTCACTATGAATCGGTTATGAACTTTCGTTGTTCATTATTAACCAAGCGGGGCCAAAATTTGGCGATTGTCGAGAAAATGCAACATTTTGTAGATAGCCTTTCGGCGGAACTTGCATGTCAGCACGTCAAAAATAAGCCCTGATGCGGATTACAGCTCTTCGCCAGCGTGATACGAACTGCGAACCAGTGGCCCAGACCGTACATGGGAAAAGCCCATGTCGCGGGCGATCGCCCCTAGCTCCTCAAACTCTTCAGGAGTCCAATACTTTTGCACAGGCAAATGATCGAGCGAGGGCCGCATGTATTGCCCCAGGGTAAGGCGATCGCACCCCACCGCCCGCAAATCTTGCAAAGCTTGTACAATCTCGACTTGGGTTTCGCCATGCCCCAGCATCAGGCCCGATTTTGTGGGAATGTTGGGGTTTAGCTCCTTCACCCATGCCAAAACCCGGAGCGATCGCCCATACTTGGCACCCCGGCGAACCACCCCCTGAAGCCGCTCTACGGTTTCAATATTGTGGTTGTAGCAGGCGGGATGCGCCGCCACCACCGTGGCCACCCGCTCTGCCTGCCCTGCCTCCCCCGACAGCCCACCCCAAAAATCTGGCGTGAGCACTTCGATTTGGGTGCTTGGATTTACCTGGCGCACAGCTTCCATCGTTTTGACAAACCAGCCTGCGCCACCATCCGGCAAATCATCCCGGGCAACCGAGGTGAGCACCACATAGCGCAACTCCAACAGCTGCACGGCTTCTGCTACCTTGGCGGGCTCATCCTCATCCAATGGCATGGGCGCATGACCTTTATCCACCTGGCAAAAGGCGCAAGAGCGCGTGCAGGTTGGCCCCATCAGCAAAAACGTGGCCGTTTGGTTGGCGTAGCACTCGCCTCGATTGGGGCAGCGCCCCTCTTCACAAATGGTATGAATTTGCCGCTGTTTAATAATGCGCTGCACGGTCGAAATGTCGCTGGCATTGCCAATGGGCCGCCGCAGCCAGCTCGGAAGATTGGTGAAGGGCGATCGCACCGAAGAATCAGTCATAAATTGTGAAGGCACACAAACGAAACGCTATCGCAAAGCCAAAGCTACTGTAACCCCACCATCGCAGTGGAATTTCTCATAGGGTAACTGTATAAAGCTAAGAAAAACTGGGCAGCCTAGAGAATGTGACCAGATCATTACATCTACTAATCCTTCACTCTGTGTTGATGGCAACAGGACCTTGCGCTCTCCTGCATTATTCCGGGCGCTTTGATATACCATTGAGCCAGAAAGCGCTAACTTAATAGTCACATCCCTTAGCCTATCCCTACCTATCGAAGGAGTTCGTCGTGGCAACTCACAAAATCCTGGTGATTGACGACAGCCGAGTCATTCGCAACATGGTGCGAGACATGTTGCCCAAAGGCAACTTTGAAGTCTTGGAAGCCAAGGATGGCGTTGAGGGAATCAATACCATCTACCAACAGCGTCCCAACCTCATCATGCTGGATTTCTTGCTACCGCGGATGAGTGGATGGGAGGTGTTTCAAGAAATTCAGGCGAAGCCCGAACTGCGTGCGCCCTTGGTGCTGATGTCGGGCCGCAAGGAAGAAGTCACCGAAAAAATTCCTGAGCCGTTTGAATATTTCGAGTTTGTTGAAAAGCCGTTTGAGCAAAAAGAGCTGGTAGAAGCCATTAAGTCTGCAATGCAGAAGTTTCGCAAGTGGCCGCAGCCCATTCCCGCCGCTACGGCTACGGCTGCGGTTGCGGCTGGTTCTGCCGATGTGGCTGAGCTTACCCAGAAAGTAGAAAAAATGCAGGCCGAAATCGATCAGCTCAAGAAGCAAATGGGTCAGCTTGTAGCCTTTATCAAACAAAAGCTCAAATAAGCATGAGCTTTGCAGGCTTTAACGACGAGGGAGGCGTGGTTTCGATGAAGCCGCGCCTTTTTTTTCTGTGGCTGGCGATCGCCCAACGCATTTCACCCGATGTCAACAGGATTTACGCAAGCGCCCGAAACCTAGCGTATGTGTGTTGTGGATTGGGTGCGTCAGGCATTGGCGAACAGGTCTATTGGCCAACAAGAATTAGTCGAGTTCGCGTCGGCCTTCTAGGGCACGAGCCAGGGTCACTTCGTCGGCATATTCCAGGTCACCCCCCATCGGCAACCCAAACGCAATTCGAGTGACCTTGGTAAAGGGCTTGAGCAATTGTCCAATATAGAGCGTTGTGGTTTCGCCTTCGACACTGGGGCTAATCGCTAAGATGACTTCCTGCACTTCTTCTTGGCTGGCGCGCTTTACCAACGGGGTGATGTGGAGCTGCTCTGGCCCAATGCCATCCATGGGAGAGATGAGTCCGCCCAACACATGATATTTGCCCTGGTATTCTCGCGTCTTTTCGATGGCGATCACATCGCGAGAATCGGCCACAACGCAGATGGTACCAATGTCGCGACTGGGCGATCGGCAAATATCGCACACCTCTTCTGCGGAGAGATGAAAGCACTGCTTGCAGTAGCCCACCTGCCGTTTGGCATCCAGCAGGGCTTGGGCCAGCTCATGAACATCAGAATCGGGCCGCTTCAAGATATGAAGGGCCAATCGCTGGGCTGTTTTTGGGCCAATACCAGGAAGCCGCTGAAATTGCTCGATCAGCCTGGCTAGGGGGCGTGTGTAAACCGTTGCCGTTCCTCCATGGATGCGCGACGAAAAGACTCAACATTGGGAAGATTCATACGATTGGATGATTCTGATGAGGTTTGACTTATTTAGAATCACCCCATTGCGTCGTCAACTTACCAATTTATCAAGATCATAGCGGTTTTGATTCTGGCTGGTGTTTGGATTTTCTAGCGCTTGGCGCGGAGTGGACGGAGGGGCGGTTGTCCGGTCAATTGTCCAGGGCTTGCAGGAGAAATCGTGACCTCCTTGGGCCGCAGTTCAACGCTACCCCAGGCATGGTGTAAAGATGTGGCGATCGCCCAACTGGTACGCATTCGATTGAATTTTGGTCACAAATTGGTTTAGATGACACAGAGTGGGGTGCAGCGCTAGGTCTATTGTTGGCGTTGGGATTTTTTTGAGTGTGATGTGCAGGAGTTGAATGACCAATTTATTCTTGTGGTTGATGGCCGTTTTTACGAAACAGGCCAGGGATCGCTTTGTTCGTAAAACGAAACGCGTATCCGAAGTACAAGCGGAATTTTTGCGATCGCTGCTGGCATACCATCAAAACACCGCATTGGGCCAAGCGCTAAAGCTCAGCAATATTCAGACGGTGGAGCAATTTCGGCAGCAGGTGCCGATCATGCCCTACAGCGCCTACGAGCCCTACGTCGCCAGGGTGGCTGCTGGAGAGCAAAACGTCATGACGCCAGACCCGGTGACGTACCTCAACCTGACAAGCGGCTCTACCGGAAAGCAAAAGCTGATTCCGGTAACGAAGCGATCGCGCAAGTTCATTGCCAAAGCAAACACCGTTGGCATGGGCTTTGGGCTAGCATCGGCTCGGCAGCGCGGGCTCACCTTGGGAAAAATGCTGATCACTAGCTCAATTCAAGCATCGGGCTATACCACAGGCGGCATTCCCTACGGCCCAGTCAGCGCGGGCGACCTGCGCATGAGCAACGCTCTCTACCGTCAAGTTTTTGCCCATCCATTTGATGTGCTGCGCATTTCGGATAGCTTGGCTCGCAATTATGTGGCTTTACTCCATGCCCTGCGAGTCGAAGATTTGCGTATTATTGGTGCTAACTTTCCCATCTTTGCGCTGCGGCTTTGCGACTACTTGGACACTTACGCTGAAGAGCTGCTGCATGATTTGGAAAACGGGGCGATCGCCGACTGGGTCCAAATCGATCCCGAACTGCGCCACCAACTCGAACGCCAGCTCACCCCAGCCCCAAAACGCGCCGCTCAACTGCGGAGCATCCTCAAAACCACGGGTACCCTCACCCCCCAACTGGTATGGCCCGATCTGTCTTTTATGATTACCGCCCGGGGTGGCACGTCTAGCTTCTACTTTGAGCGATTCCCCACCTACTTTGGTAATGCGCCTGTGTTTGGCGGAGTCTACGCCTCCTCCGAAGCTACCTTTGGCGTGTACCACGACTTCAACCAGGACGGTACCATTTTAGCAATTGAGAGCGGCTTCTTTGAATTTGTGCCGCAAGACCAATGGGACGCAGAGCATCCCAAAACTTTGCTCCCGATTGAGGTCACTCCTGGCCAGCAATACCGACTTCTGGTGACCAACTACAGCGGCTTTTACCGCTACGACATTGGCGACGTGGTGGAAGTGCTGGGCTTTTACGAACAGGCTCCGGTGATTGTCTTCCGGCATCGGCTGGGCGGTCTGCTATCCTCCACCACCGAAAAGACAACGGAATTCCACGCGACCCAGGTGATGCAAGGGTTGCAGCAAGAGTTTGATCTTCCGTTGATCAACTACTGCATTACCCTGTCGGATGAGGAATATCCGCCCCACTATCTGGTCAATATTGAAATTGCGCCAGGTCATAAACTCACCAACCCCAAGCGGTTTTTGGAACGATTTGACGATCGCCTCAAAGAGATTCACGGTTCCTATGCCAGCAAGCGCGGCGAGCAGGTGCCTTCGCCCCGGTTGCGCATTCTGGATGCGGGTAGCTTTGCGGAGTTGCAGCAGGCCATGGTGCGTCGCGGCATGCTAGAAACCCAGCTCAAAATTCCGCATATTAGCGAAGATCGCCACTTCCTGGCAGGCTTAAAAGTGCTGCAAGAAGTACGCATGGATGAAGAAATGCAAATGAGTCGCTGATGATTTGCGGAACCGTCTGTTGCGCAGGTGTAGCACTAGTCGTCTGTCGGGATTGGCGTTAGGCCATGGCTAACACCAACAAAAAGCAATTTTGAGGTTTTTGTGGATTTAAAAAAACCACAAAAATCGTCTTGCCAGACAATTGGTGCGTTAAACAGGTGAAAATGTGAACAAAAATGAGGTCGGCCAATACAGCACCCATTCCAGAGACCCATCAACTTGGCGATCGCAATAAAGCGAGAAGCTTGGAATTTTGGCTTTGCGAAGTTTCAGGTTTTATTGGCGGGATTGGATACCTTTGTAACCATGGTTTTGCACAAATACGGTTTCGCACGAATGATGTTGGCAGCATTCGCCGATTAGATGGACTGCAATATTTCAAGGGATTAAAAGATACATCTCCACTGAGTTCTCGTTGGTTCGTCTTCACGCTTCATCAATCCATCATTTGTGCTTGATTCCATCTTCTGTATAAATCGTTGTGTGACGGAGTCTCGTAATGATTCATGCAGCAAAAAGCCATTCCTACAAGGGGCCGATTATTTCTCGTTTTCCCCTGTCAGCTCGTCCTCTAGAATTAGGTTGGATATTTCTGAAGTGAACTGGGAGTTATCCATATGTGTGGAATCGTAGGCTACATCGGTACTCAAGGAGCAAGCGACATATTAATTGAGGGGTTACGCAAGCTGGAGTATAGAGGCTACGATTCTGCTGGGATTGCCACTCTGTCGGAAGGCAAAATCAACTTGGTTCGCGCCAAGGGAAAACTCCACAACCTGCAAACCAAGTTGGACGGGCAGGTCATGCTGGGACAAGTGGGAATTGGTCATACTCGCTGGGCCACCCATGGCAAACCCGAAGAGCACAATGCCCACCCCCATTTGGATGGGTCGCGTCGGGTTGCGGTTGTGCAAAATGGCATTGTTGAAAACTATCGGGAATTGCGCGATCGCCTCAAACAACAGGGCTGTATTTTTGTCACCGAAACCGATACAGAAGTGATTCCCAATTTGGTGGCCGAACAGTTGGATGTGATGCGATCGGCAGGAGAGCTAGAGCAACTCGCGTCACCCCTGACGGAGGCGGTGCGCCGGGTGGTGAATCATTTGGAAGGGGCCTTTGCGATCGCCGTTCTATGTGTCGATTATCCCGATGAGATTGTGGTGGCGCGGCAACAAGCTCCGCTGGTGTTGGGGTTTGGCCAGGGTGAGTTTTTCTGTGCGTCGGATACGCCTGCAATCTTGCCTTATACCCGTGCTGTGGTTCCTCTGGAAAATGGCGAAATGGCTACGCTCACTCCGCTGGGTGTGGAAATCTACAACTTTGCGGGCGATCGCCTCAAGCGCCATCCCCACATCCTGAGCGGTACGTCGGTTGCGACCGAAAAGCACGGCTTTCGCCACTACATGCTCAAGGAAATTTACGAGCAGCCTGGTGTGGTGCGCGCCTGTTTGGATGCCTACATCAACCCCGATTGGACGGAAGACTCGAACCTAAACCCCATTGCGACCCAAGTTCCCGAAGCGCTGTATCAAAACTTGGAGCAAATTCAGATTGTGGCCTGTGGCACCAGTTGGCATGCCGCCCTCGTCGGCAAATACCTGATTGAGCAACTGGCTGGCGTGCCAACCCAGGTGCAGTATGCCTCCGAGTTTCGCTATGCTCCACCCCCTGTGACTGCCAATACGCTGATCATTGGGGTGACGCAATCGGGTGAAACGGCAGATACCCTCTCGGCCATTAGCATGGAGCAGGATCGCCGGACTGGCCTCGCACCTCAGTTTCAGCCTCGCTTGTTGGGCATTACCAACCGGATGCAAAGCACCCTGACTCGCCTGGTGGACTACGCCATTGATACCCATGCGGGTATTGAGATTGGGGTGGCGGCGACCAAAACCTTTATGGCGCAACTGATGGCGTTTTATGCGGTGGCGCTGGACTTGGCCTATCGTCGCAACATGCTATCTAAGTCGCGGGTGAGTGAGATTGTGCGATCGCTCCGCCAGCTCCCCATGCAGCTCGAATCCACCATGCAAGAGCAGGAGCAGGTGGTAGAACAGTTGGCTCACGACTTCTCGGAAACTCAAGATTTCATCTTTATTGGACGGGGCATTAACTTTCCCATTGCGCTGGAAGGGGCGCTAAAGCTAAAGGAAATTAGCTACATCCACGCGGAGGGTTATCCCGCTGGGGAAATGAAGCACGGCCCGATCGCCCTGCTAGATGCCAAGGTGCCGGTGGTGGCGATCGCCATGCCCGGTTCCGTGTACGAGAAAGTGCTCTCGAATGCACAAGAGGCCAAAGCCCGCGATGCTCGCCTGATTGGTGTTACGCCCGCCAGCGCTCCCCACGCAGCAGAAATGTTTGATGACCTGCTGCCCGTGCTGGAGGTGGATGAACTGCTGTCGCCCATCCTATCGGTGGTGCCGCTGCAATTTCTGGCCTACCACATTGCCGCTCGTCGCGGCCTAGATGTGGATCAGCCTCGCAACCTGGCTAAGTCGGTAACGGTGGAATAGTTACTGCTGCTCGCGAACCCATTGTTGTGGAGTAATAAAACGGTTGAACAATTTACAAAACGATTAAACAATTTGTAAAACGGTTGAACAATTTAGTTCATCTGAACTATAATCCTCGAAAAACGAGTAGGATACCGAACTTACTCGTTTTCGAGGATTTTTTATAGATATGCCGAGACATCCATGGACGCAAGCAACCCTTGACCGTTACATCAAAGAGGGAAGGGGACAAGGGGAGGGCAAGTCCTATCAGCCTTGGCTCACCGTTCGTGATGTATCTTCACGAGGTAGGTCTTCGAGAGAGGCTGGGTGGAAGACTGGTCGAGACCATCACTTGCTTTCAGATCACGAAAGGCGACTTTTCTACCTATTTGAGTGGTCTGATAAAGTCAAAGACATCAAAGAGCAATTTCCCCTTATAAACCTTGAGTCAGTGGTGAAAATCGCTGAAGAGATTGGATGGAAATACCCTAAAGACCTTAAAAGCGGTGTTCCTTATATTCTGACTACTGATTTTATGTTGACTGTTCAACAAGACGGTAAGCCAGTGAGCATTGCTCGAACAGTTAAGACAACAGCAGAGCTGGAAAAGAAATCAGTTGCTGAGAGGTTAGAAGTTGAAAGGCGCTATTTCTTAGCAGAAGGGATTGATTGGAAAGTTGTTACAGAAAAGGAAATTCCTAAACTTCTAGCAGACAACGTTGAGTGGATTCACTCTGCTTATTGGCTAGAAGAGACTAACGAAATGAGTATTGAAGACCTTAAATCGTTAGCTAAGGTCTTGAAACATAGGCTTCAAAACAATGCTTCTACTATCAATAAAATCACAGCAGCCTTAGACAAAGAGCAGAATCTAGAGATGGGAACATCGCTCTCTCTATTCAAACATTTGGTAGCCAGAAAAGAAGTTGTCATGGACATATTAAATACGAAAATATCAAGTTGTCCTTCAGCCAAAGAAATTCAAAGAATTATTTATTGAAACCATCTTCCTAATATCATGTCTATTTATTTATTCTCTAATGATCTAATAGAGTGGGGAAATACCTCAGGCAATCCACTAATCGAACGTATTTTGTGGATTGATGAATGCTATAGCATTGCATTTGTTTTCAATATTTATGCAGAATCTGGTTTTCCAGAACTGAGAAAAGTTTCTGAAATATTGGAGGCCCTTGCTGAAGGCATTGCCTCTAGATGCATGATTGATCCTTGGGGAAAAATATTACGCGAAGATGATTTAACGGTTAGAGAAAAAGAAATCAGAGATAAGGCTTGGGCAATAATTTCACCGCTTGTTTCAAAAGAACCTGCTATTTACGATCGCAATTTTCGCGGTTCTCTAGTCAGACAAGCAGTTGAAACCTATAACGTTGGTAGAACTGAAAATAAGCTAATAGAAAAAACTGTTTATAAATATCTAAGAAGATTTTGGCAAAGAGGGAAAAACCAAAATGCGCTTATCCCTGACTATGTAAATTCATCAGGAAAAGGGCGAACTAAGGGACATGGAGAAAAGAAGAGAGGCCGACCTAGAAAATATCAACGAGACTTAAGCATTGGAGTGGGCATTAATGTTACAGAAGCAGATAGAAGAATTTTTAGGTTGGCTGTAGCAAAATTTTACAACACCCGTAAACGGAATTCGCTCGTCAATGCCTATGAGCAAATGGTTAAGGAGTACTACAAGGAAGATGTTCGATATGACGAAAACGGTGTCATGAAATCTATATTAAAACCAGTAGATGAGATACCAACGCTTACTCAATTTAGGTACTGGTACAAACTTGAGCATCAAAATAATGTGGAAAAAACAATTACATCTCGAAAAGGGGCGAAAAAATTTGCGTTAGAGCATAGAGCTATTACTGGAACATCCAAGATGGAAACAGCCGGACCAGGCTCTCGCTATCAAATTGATGCCACCATTGCTGATGTCTATTTGGTTTCTAAGTATAACCGTTCTTGGATTATTGGTAGACCAGTAATTTATGTAGTAATTGATGTCTTCAGCCGTATGGTGACTGGTGTTTACGTTGGTCTAGAAGGTCCATCGTGGACAGGAGCAATGATGGCTTTAGCCAACACTGCAGCAGATAAAGTAAAGTTTTGCAGGGAATACGGTATCGATATTAATCAGGAAGAGTGGTTGTGCCATCACTTACCTGATGCAATCTTAGGTGATCGAGGTGAATTACTCGGTATGCCTATTGAGGAGCATTTTATCCCTAATCTCCACGTTCGTGTTGAGAACGCTGCTTCCTATCGTGCTGATTGGAAGGGTTTGGTAGAGAGATATTTTTCTATCATTCATGGTCATGTCAAACCATTTACACCTGGCTTTATAGATATAGATTTTAGACAGAGGGGAGCGCCCGATTATCGGCTTGATTGCAGGCTTGATATAGATCAGTTCACTGAAATCATCATCCGCATCATTCTCTTTTACAACAATCATCATTACATAACATCCTATGAAAGAGATGAAGCGATGATCGGGGATGATGTGCTGTGCATTCCCGTGGAATTATGGAAATGGGGGATCGTTAATCGTGGTAGACCCAGAACTTTCAACGAAGATATCGTCAAGCTGAACTTAATGCCAACTGAAAAGGCAATTATCACTGCTCAAGGTATTAAGCTAAGGGGTAAGGATGTGTACTATTCCTGTGAAACGGCAGTCAAAGAACAATGGTTTGAAAGAGCCAGAAGTAAGATTCTTTCGTCGTTAGAGAAGTCGATGAAAGTTGTCTACGATATTAGAAGACCAAATTTCATCTATCTTTTATCTCCAGATGGCCGAGACTTTGAAAAGTGTTCTTTGATTGATTCTGAAGGTCGTTATTCTAATAAAAATTTTCACGATATTGAGTATTTAATTGCTTATGAGAAACTACAATCTCAAAGAGATCAAGGTGGGGAACTGCAAAAGAAAGTTGATTTAATTGCTGATATTGAGAACATAGTTGCAAAAGCAGAAGAAATGACTAAGCCTGCTCTAGAAGAAAAAACAAGTAATAAACAAAGGCTCTCTGGGATTAGAGACAATCGGGCAAATGAGAAAGAAAAGAGACGTGAGAGTGAAGGTTTTGAAATAGCTAAAACTGAAAGTGATCAAGATGTTACTCGGCAGTTGGATACAAATCCACAGAATTCGGATAAACCAGCATCATTAAAACCTACTCATTTTAATCTTCTTAGACAAAAACGACAGGAGCGACAAGATGGACATAAAAAGTGAATTGAGACGAGCCAAAACCCCTAATGGCTCTTGGGCAGTTGTAGCTCAATATCACGACCATAAGCTGTCCGAGTACAATGATAATCCGATGATACAGGCTCTTCCGCCTGTTTTATCTTATGCGGAATTTGTAGAACGTGTGACCAAGCTTCCTAAATTCAGACCTGAAGAAAGAGAGCTAGAAGCGCATTATCGTTTTCACTGTATTGAACGCTTGTCTCGATATTTTGATCCTCAAAATAACTCTGTAGAGCTACAAAAGTTAGTCTGTGTCCTGTTAATGGAGGGTTATTTGGGACGAAACCTGTTGGAACCAGAGTACGCACGCCGATCGCACCAAATTTATGATGCTATTAAAGCGGAAGATGGAAAAAACTTAGATGATTATGTCAATGTTCCAACTTCAGCGTCTAGTCTGACTTTGATTGGTCCGTCGGGGATTGGAAAAACAACAAATTTAATTAATATTCTTGAATTGTATCCTCAGGTTATTTTTCATCCAGAGCATAGCTGCTATCAACTTGTTTGGCTCAAGGTTGATTGTCCTCACGCTGGTTCTTTGAAAGGCTTATGCACTGATATTTTCTTGGCTGCCGACAGATTGCTAGGAACTAACTATTTCAAAAAATTTGGTTCAAGAGGTAACTCAGAAGATTATATGTTGGCTCAAGTTGCTCAGCTTGCCCATACTCAACACTTAGGTGTTTTAGTAATTGACGAGATGCAAAACCTTGTTAGTGCCAGGAGGGGCAGAGATGAGTTATTGAACTTTTTAGTGAAGATGGACAACACGATTGGCATCCCTGTGATTCGTGTTGGAACAAACGAAGCCTTTCCCATATTCCAAGGCAATTTTAGAAATGCTAGAAGAGCAACGGGAAAAGCCGGAGTTTTGTGGGATAGAATGCACCAGTTTGAGGAACAAAATGGTGTTGTAGTAAAAGGCGCTAATGGTATTCCTGAAGATGGCGGGGATTGGAGCTATTTCATTGAAGGCATTTGGGAGTATCAATGGACAAAAACGTTCGTTCCTCTTAATAAAGGCATTAAAGATGTCTTTTATGACGAATGTCAGGGAATAATTGATATTGCCATTAAGCTATATAAAATGGTGCAATGGCGAGCTATTGCATTGGGTGGTGATGAGATTATTACAGTCGATTTAATTCGACACGTTGCTAAAGAAGGTCTTTATTTGGTGAAGCCGATGTTGGATTATGTTAGAAATCCACAGAAGGAACATTGGGCAATAAAGTTTAAGGATATTGCACCTATAGATACACAAGAATACAGCAGCAAATGTTTATCTAAGCTTGAATCCGAACAATTAGAAGAAGTCCGTCAATTAGCTAGGGCGCAACAGACAAGTTCTAAATATACATCACCTACATTACGTCATATAATTATTAAGCTTCTTGATCTAGAGGTAGAACCTGAGACAGCGAAAAAGTGTGCTGAGAAAGTTCTAGATTCTAATCCTGAAACAAAAGATATATCTGCTCTAGTTAAAGCAGCTTTCGCTCTTGCCTTACAGGGTGAATCCATTGAAACTGGGAAAGCAGAGAAATCTAGGGGTAGAACAAAGACTAAATCTAAGTATCAAGAAAATGATATACGGGGAATCGTTGACAATGCCAAAAATAATCAAACCTCTGCATACGAAGCTCTGAAACTTGCAAGAATAGTCGATAACGGTTTGGTGGAAGATTTTTTAGGAGTTGGGTAAATTGGTGGTCAACTTTTTCCCTACCCCATATCCAGATGAGCTTCTCTACAGTAATCTTACCCGCTATCACATTAGGAGTGGAAATAGAAGTTTCAAACAAACATTATTTGAAGTATTAGGATATTTCCCCCAACAACTTTGCAATCTTGATTTACCAAACAATCTACAATCCCTAATTAGCCACACTCCTGTTTCTACAAAATTTAACGTAGAAGATGTTATATACAACAGTACTCTATATCCCTTCTATAAAATTTTTCTTACCCAGCCTGAAGCCTTTCTTCTCAAGGATTTAATGAAAAAAAAGGTTGGGAAACCGATTTTTCAAGTAGCTAAAATAGCAGTAATCGAAAGAGATGTACACGGACAATTCCTGAGATTTTGCGACCAATGCTTGGAGGAGGATCTCCAAAAATATGGAGAGGCTTATTGGCATCGAACTCACCAAGTGCCAGGGGTCTTAGTTTGCTTAGAACATGAAAAACTTTTGAATGATAGTTTAGTACCTCTTCAGGATGGGTATTTAGGTTGCTATCTTGCTAGCCAGGTAACCTGCCAAATTCGTAGTATCTCATTGGACTCTAAGGAGAGTACTTTACGACAACTCATTGCGATCGCCAAAGAGATAAAGTGGCTATGTGATAATCACTTCAACTTTAGGGGTTTTCAATGGTTGCGCAAGCAATATCAGAGCCACCTAGTTGATCAGGGTTTTGTGAGCGATTCTTCATCCAAAGTTTTTAAGTTTCACGAAGAGAAATTTTGGAACGATATTTCTTCTGTTTATGGTCACGAATGTTTGAATTTGTTGCTACCGAATTTAGAGGGGCATGGAGGACGGTATTTTTATCGATGTCTGTTCGCCTGTGACATAGAACCCTTCATTGATCGTGTAGCTCATGTTTTGCTGATTCAGTTTTTGTTAAAGTCTTTGAACGTTCTTTTGGAAGGGTAAATTTTACTAAATTTGCTTATCTTTTTTGCTGTTTTAGTTGCCACTTTATGTAACGTGGCTCTTAACCCAAAGTGGATAAACAATTGTGTTACATTTCACCGAAGAGCTAAGACATGAAAATTTAGATCAGAGCGGCTACCCTACTAACTTAATAGATGCTTTCACAGAATTACCACTTCTTGTTGAGTTAAGTTTTGACGTTGTGGGCCAAGCTATACCTGTGGACCACGCTTATGAGCTTTTTTCTGCGATCGCACACTTTCAAGCTCAGCTGCATGATCTCAAGCTCCTCAGCATTCAAACCATTACAAATACTACGTTTGAGGACAATAAGCTGCTCTTGAGCAAGTTTTCCAAACTGCGAATGCGAGTGCCTGCCGAGCAAGTACGGCTTGTTTACTCTTTGGCAAATAAGTCGTTGATGTTGAGTAAGGACAAGATACGGTTGGGGATTCCGAAGATTGACCTGCTGCAACCCGCAAGCACCTTGTATTCACGCATGGTTGTGATTAAAGGGCATCAACAACCTGAGTTATTTCTAGCGGCTGCTCAGTCTCAGCTAATGCGTTTGGGAGTTGACGGAAAAGTCGCTATCTCTGTTGGCTCTCACGGTTCCCTAAATCGGAAAACCCTAAAAATTCGGGGGTTTACAGTCGTTGGGTTTGGGCTAGAAGTAGTAGAGCTTAACGAGCAAGACTCGCTCAAACTGCAAATTTATGGCATTGGCGGAAAGCGAAAAATGGGGTGCGGAATTTTTGTGCCCAAACAAAGAATATGAAATCTCATAGTAGTTCGTCCTCCAAAGACTCAGGTCAGCCCAAAATTCAACTCACGCTGAGCGATCGCTCCATGACCTGGCTGCATAAAGCTGGTTTGGTAGGTCTGTGGATGTCGCTTAACCAGTTGAGGACAGAGTTCCCTAATGCTGACCAGCGACCTGGGCAGGTAGATTGGCAGCTTTCCTCTACTGGCATCAATCTTCACTGGAAGGGGCGTGATTTAGACATTTTGGATTGGTTGCTCACGCAATCTTTTCAAAT
Organism: Leptolyngbya sp. AN02str; assembly: GCF_050565595.1. NCBI lineage: Bacteria > Bacillati > Cyanobacteriota > Cyanophyceae > Leptolyngbyales > Leptolyngbyaceae > Leptolyngbya > Leptolyngbya sp. AN02str. Next base: position 6,766 of record NZ_JBNXVR010000059.1, on the reverse strand, counting down.
TGATCAGCAGGGAATGATCTGTCTTAGAGGGTTAAAGGCATCTTCTCTAAATACCTACGCCAAACTTGCTATCCATCAAGGAATAACGCACACTTTTTTACAACACAATAAGTTTATTAAATCAAGTAGGAAAAAACGCCTATCCGTACGAGTTGAGCGCAGCAGAATTTCTATTTTGTACAAGCAATTGACTTCTTATATTCACCAAAGCTTTGCAGATCGTCTATGTGATCAAGAAGGACAATTTTCAAAAGCACCAATCAAGATATCGGGTTGGCTTTATCCAGGAGCAGTAGCGAGGCACGCGCTATTTCATGAGCAAACTAAGTTTGAAGTAAGCCCAGAAGAGGCTTTAGTGCTGTTATTTGCCCCTGTTGCTTGTTGGTATTTTATGGTTCCTGCCGACGAGTACTATAAACGGATAGACTATGCCTTAGTTATTCCAGAGGTCGATGATTTAGCATCTTGTGCTGAATTTAATCTGACCTTGAGGGGCTTGAGTTATGCAGAGTTTTGGGTCGCCAACTTAAGAGAGGCAGGGCTGAAGTTCCTGACGCTTCAGGAAACATCGGCACCTATCACACTCAATGCGCAAAAACAGTGCCAAGTTATCTTATTTGGCAAGTCCAAATGGTCGTCACAACAAATGGTAATTGTAGATACGTCCGTAGTGAGGGCAACAGGGAAGATCATTCATGATTATCAACTAGTGTGCCGACATTCTTTGGATAACCATATTGAAAGACATGAAGGAGAATCACATATTTCTGTTAGCAGAGTTCGTGGATTAGTTGCTGATAACCTTACTCAAAATTTGCCTTGGTGGGCTGGTTTTGCTGAAGCTATTGATGGAAAGGAATTGAACTCTACGAAGGAGGGGATGCTCAAAATGGTTGAGGAGGGGGAATGGAATGATCCTGGAAAGAGACTATTCATAAAGGCGTGCCATGAGGCTTTGCGAAGAAGTTATGCAAAACTCTACGATCGCACTCCTGAAGGCGACCACGCTCAACTTGAGCGGTTTAATGTGCGTATTCGCTCCGATTTGGGACGTTGTAAGAATGCAACAGCATTTCGGGAGTTGCTCAGTAAATTCTTTTCAAAAGCAGGACAGATTCCAACTCTTCAAAAGCATTGGGAGGAGTTACTGCCTATTACGACGGGCGAGGTTGATTGGAAATTAACGCGAGATTTAGTACTCCTTGCCTTAGCTAGTTATTCCAAAGATGAAACTTCTAGGAATGAGAGGAAGGTGAATTCAAAGGCAGGAGATTTACAGGCTGATGAACCAAGTGCTGATTAATTCAAGCAGAAGTAAGCCATGAGTATGCGGAGGCGCTTTAGTAATGTTGCATCTATTTGGGAATATCCTGACTCATCATGGCTCTGCGGCAAATAATCGTGGGGAGAGTGATGGGAACATCACGCCTTTACAGAAGCTGGAGTGGAAAGGTGAAACTCATACTACTGTTTCTGCCGAGGCAATTCGTTGGGCGCTACGTTATTACTGGCAAAAAGCTGGGTATTCGGTTAATCGGCGCTGGAACGATGAGGCAAATGAATTTGCTGTAACGAATCCTAACTTTGACCCTATCGGCTTTATTGATGACGATGTTTTGGGTTTTATGCGCGCTGAAGGAGCAAAAGCCGAAAACTCCGATGAACCATCTGGAAAGAAAAAACGTTCAAAAGGAACCATACTGAGTCGTCGAGGGATTTTAGAGGTTACTCGCGCTGTGTCAAGTACTCCCTATAACGGAGATATAACCTTCAATGCGGTCAGTGGAGCTAAGAGCCGAACGTCGCTCTATGGCACAGAAGTTCACGCGACCCGCTACCAATATGGCTTTGCGATGACCCCCGATCGCCTTAATGATAAATCTCGCGTTTTTGCTGTACTCGATGGTTTGGTTTCATTAAGCGAAGTTGCTGGAAATCATGCTCGTTTTCTTTATGACTTTTCTCCTGAAATCCTTGTTCTAAGGTGGACACATGACTTCTCTCCTCGACTGCTCTACTGTTTTCAGGAGGACGAAACAAGGGGGAGCCTATCAGTAGAAGTCTTGGTAGATCGGATCGACGCAGGGGACGTTGATCCTAAGGAATTATGGGCGGGTGGCAGTGTTGCTACAACTTTGTCTGAGTGGGGAGTCAATGCATTTCCAGGGGTGAAAGCTGCTGTTGAGGCACTAAAGCAAGTTATCAGGCATGATATGCAGTTGCCGCAGGAGGGTTGAGTATGCCTATTGTGCTAGAAGTTGAAGTGCCGATCGCCTGCTTTCGACAGTCTCACTCTACGGGATATCTCGAAACATACCCGGTTCCACCTCCGGCTACTGTTTATGGAATGCTGCTGTCGCTGGTTGGCGAGACAAATCGATATGAACACTGCGGGACCCGTATTGCAATTGCACTTCTGTCAGAACCTCAAGAGTCTACGGTTATTAGAACGTTTCATAGATACAAGAAGCGAGATATTCACGATCCAAGCAATATTCGGCCTGGCTACCAGAAGTTGCTGACAGACATTCGATTGATGGTTTGGGTAGATACAGGAGTAGATTCTGCACAACCAACTCTTGTAGAACGATTGCAACGAGCCTTTGCCAGCCCTGCTCTTATTGACCGATTTGGAGGGCTATTTTTAGGCGAAAGTCGCGATTTAGTTAATGCAGTGACTCTGGTGAAGAACTTAGATGGAGGAGCAGTACGATGGTTAGTGAAAGATGAACAGGGTGACTTGAGGGTGCCTTATTGGGTTGACCATATTGGTGCCCAACATACTCGGTGGCTTAGGTACGTCTTTCAGCAGGCGACCCTGCATGAGCCTCCTGATTCTGCTTGGACTGTAATACAAGCGTCTTAATGAATTGCCATAACCTGTGGTTGGATCTACAATAATTCCTTGCTTTTTGATTTAATTGATGGTGATCAAAAGAGTAATTTTAGATGTTTCCAACTTCTACAACTTTGATAAACTGAACCCTCATCCTCTCCAGATTAAAGTTTTTAGAATATATGTGGACTTCATCGTTTGAGTTGATGGATACGGGTAAAACTAGTATAGAACCTTCGCAGCATTGAAAGTCTGGATATGCAGTGTGTTCAATAGATGCCAGTAGGTGTTGAGTACAACCAGATTTTGTGGCGACGGCAAAGCGGGAAGATCGCATGCGTTAGCGATAGATGCCAGTAGGTGTTGAGTACAACCAGATTTTGTGGCGACGGCAAAGCGGGAAGATCGCATGCGTTAGCAATAGATGCCAGTAGGCGTTGAGTCCACCTCCACAATTCTGGAGACTCATGGGAACTTGTTCTTGTGCATTGCAGCTAGTATTGTCAAGGAACTCAAGGGCATTCATCCATAGCGATCGCCCTCCTCCAAGGCACATCATTGCGCCAGTTCTTTGCTGACGTTTGGGGTGTTGAAAGCAAAAATTAATTCAAAGAAACAAATTTTTGTTTGTAGAGGCTGAAATTTTAGGAGTTGAGGGTCGAGGATGAAGGGTTAAGTGGGAATACTGAAAATAGGAAAGTATTCCCACTAACTTCATCATTGCATTGGCACTAAGCTCATGACAGACGGGCAAAAACCAAACAAACCATTGTTCTCACAGCATTTTTTGGAGTATCGGATTCAAGAATGCCTGGAGTGGCAGAGTGAGGTTGCCAGTGAGTTTGAGTGGTTCAAGGCTCTTTATCAGTCTAAAAAGAATTTGCTGCCAACATTGAGTGAGGCACAAACAGAAGACGTATTTATTAAGCCCGCACTGGAGCAACTGGGATTTAGCTACATCCCTCAGGTGCTGACTCATGGTAAGGGTAGGGCAGAGCGACCAGATTACGCCCTGTTTCTTGATGAGGTCGATCGCGATAATGCGTATCCATTGCAGAGGAGCCAAGAAACTGCTTTTTATAGTCGAGTGAGCGTTATCGCAGAGGCAAAGTATTGGGAACGCGCATTGAGTAAGGTATCAGCTAACGATAAGCGAGATTGGTTCAAGAACGAAAACCCTTCGTTTCAGATTACCAACTACCTCACAGGAACAGGGGTTGATTGGGGAATTTTGACAAATGGGCGTGAGTGGCGGTTGTATTATCGACAGGCTTCTTCAACTGCAACAGAATTTTATCAAGTTGACTTGGTGAAGCTGCTTGAAGCGAATGATCTAGAGCAGTTTAAGTATTTTTGGCTATTTTTTCGACGGACGGCATTTGAAAAAGACCCGCACGGTAAGAACTTTTTAGAGCGGGTACGAGAAGGCAGCACCACCTACGCGACTCGAATAGGAAACGAGTTGAAGGCATTAGTCTTTGATCAGGTGTTTCCTGATTTAGCAGGTGGTTTCGTAGCAGATGCAGCCCGTCGAAGTGAACAAGTTACCTCTGAACACGTTTACGAAGCAACGTTATCTTTTCTATACAAGCTATTGTTCCTGCTCTATGCCGAAGCACGAAATCTCTTACCTATCGATCGCGATTATCGAGATTACAGTTTGATCAAGTTAACACAGGAGGTTGCACAGGGCATCGACCGTCAAAAGAAATGGAGCCAAACCTCTACAAGGATGTATGACGATCTGTTGGGCTTGTTTCAGATTGTTGATCGTGGTGATGCCGGGTTGGGAGTGCCTCGTTATAACGGTGGATTGTTTCACTTTGATTTCAGTCAACCGAGTGATCAAATTGAGTATCGCGCCAATTACTTTTTGCAACGGTTCAAACTGTCGGATGCGGTGTTAGCACCTGCTCTAGACAAGCTTGCTCGCTTTGAGGGCAACCCGATTGATTACAGTTTCTTAGGTGTGCGGCAGCTAGGATCAATCTATGAAGGATTGTTAGAATATCGCGTTGTGATTGAAGATGCCTCAAAAGGGCAGGTGCATTTAGAGAATGATAAGGGTGATCGCAAAGCAACGGGTTCGTATTACACTCCAGACTACATTGTTAAATACATCGTTAGCCACACACTAAAGCCAATTTTAGAGCAGCGATCGCAACGGTTTGGCGAACTGATGGCTCAAATCACCCAATTGCATGAACAAATGCAAGACAAACGGTTGGGTGTGCAAAGTATTAACGGACTGAAGAAGAATCTACAACGGTTAGAGCGTGAGGCACAAAGCACATTGCTGGATATTAAAGTTTGTGACCCAGCAATGGGCAGTGGTCACTTCTTGGTGGAGGCAGTAGATTATCTAACCGATGAACTAATTCGCATTCTGACCCTATATCCTGAGCACAATCCGGTTTTAGAAATGCTGGAACAGACACGCAACAGCATTTTACAGAATTTAGACCAACAGGGTATTACGATAAACCCCGATCGACTCGATTCAACTCAATTATTGCAGCGAGTCATCATGAAACGTTGCATCTATGGGGTTGACTTAAACCCAATGGCAGTCGAGTTGTCAAAAGTGAGCTTGTGGCTTCATTCATTTACAATCGGCGCACCATTAAGTTTTTTGGATCACCATTTGCGCTGTGGAAATTCGCTGATCGGTACAACGGCAAGAGAAGCCGAAGCAGCAATGACGCAAGAAACTAACGGACAGTTCAATTTGCTCACAGGTCCATTCGTGGGGTTGTTGCAAGCGGGTTCGATTATGCGAGGTATTAGTACTCTCAGTGATGCTACGTTCGCAGAAGTTGAGGAAAGTGAAAAGTTATTTCAACAGTTTGACCAAGCAGCTAAGCCTTATAAGCGATTGCTAGATATTTATGTGTCAAAGTTTTTTGGCTTGAAGCGATCAGAACACTTGTTGCGAGTATACGGGACGGAAGCCTTGCAGTTTTTGAAAGGCAACTCTCAGTCCACACTGACTTTTTTTTTGGAGGGGGGCGGCTCACCTCATCAAGGAACGGATTACATTGTTGCAAATCCACCTTATGCAGGCGTGGCAGAACAAAAACAATCTCGTAAGAAACCGAAAAGCCGAAATGTTTCTCTCAACGATGCTGATGCAGCTGTTATTACTCAAGCAGAGCAACTACAACAGCAGAAACGCTTCTTTCACTGGGATCTAGAATTTCCAGAAGTTTTTATCGATCTAGAAACAGCTAATTGGAAAAACGACCCAGGGTTTGATGCCATTATTGGAAACCCTCCCTATGTTAGAAGTATTCGGCTAAAAGACTCTGACCCAGCATCCTGGGCGTACTATCCTCAAACTTATAAAGCAGCGGAGAAGCGAGAGTACGATATTTATCTTTGCTTCACTGAACAAGGATTGAAGCGATTAAATTCTGTTGGACATCTCGGCATTATTATTCCTAACAAGTGGTTTACAACTAAAGTTGGTAAATCACTTAGGGAAATGCTATCGCAAGGACAATCTGTTGAACAAATTGTGGATTTCGGTCCTTTTCAAGTTTTTGAGAAAGTTACCACATACACATGTCTGCTCTTCTTAGCTGGCTCACCCGTAGAAGAATTTAAAGTTGCCACTCTGACTAGTGCAGCAGCAAAGACTAAACCATTACCAGAAGATGAAGGGAACTGGGAGGTTGGTTATTCAAAAATTGAGCAATTTAATAGAAGTACATGGACATTTTCAATAGATTCGAGCAGTTTATTGCAAAAATTTAGTGGATTGACGAAACTTGAGCAGAGCGGAATTGTTTTTAAAGGAACAGGCCGATATTCCGCAGGTTGCTGGGAATTAATTAAGCAGGTAGTAACGGCAGTAAGGTAGGCCCAAAAGTTGGATGATTTTAGAGCGCTCATCCATCAGATTACTGACCTGCTGAGCTTGCCCGATTG
>NZ_JBNXVR010000085.1:0-2874 GCF_050565595.1 Leptolyngbya sp. AN02str | reverse complement strand
TCCTGGTGTCTATGGCGATGTGGACCCACGCTCATCCATCCCGAACTGAGTGGTGAAACGCATCCGCGGCAACGATAGTTGGTGGGTAGCTGCCTGCAAAAATAGCTCGATGCCAGGGCTCTTTTCTTTAAATAGCGATGGTTCTGTACCGAGCCAGAGTCGTCGCTATCTTTTGTTTAGAAGAATGAACTGAGATGGCAGTGCTCGGCTCTGTGCATGCTATCGGTATGATACGAGAGCTTGATATATCTTCCGATAATGTTCTAGGTTTGTATCGTAAGCTGGTTGATGTTGAGGATGCACGATCGCCCGTTCAGGGAGAACGAGCTGGAACACATCTTTGAGGCTGGCATATGCGCCAATACCGACCATTGCGAGCAGAGCTGCTCCATAAGCGGTCCCCTCTTCTGTTTGTAGCATCACCAGTTTTGCATTGAGGACGTTGACCCATATGGGCGATCGCGCACCACCGCCCGTAACCGTTAACTGCTGGATTGGAGCGATCGCATTGACAACATCTAGCGCTTCCCGCAAGCTGAGCGCTACCCCCTCCAATACGGCCCAAATCAAATCGACTTGAGTACTTGCAAGTGAAAGATTGATCCAGGCTCTGCGCGCATCGGGGTCTAAATAGTCTAAATAAGGGCTGCGTTCTCCAGCTAAATGCGGCAAAAATATCACGCTCTGGGCTCCGAGGGGGATTGCTCGGCCAGTGACATTAGATCGGTATAGTCTGCTGTTGGGGCCAGCGTGTCGCAATACCAGCGCAGAACCCCTGCTGCCGAGAGTGTGACCCCTGGCAGGTGATAGCCTCCATCTGCATGGCAGAATAAGTGAACGCGTCCTTCAGGGTCTGGTGTGGGGCGATCGCACGGGGCAAATATGACCCTGACGTGCCAATGCTCAAGCTACCTTGGCCCAGATTACTGGATGAAATCCTCATCCCAATTGCGGCTGCAGCGTTATCACCACTTCTGGAAATATTGTTAGGGACGATTGGTATAGCCCCAAATGCCGCTAACAGTGGTAGTGTCATATTCCGGAATTTGTCCTCCACCAATGCCACTAATGTATTCAATGGTGCGACCACTAAAGCGACGCAACCACGGGCCATTGGCAGGCGACATTAAATCAATATCTTCGGATGCAGGACGGTAACCAGGTGGAGGCTGAACCAATGCTCCAGTGCGGTCAATAAACTCGACTTGAGCATTGCGGCTTACCTGGGCAATGCCACCTTGAAAGTCAGTCGCTTGATCATATTGTGCAGGAATCACCAAGTTGCCCTGAAGATCGATATAGCCATACTTGCCGTTGACTTCGGCTACGGCAAGGCCCTCAGCAAAGGGGCGACGGCCTCCTGCCTCGGGAGGGATCACAAACTGATCGCCAGCAGCAATGTAATTGAGGGGGACAGTGCGCGCTAACCCCAACGCTTGACACAGTAAGGCTGCGACCTCCGCTCGGGTTGTGTTTTGGTTGGGGCGAAACTGACGAACATTAGGACCATTCACCGCCAATCGGCCTAAGGTGGCGGTGGCGATCGCACGGGTGGCATAGGTTGGAATGTCGGCGGCATCGTCAAAGTATCGAGCCAGAACGGCCTCTGAGTTGTCGGCCTCTCCATAGCGCATTTCTTTGGCCAACACGGCGATCGCCTGAACTCGCGGAATCAGCTGGTTGGGTTGAAACGTCCTATCGGGATAGCCCACAAACATACGCCGACCACCTGCCTTGCGAACCGCATTGTAGGCCCAGTGGCTAGGAGACACATCGACAAAATCGACGGGTTGGGGCGTCCAACTGTAAGGGGAATTGCGCTCGTCTTCGGGGCGCTGCGGATCGTAATACCAATAGGAGAAGCCTGGATTTTGCAGCGCTGTCGGAGCCGTCGGAGCCGAAAGCCAATGGTCAACGGTGGGAAATGCCGTAAGCATGAAAGCCGCATATTCGGCTCGGCTGACAGCGGCATTGGGGCGAAATGTATTGTCGGGGTAGCCGCTAATGGTGCCCCGTGCCCTTAGCTGAGTTACACATGTTTGTGCCCAGTGACCCGTGATATCGGTAAAAGCTGCTGCCGAACTGGCCAGCCCAAAACCCCAAATCGCCATAGTCATGAGCAAAGTACGGTTTCCCATCCAAACTGCCTCAGTAATTGTGTTGGTTGCGGTGGTATAAGCCATAGCCTAGAGGGAGAGGTAAGAAGGGCGATCGCCCACTGTGGGTTTCCCCAATGATGTAATGAATGGGTCGTATTTCATATATTTAGAACATCCCCAATGAACGCATGCGAAATACGAACACATTCCCAGTTGCATGCTAAGTTGGGTCATCATCCTGCCTTCTTTAGCTTGTTCGTAATATTTGTCGATGCAGTTCCCAATATTAACCTCAGTTTTGCTCAATTTCATTTCCGATACCATCACAATTTGTTGAGTATTTTTCTCTACAAATTGGTCAATGATTGATATCACCTTCTGTGGAGAAAAAGTACATCTTGCATAAATGAAGTTCTCAAAAATCAGGTGCTGTCAACGGTAAACGATAGGCGATCGCTCAGAATATCTTGTTCCGATCGGTATCCATTTCCAGAGCTATGCTAACTACCTTGGCACCATGAAAAACCAGACTCTAAAACCCTGCACCGTCCACTGTGCGGGCGGTACAGGGTTTTAAGGTTATTGAATCCTGGCTGATTACTGAATGACAGGTAGCACCCTAGATAAGTTCATTGGTAATGGATGTATCTAAGAGCTGATTTATGAATGAAATCTTAAGCTCCTAATCTTCGAAGCATCAGCCGCAGTAAGGAGCCATAAATCATCGCTTCACTGACCTCTGAATACACCTCATAATCCTTGCTCAACCGCCTGA
>NZ_JBNXVR010000058.1:0-33238 GCF_050565595.1 Leptolyngbya sp. AN02str | reverse complement strand
AATCGGGCAAGCTCAGCAGGTCAGTAATCTGATGGATGAGCGCTCTAAAATCATCCAACTTTTGGGCCTACCTTACTGCCGTTACTACCTGCTTAATTAATTCCCAGCAACCTGCGGAATATCGGGTTATGGCATCGTTTTAAGGCTAGAAGGCGCTAGCTGTTGGGCGAACAATCATTTCATTGACATCCACATCATCGGGTTGAGATATGGCATATAAAACTGCTCTGGCGATCGCATCCGGTGTTAGGGCAATTTTACGAAATTCTTTCAATGCCTCTTGTGCCGAATCCTCTGTAATATCAGACCCCAACTCGGTCTCCACCACACCTGGAGAGATCGTCGTCACACGGATGTTTTTCGATTCCTGCCTCAGCCCTTCCGAGATGGCCCAAACCGCATATTTGGTTGCACAGTAGACTGCGCCAGTGGGTACCACCACATGTGCCCCAATGGATGCGGTATTGATAAACTGACCACTGCCTTGTGCTTCCATAATCGGCAAACCCGCCGCAATGCCATTTAACACGCCGTTGATGTTCACATTAATCATGTTGTCCCATTCTTCAACTTTTAGGGCATTCATAGGAGATAAAGGCATGACACCCGCGTTGTTAAAAATCACATCGACACGACCAAAGGTGTCTTTGGCAAAGTGAATGAACGCTTTCATATCCTCGCGATCGGTAACGTTCACCGCTTTAAATTCTGCTGAACCACCCTGATGTCGAATCTCTTCAACAATCTTTTCTAGCCGATCTGTACGCCGCGCCCCTAGGACAACCCTTGCGCCATTTTCAGCCAGTAACTTGGCAGTGGCTTCACCAATACCGCTACTTGCTCCAGTGATCGCAATGACTTTATTTTCTACGTTTAACATGGTGATTTTCCTTCTTGATTTTGGTTGGTTTGAGTTAGAGGAACATGCCACCAGAGACTTCAATTCTCTGGGCATTGACCCATCGGTTGTCTTCGGAAAGTAAGGAGGCGATCGCCCCGCCAATATCATCGGGAAGACCCACGCGACCTAAAGCAGTTTGCGAAGCAATGAAGCTGTTAACCTCTGGATTGTCACGCACGACACCCTCACCAAAGTCTGTTTCGATCGCGCCAGGGGCCACGACGTTTACTGCAATCTGTCGTTGTCCTAATTCCTTTGCCAGGTAGCGGGTCAACACCTCGATCGCCCCCTTCATTGCGGCGTAGGCGGCATAGCCTGGTAGAGCAAAACGGGCCAGGCCAGAGGAAATATTGACGATTCGGCCACCATCTTTAATCAGCGGCAGAAGTTTCTGTGTCAGGAAGAAAACACCCTTCACGTGAATGTTCATCAAGCAATCAAATTCTTCCTCGGTTGTTTCTGCAAACGGTGCGTAAATTCCAATCCCAGCGTTGTTAACCAGGAAATCAAACTGTTCTGTCTGCCAAGTGTTCTGGAGTGACTGCTTAACTTGCACCACAAAGTCATCAAAGGTTTTGGTGTTCGACGTGTCCAGTTGCAGCGCAATCGCTTTACCTCCCATGTCTGCGATCGCAGAGACAACATCTTTTGCTTCTGCCTCATTGCTGCGGTACGTCACAATGACATCAACCCCTTTTTGGGCAAGCGTTAAAGCAGTATTTCTACCCAACCCTCGGCTTGAGCCCGTGATCAAAGCAATCTTTGTTGTATCTTTTGCCATTGCCTTATCCTTTCATTGCTCTTTTGGCATGAGTTCAGCTTAGGCTTAAGGAAAGAGACTTCAAATACACAAATCTCGCATATGATTGCCTAATCCTCTCAAGCAAGGGTTTGATACAGAAAAACGTTCTCTATAATGGACACATGAGGACGGTTAAATCAGCCAGAAAACCAGCGTCATGATTGAAACATTGAGGCAGAGTACCGCCGTGAGTGCGTGTCAAGAACTGGCGGCATTTGTGACACAGCACACCGATGCCCAGGGAAACGGGATTCATCAAACTGCGATCAGTCAGTTAGAATTCACGCGGGAATCGTCTGCTTCCACCGCAATCCGCGATGTTTTTGAACCGGTTCTCGCGATCGTGATTCAGGGCAAGAAAGAAGCATTGTTGGGTGAGGAAACGTATCAGTATGGTGCGGCTCAGTATCTTGTCATCTCGGTAGATTTGCCGCTAAGTGGGTTTGTGACAGAGGCCACACCAGACAAGCCGTACTTAGGGTTTAAGTTGAACTTAGATCCAGCCCAACTATGTGACATCGTTGCTCAAATTCAACCCCAGGCGGAGAAGAAAGAAAACTCGGTGAGAGGCTTGTTCGTTAGCAATGCTGATGTTGCGTTGATTGATTGTGCCATTAGACTCACAAGGCTGCTGGATACACCGCAGGATATTCCGTTTTTGGCACCGATGATGATTCGTGAAATCTATTACCGTCTTTTGATTGGTGAACAAAGCGCAGCAGTTCGTCAGATTGCGACATCTGGCAGCACCATGCAGCGCATTGCTGAGGTCATCAAACTGCTCAAGGCTAACTTTGCACAGTCTTTACGAGTTGAGGATCTGGCTGAACAAGCCAATATGTCTGCTGCATCCTTCCATCGTCATTTTAGAAAAGTTACCTCAATGAGCCCACTGCAATATCAGAAGCAATTAAGGCTATTAGAGGCGCGTCGGCTGATGCTGGTCGAACATGCTGATGCAACCAGTGCAGCCTATCAGGTTGGTTATGAAAGTCCTTCTCAGTTTAGTCGTGAATATTCCCGCATGTTTGGCGCACCACCAATGAAGGACATTGAACGTTTACGAATTGCCTAAGTATTGACCGTTCAGCGATCGCGGAGATTAACTTTCACCTCAGTGGCTCGGCACATAATTCTCCTGCTGGGTGATGTTCTAGACGTGTGGTTATTGGTTGTGGAAGGGGTGCGATACACCCCTTCCACAACCAATAACCACACATTTGAAACACGCCCCCCCCCTGCTGCACCGAGACGAACTTTAGCGATTGTTAGAGATGCAACATTGTTGACCCTATGCGCACTCAGGAATCTTTATGAGGAGGCTGGAGGATTGTCGCGAGGCGTAGAAACGTGAGATTGAGGCCGGGTAATGGTAAAAGAAATGGGCTGAGAGTTGGCTTGGCTTGGCTTGGGCTTGGCCGCTGACTTGACTTTTGCAGGTTGCTTCGTCTTTGCAGATTGGGTTTCCTTTGCAGGTTGCTTTGCTTTTGCAGGTTGCTTTGCCTTTGCAGGGGATTTGATTGGGGTTGCTGATGGGGTTGTGACTGGCTGAACAGGTGCCGTGACGGGTGTGCTAGAAGCGGAGTTGAGGTTAGCCGCAGGCGTTGGCAAGGGATCGGCGGATGGGGAAGAGGACCGCCAGGGCAACCCGGCAGGCTTGTGAGCATTGGAGGCGATCGCCAGCAATACCCCTGCGGCAAGGAATACCGGCGATGGCAGCGACAAACCGCGAAACAGCGGATACAGCTCGGCAATGCCAAAAAACAGCCCAAACAATACGACAAAACTGAGTGCCCAAACTGGCATGTTGTCCTTCGCCTTTCAACCCATGAAAACCAACATTTTGACAGGATAGCGTATGTTTGTGAAAACGGATGTTCTAGCAAGGAAGCGATCGCCCGACTCCTAAACCGTTTGCACAGCGGCTGCATACCCGTTCCTTTACACTGTGAAAGGACAAAGAAACAAATGGGGGATCGTGTGGCAACGGTAGATGGGCACCAGGCATTGGTAAATCGAGTGGCAGAGCTGCGATCGCTCTTGAATCGGGCCAGCTATGAATACTATGTGCTGGATGCGCCCACCATGGAGGATGCCGTCTACGATCAGCTCTATCGAGAGCTACAGGAGCTAGAGGCACAGCATCCCCAGTTGATTACGCCAGATAGCCCCACGCAACGGGTGGGCGATCGCCCATCCAGCCAGTTCAACTCGGTTCGGCACAACATTCCCCTCTACAGCCTGGAAAATGCCTTCAATACTGAGGAGTTGGAATCCTGGCAGGGACGCTGGCAGCGAATTGTGCCGACCAACGATTTTGAATATGTGGTGGAACTCAAGATTGACGGTTCGGCGCTGGCGCTCACCTATGAACATGGCGTACTGGTGCGGGGCGCAACCCGAGGTGATGGCACCACCGGAGAGGATATTACACCCAACGTGCGCACGATTCGGTCGATTCCGTTGCGATTGGTGGGCGATCGCATTCCAGCCATTGTGGAAGTACGAGGCGAGGCCTTTTTGCCGCTGGATGTGTTTGAGCAGATCAACCAAGAGCGCGAAGCGAACGGAGAACCTTTGTTTGCCAATCCCCGCAATGCGGCGGCTGGAACCCTGCGCCAACTGGATTCGCGCATTGTGGCCAAGCGTCGGCTCGACTTTTTTGCCTACACGCTGTACATCCGCGCTGGCGATGGCAATGGAGAGTCGGCTCAACAGCTGGATTTGGGGATTGAAATGAACGCCGTGGAGGAGTCGGTTGAGCATCCGCGTACCGCGATCCTCACGCCCAAGAGCCAGTGGGATGCGCTAGAAGCCTTGCAACATTTTGGCTTTCGGGTCAATCCCAATCGGCAACTGTGCCCCTCCATGGCAGAACTCAAAGCCTTTGCCGACCATTGGGAGCAAGCTCGCACCACATTGCCTTATCTCACCGATGGGCTGGTGGTCAAGCTCAATTCGCTGGCGTTGCAGGAAGAGCTGGGCTTTACGCAAAAGTTTCCCCGTTGGGCGATCGCCCTCAAGTTTCCGGCTGAGGAAGCGCCCACTGTGGTAGAGCACATTAGCGTTAACGTGGGCCGTACGGGAGCCGTCACTCCCGTTGCCGAGCTAAAACCTGTGTCATTGGCAGGAACTACCGTTTCCCGCGCCACGCTGCACAATGCCGACTTTGTGGCGCAGTTGGATGTGCGCGTGGGCGACACCGTTATTATTCACAAGGCAGGCGAAATCATTCCCGAAGTGGTCAAGGTGCTGACGGAGCTGCGGCCTGAGCACACCCACCCATTCCACATGCCAACGCACTGCCCCGAGTGCGCTCAGCCATTAGTAAAACCGCTGGATGAAGCGGTGACCCGCTGCGTGAATGAGTTCTGTCCGGCGATTGTGCGCGGGGCGCTGATTCACTGGGCATCGCGGCAGGCTATGGATATTAACGGGCTGGGCGAAAAGTGGGTGACCCAATTTGTCGAACGCGGGCTGCTGCATAGCGTGGCCGATATCTACGACCTGACGGCCGAGCAATTGCAAACAATTGACCGGATGGGCAAAAAATCTGCGGAAAATTTAATTGGGGCGATCGCCCAGTCCAAGCAGCAGCCGTGGTCGCGGGTGCTGTACGGGTTGGGGATTCGGCATGTGGGCAATGTGAATGCTCAGGTATTAACTCAGGCCTTTCCCTCGGTGGAGCAATTGGCTGAGGCCGATATCGATGCGATCGCGGCCGTCTACGGCATTGGTCCCGAAATTGCCCAATCGGTGTATCAATGGTTCCGAGTTTCTGCCCATCAAGCGCTGATTCAGCGATTGCAGGCGGCAGGGCTCCAACTGGCGGGTGAAACTCCAGCAGCCTCAACCACGTCTACACCCTTGAGTGGTAAAACGGTTGTGATTACCGGAACATTGCCCACCCTCAAACGAGATGAAGCCGCAGCCTTGATTCAACAAGCAGGAGGCAAGGTCACCAGTTCTGTCAGCAAAAAAACAGACTATGTGCTGGTGGGCGAAGAGGCCGGTTCCAAGCTAGATAAGGCGATCGCTTTGGGAATCACCCAATTGTCGGAGGCAGCACTATTGAATCTGTTGTCCAATATCTGAGGAATGCCCAAATCCCAACGGTTCACTTCTAGTATCTAATTCCGGACCCGTGACCAGTTTGGAACACGAGCCTGCTAGTCGGGCGGTTGAACCCCATTGTTAAACCTTATGACACCGTTCTGGCAATCCTACCCTTCTCAGCCTGCTCCGCAACCGGATTGGCAACGTGCTGCCCGGTTATTCCGTACATGTCGGTCATGGTGGCTAGGAGCCATGGTGGGCTGGGCGGTTCCTTTTGCGCTGTTGGCTTCGCCCGGACGCGCCGCCGAAGAAGTGTATTTGTCGTTTGGGCTGTTGGAGCGTTCTATCTCTTTTTCCGCTCTTGAAACATTTGCCAAAGAAGGTCGAATTACTGCCGAGTTGCGGCCCTACACGCGGCTGTTGTCGCAAGCTCAGCGCGACCAGCTTCAAACAGTGCTCAACAATCGGGTGGAGTTAGGCCCGGTTGCGATTTCTCAGTTTCTCTACAGCGACCAAGGAGAGGTGCTGCTGCAACGATTTGGCGAAGTAGTGCAAACTGAATCGTTTCGTCCGGGGGCGCAGGGCTTGCGGGCGGCGTTGGTGCTGGCAGCCGCAGATCCTGAAGGGATAACGCCGCTCAATGTGTTGCGGCAGTTCCCGTTGCGGGCGGTACGAATTGATGTGAATCAGGCGGCGCGCCTTGCCTCGCAATTGGAAACGTTGATTCGCCAAACGCAACAGGCGGTGGATGCGATCGCCCTACAAGCCGCAGAGAATACGACGTTTCAGCTCACACCCGACTACAATCGACTGCCCGATTTGCAAGAAGCTGGCCCTTATTTGTGGCAAAAGCAAACCATTTTGCTGAATGATGACACGCGCGATCGCGTTTTTTTGGCAGATGTGTACTTGCCAATCACGGCAACGGGGGCTCCGCTCGATGCACCCGCCCCAACGGTTGTCATTTCCCATGGATTAGGCTCTAACCGCGACACATTTGCCTACCTTGCCACTCATCTGGCTTCCTATGGCATGGTGGTGGCGGTTCCCGAGCATCCCGGTAGCAATACGGAGCAGCTCGATGCCCTCGTGTCAGGACGGGCCAGCCAGGTGATTGATCCGGCAGAATTCATCGATCGCCCGTTGGATATTCGCTATTTGCTTGATCGGCTGCAAGTACTCAGCCAAACCGATCAGCTGTTTCTCAATCGCGTAGATGTTGACCGGACGGGGGTGCTAGGTCAGTCGTTAGGCGGGTATACGGCGATCGCCCTGGCGGGTGCTTCCCTCAATCTCAATCAGTTAGGCAACGAGTGCCGCGCCAACAATATTTTCAACCTATCGCTGCTGCTGCAATGCCGCGTGTTAGAAACGCCTAACGCCCAAAGTCTCAACTTTCGGGACGAGCGAGTCAAGGCTATTTTTACGATCAACCCTTTAGGCAGCAGCTTACTCGATCAAACAGATCTAGCCGCCATCAACATTCCAATTGTCATTGCAGCAGGCAGCGCCGACACCATTACCCCCGCCCTCATTGAACAAATTCAGCCCTTTACTCGCCTCACTGCGACCGATCGCTACCTTCTACTCATGGAGAACGGTACTCACTTTTCGTCTATTGATGTGCCCAAAACCGATAACGTCACTTTCTCGTTACCGACTGAAGCGGTTGGGCCTGATCCGGCGATCGCCCATAGCTACTTGCGCCCACTCAGTCTGTCCTTTTTTGGTGCACATTTGGCCAACGAGCCCAGCCTCAAACCCTATCTCACCTCGGCCTATGCGAACTACCTTAGTCAGCCAGCACTGCCGATTTACTGGCTGGGCTCCTTTACCGCAGACCAGCTCGCGGCTGCCTTGTTAGCCCAAACCAGCAATAACAGAATTGAATAATGATAGGAGCGCTAAGCACTCCTATCATTATTCAACCCCTAGTTTTTCGGATGACGTGCGTAATTCCTCAATAACTAACGTCAGTTTCAGTTAAGGGCTTTTCTGAGGTTTGCGCGCTGCGCAAACCTCAGAAAAGCCCTTTTTGCGTGCGCAACGCGCACGCAAGCACTTCAGCTTATCCAAAACTCAGGTTAATTAGGGCTGAAATGAGAGTATGCACTCTTACCAATGCAAACAAATTCGCATTGCACGTTACAGCCCGTAACTGACCGTGAACTTTGCCATATCATGGGATCGCATTTCTGCCAGGGGTGATACTTTAGTAATCAAGGCACAAGAGAACGCAACAAACCAACCCCGAATCCCCAGCCTGTGCCTCCTGCAAAGGATTCCTACGTTAGCAACTGTAACCTTGCAACGCTACGACATCGAGATTAGAGATACTTGTTTTCTGGGTCTGTTTCAAATTCACTTCACACAAGAAACGGGTATCGCGCTAATAGCTCAGCAGTCTCCTATAGAGACGGGACTAGTGTTGTTCGAAGAGGTTAAGGAGTGCGGCGTATCTGTAAACCGCTAGTGTGACAACTTGACAATATTTCCGCTCAGTTCCATTTGTAAGTTCATTTCGTTGTTATTGTATTGTTTCGTCTAGTTAACTCATCTCAACATCTAAGTTAGCCAATTCAATAACCTCTCCCCAGGGCCTAGTGTATACTAGGCCCTTTGACGTATTTGTGACGTATAGGCTTCGCCAAATACAGGTAGCTGTGATGATGTAAAACCTTGGGTATTAGATGAACCTTACTCAGTACCTTGACACCATGAAAAGCCATATCTCAAAGCTCTGTACCGTCTGTGCAGCAAACGGTACAGAGCTTTAAAGTTTATGTTTAATGATGGCTGCTTGCTGACTTAGGAGAAGAAACCGAGCGAGACTATGCTCGAATTAGTGTGCATAAATTAATAGAATTTTTAGAAAATAAAATTTATAGGGATGTATAGGGAGATGAGATTGGGGACGATCGATAAAAATCAGCCTGCTATGAATGCTTGGTGAGTGATTGTTGGCGATCGCAACTGTTATTTAACCATAGGAATTCCGCTAAATTGATCAGGCACACCAGCAGAATGCACTGGTTTGTCTATTCCTGAAGAAGCCCTAACGTGGCTACTTTTTGAAATGCATCTTCGGCTTTCATCCCTTGCTTCATCGCAATTTGCATTAAGGCAACCATCGATGATCGAATTCCATTGTCACAGTGGATCAAGATGGGCTTGGGCAACTCAAATATCTGTTGGGTTACCCACAGCAATGCATCAAAATTGAGGGATTTGAGCTGAATTGGCAAATTAACGTAATACAGACCTAAATTTTCTAGCTTAAGTTGCTCTTCTGCCAGAAAACCAGTCTCTTTGGGCGATCGCAGATTGACGACTGTTTGATAGTTTTCTTGAGTAAGCTGATGCACATCATCCAGGGTGATTTGTCCAGCGATCGCCAAGTCGTTCGTAATTTTTCGGATTGTATCCATCTCCACTATCCTATTGTTCTAGAGTTCGCCCATGGGTAATTTGGCACATTGGTTCAAAAGCGAATAGTTCAAAAAGCGAATTTGACAAACTGAGACCATTCTTGTGGAGGACGCAACGGGGCGATCGCATCCCTCATTCAGCTCAACCAACATTGGTGAAGCAGGTCAACCGCCATGGTTGTAATGAACACGAATTAGGTTTTGAAACTCTCAATGTGTGAGAGTTTCAAAACCCCACGTTGAGCGACCACGTTGAAGCAACCAAACTGTTTCTCTGCTCTATCTATCAGAAGTTAGCAGGAGCACCTATACTGTCAGCTTCGCGGCGATGCATAGTATCTTGCAAATGCTCGTCCTGCTGCCGTTGGGTCGCCATTGCTTCTCGGGCTTCTTCAGCCGTGCTGGCTCGCTCAGGAGCCGAAATTTCTGCAGTAGCCCGAGTCCGCATCGTATGTTGCAAATGATCTTCTTGCTGGCGCTGTTGCGCTATCGATTCTCTGGCCTTTTCGTGAATCGTCAAATCCACTTTTGTTAAGGTTGGTTGTTCAGTATGTGCTTTGGGAAGCGTTAGAGTTAGAACGCCATCCTTAAAGTCGGAGACGACTTGTTCATGCTGCACCGTCATGGGGAGTGGAAGAACACGTTGAAACTGCCCATATTGCAGTTCTGAATGGAAATAGCCCTTTTCTTCGGTGCGTTTTTCTTCTCGGTATTCTCCTGAAATTGAAACAACATTTTCACCAACTTGCACATCCAAATCTTGAATTGCAATGCCGGGAACTGCTGCTCTTACAATTAGCGCCGTGTCGGTTTCTTTGATCTCAATTGTCGGTTCCAAGCCTACCTTGCCGAATGTGGAAGCTGAACTTAGCTCACGATTACCGTGCATCAATTCATCAAACAAATGGTTCATTTGATGGCGTAACGTATCCAGGTCTTTTAACGGTTGCCAACGAATGAGTGCCATATCCTTATCCCTCTTTGAACGTTGGTCAAAATTAATGAGCAGTGTGAATGATGATCTGCCTATGCTCTTACCTTAAAAAAATAAGTTGAGGAAGTTGTGAGGGCACAGCGGTGCATGGGTTAAAGCTGTGGATGGTTGGTGTGTAGACAGAAACTCAACTATTCTTTGAGGCGAATGGCGGGATCATCGGTGCAGCTTGGCTGAACAATATTGTGATCGATCAGAGCAAGCAAGCGGAACCAGAGTAAATGAGCAGAAAATTAGCAGAAGCCGTTGTACACCTGATCAAGCAGTACGTCAGCTTTGAAGTGTGGAGAACCCCAAAAAAACATGGTATTGGGTGAGGTGGGAAACGCCTGTGGCCTCAACTTGTGTGCGTTAATATACTATCGGGGCTAAAAAAATTCTCTGAAGGTTATTGGCGAAATGTTGGGTAATCTAAAGGCTAATGGTGAATTGCACTGTAATCCTGGCAGTGAGGGCGATCGCATCTAGCCAGTAACTTATGGCAACGCATTCATCAATTCCTTTCGCTAGATAGTCAACGAGCCGAATCAATACTGATCATTCGCTTTTTTTGAGGAAACGTGGGTTCTTCGCTCACTTTGCCAACCATAAAGTTCCGCACGTTTATTGTCTCGTATGCACGCCAAAACTCGGCCAATTCTTTGGGCACAAGTGCCAGATTCAGACTGGAACAATTGGCAATGGCAACTCAGCCATCGTTTAAGCTCTGCTGTTGAGCTTGCTAGGTTGATAGAGCTAACCCCCGAAGAGTTGGTTGGTTTGTCGGCTTCATCTGCATTTCGGGTTGATATTACCCCCTATTTTGCGAGTCTCATTCATCCAACCGATGCCAATTGCCCCATCCGACGGCAGGTCATTCCCTTGGGGCGCGAGCTGCAAGCCTTCGACGGCATGATGGAAGATAGTTTGGCTGAAGATGCCCACTCTCCAGTGCCTGGTTTGGTGCACCGCTATCCCGATCGCGTGCTGATGTTGGTGACCACACACTGTGCGAGTTATTGCCGCTACTGTACTCGCAGCCGTATGGTGGGAGATCTAGACAAATCGTTTAACAAAGCCGATTTTGAGCAACAGTTGGCCTACCTGCGCAAAACGTCCCAAGTGCGCGATGTGCTGCTGAGTGGTGGCGATCCGCTGACTCTCTCCGATGCGGTGTTGAACTATTTACTGACCCAACTGCGCTCTATTCCTCACATTGAGATCGTTCGGATTGGCACTCGTGTTCCCATCTTTTTGCCACAACGAATTACCGATGCGCTTTGTACAATGCTGCGGCAGCATCATCCACTCTGGATCAATATTCATACTAATCATGTCAACGAAATTACTCCAGAAGTGTCCACCGCGCTGAACCAACTAGCGGACGCAGGTATTCCTCTGGGTAATCAAAGTGTGCTATTGGCTGGTATCAATGACAGCATCGAAATTCAACGTGAATTGATTCATGCGTTAGTCCGTCATCGGGTTCGTCCCTATTATTTGTATCAGTGTGATTTGGTCAAGGGAGCTGGCCATTTTCGCACGGCGATCGCCAAAGGAATTGAAATTATAGAAGGTTTGCGCGGTTATACGAGTGGGTATGCCGTGCCCACCTATGTAATTGATGCGCCGGGTGGTGGGGGCAAAATTCCGGTATCGCCACATTACATTGTGAGCTATCAAGATCGTAAGGTTGTGTTGCGCAATTACGAAGGCAAGATTTCGGTGTACACCGAACCCAGCGATAGCAATGCTGAACCCGACTCAGACGTCATATCTGCTCTGCCGCTAGAATTTACAGATTCTGCATTTAGCTAACCTGAGTTTTGGATAAGCTGAAGTGTTTGCGTGCGCGTTACGCAACCCTTAGAAAAGCCCTTAACTGAAACTAACGTTAGCTAAATTGCTACGGTACAGGGTTTGTACAAACTTTCAGTTTTAACAATGCAATAAGCGCTTGAATGTGGAGTTGATCGATCGCTTCGTCTTCCCAAATCAAGCCCGGAGCTTGATTGAGTTCGGTAAAGTATCGCTGACCATCTTGACCACGCAAAAAATCGACACCCATGACCTCTAGCCCACTTAATTGCGCAACAGTTCGCACCATTGCTTCCTCTTCAAATGAAATGGTGGTTAATTGAAAGCGACCTCCACGGGACCAGTTGGTTCGAAAATCGGTGGTGGAAGAGCGAACAATCGAAATAATGCGATCGCCAATCACGGTGCAGCGATAGTCGCGGCTGGTTTCGTCGTGTTCTCCTGTGGGAATAAAGGCCTGGATCAAATAGCGCTGATCGGGTGACTGAGTCCACAAATATTCCATGATGCTTAGGAGCGATCGCGCACTCTCGGCAACAAATACGCCTGTTCCTCCCTCTTGCTTGGGGTGCTTGATTACGTAGGGTGCAGGAATGAGTGACGTTGCTAAACGAACCTGCTCCATGGTGCGCACAGTTGTGGAATGAGGAATGGGTAACCCATGGTGCTGCATCAGCGCCATGAACTTAATCTTGTCTTCTTGCAAAAAGTAGGCATCAGGCGGATTGACCACTGGAATCTGGGCACGCACAAACTCTCGTGTGAGGTCTGCACTGAGCGTATCTCCCAAAAACAGCGCATCAAAACCTTGGGGATGAAATGGATTTCCTTTGTAGTAAATTTGCGTTTTTTCTTGCGTGTACTCAAACTGAAAATCTGCGTCATGGAGTACAACAAACTCTGAGCCATCCGCATGCAATGCCGCGTTCATTTGCTGAGATAATCCTAAAGCTATATCACTGTCTGTATCAATGTCAGTTGCATAGGCGATTCTCATACATTTATCCGTCCGTCTTGCGTTCATTCTCATCGCTTAAATACGATCTATCTTGCATCTCATAAATTTGTGCTGATGTATTGCTGAAGGGAGCGCGCTTCTATTAGCGTGGGGGCGATTGCCACGTAGCCAAACTGTCCCGAGGCAAGATTAGACGTGTGGGTGATGATGACTCCCTCCGGCTTGCCGTGCCGTGGGTACAGCACAGGCTGCAACTTTTGAACTAGGGCTGAGTAAGTATGATGAACGGTGGCAATCGCCGTTTGGCTAATAAGCGTATGGTGAGCTGCATAATCTGCTCCCAACAGATGACAAGCCAACTCGTGAACATGGGTTGCCCCTGTCCGGCGTGGATTTACCTCTAGTAAATAGAGACGACCTGCCTCATCTACTAATCCATCCAAGTCGAAATGTCCCACATAACCCATTGCTTGCAGGGCTTTGGCCAAGTGCAACCCCTGGGTGACTAGCCGGTTGTACCATGGCTGCTCTGCCAAGTCTGGACTCATCAACACGCCTGCAAACTGGCCATGACAAAACAATTGATTGCTAACGTAGGTGAGATATGGCAGGCCCACGGTTGGTGCTGGAACAAAGAACTCGGCAGATGGAAAAAGATGCTGTGGCGAATCGATGTAGGCCTCAATAACCAACGATGTGTGATTGAGTAAGGGTTGGCTTTGTAAAAGGGTGAGGATGTCGGCGGGCGATCGCACCGCTCCAGGCTGAAATACTAACTGCCCCCACCCCAAAACCCCCTCATTGGTTTTGACAATACAAGCACGCGCTCGCTGCAGAAACCAGGACACAATTTCGGCGGTTTGATGGATACTGACTGCCCCAAACCCAAGTGGCATATGCTCTGCACCCTCAGGCAAACATTGAGCGAGCAGAGACCGAAATCCCAACTTGGTATCCAAAGCGTCCCGTAGCCAGCGATTGCCTAAATCTGGACTTTCGGGTAAGTAAACGGTTAACCCTGCTGCTTGCAGCCTATTGACGAGTTCGTAAAAAGTAGCGGTATTCGCATATGGAATGAGCTGGATGGCTCTAGACTCACCCGCGTAGGAAACAATGGTTTGCAATAGCTCAGGCGTGTCGAGAATATCTCGGCAAAGAGACGGGGTGGCTGTAGAGGGATAGCAGTACTGTGTGTGCCCATAGCCCCAACGTTGGTTGACCTCTGCCAGGTGATGCAGGGGTAAACTGCCAATCACCAGCTTGGCTGACCTCAGCCAAAACAGGGCGCGATCGCTCGATGTGTGAACCTGAAAGATGGACTGGGCCTGAATCGTACGATCGAGCAGTGGATCAAAAAAGCTGGTGTAGGCCTCGGCCGTATTGCACACAACGACGATTGGAGTATCGTTTGCCCACGTAGGATTCAACATAAAAAAGCGCGATTAGGCTGGTTCTGACTTATTGCGCTGGCGCAGCTGCCGCGCTTTGGATTGCAAATCTTGGAAAAAGTCGGAATCGACAATTTCGCTCACCTGCTTTTTGCGCTTGGTTTCATCAATTTCAATTTTCAATTCGGCAACCTGCTGTTTGAGTTGATCTTCTCGACCTTTAACCTTGGTCACCATCTTGTCAAACACAGCCGCCAACATGCTAATTTCATCCGGCAGTTTGGCCCCTTCAAAGGAGGAAAAGTCCTGTTCATAGCGACCTTCTCCCACCTGTTCTGCTGCAATCTTGAGACGATTTAAGTTCTTTGTAAACAGATCGGAGAAGAAATACACTAAGCCAAATAGAGAAATGTATGCCAAGCCAAATGAAACCAGAACGCGATCGCGAATGGCTTTTTGAACTTGAGCAACATACGCGGCTTCCAAATCCAAGCCAAGAATTGCAACAACATCGCCATCCTCATCTCGAAGCGGCGCATAGGCCGAAAGCCAATTCCCAAACTGATCGCTGTAAATTTCCTCATCAATTTCGCTGATGCCAGTCGTGGCAATTCGAAGGGATTGCGGGCAAGGACAGGGCGACGTTTCTAGGAAACCTGCTGCTTTGGAGCGCTGTGCTGCATCTGCGGTTGACCACAAATCCACGATGTACACTAACTCTTTGCCATCGGGATTGTCGGCTGTTTTGGCGGTATCGCGAACTAGATAGCTATACAGCCACGCCCTCGGTTCAATGCTGTGAACGAGCTGAAACCAGGCAATTTGTTTTTGATAACGTGGATCATCAGAAAACCCGTCGGCATTGGGTTTCCCGGTTTCATACAATTCCAGCAAATTCTCGACATCCACACCCTCGACGGCACCTTCGAGGGTATCTTCCATGTCGCTACGCAGCCGCGAAAGTGTTTTTTCGGTGGCAAATTGGTAGAACCAGTAAAAGGCGATCGCAAATGCACCTGAAAAGATGAGGGAAAATGCGATGAGTAGTTTCCACCTTAAGCTAAGAAATCGGCTTGAATTGGCCTTGCCTGTCGTCATATCAACTCACTTATCCCAAACAAATCTTCAAATCTTCAAAGGTCGAGAGTATCCAATACGCTTTTTCCGCGTCGCCGCCGCTTGAGCCGCCAGTTCAGCAGACTTGCTTCGTATACACTGCGCATTCGCAATGCGGCCCACAGTGCAATCAGTCCAGCCAAAAAGGCGATCGCTAAATAAACAGTATGGGGTTGAACGGACAGATGCGTGCTCGTTAGCACAATGCAACCCAACAAAATGGCTGCCAGAATACTTCCGGCTGAATTGAGATAACTATCCATAAAAATAGAGACTCGACCCCGCCGTTCTTCGGGTACAAGCCCTTGAAGCGATTTATAAGCCGTTTCGGAAACGCTGAATAAAGGAAGTTTGTGGGTGAAAATGCCACTGATAGCCCCCATTAAATTGGGTAAACCAATCATACATACTGTTCCCATCAACGAAAACACAGGAGAAATAACGAAGGTGTTTTTCAACCCAATTCCTGTAATTAATCGCTGAGTGAGGAAACTTTGAATGGCCATATATCCCAAAATGCGAGCCAACACAATCAAACTATAGAAGGTTTGGTAGGTACCGCTTTCAGCGAATGCAGACTCGGTAATTCGAAAAAAATGAAACTCTAGAATGGTGTCGCATATCCACACACAAAAGAGCGAAATAGACAGAAACCGAAAGGCAGGAACTTCTCGAATAAATCCCCAACCTTCGGTGAGTGTTTCTTGCATCGTCTCAGTTTTGTGGTGAACTGCACGCAGTTGGTTCCGTTTCAATCCTACGCTTGTGGCAACCACAATGAGCAGATAGATCAAAATATTGAACATGAGCAGCTCTTCAGGCCGCGTATTGAGCGACACAAAAAGCAGCGGAGCCAATGCCGCACAGCCAATTCCGACCAAATTGCCCACCAATTCCCAGTTGGCGATGAAGGGGAATAGGCGCTGGGTTTGGGCAACTTCGAACATATCGCTGGCGACTAACCACAGCACCAGCGGTAAGAAAAATGCCTGTTGTTGAGAAAGCAAGTAAAAGATGGCGTAGGTTAACCCACTGGGCGCGCCAAAAATGACCAGCAGCCGCAACAAGACGTAGGCGATCGCCAAGCCAATGCTGACTCCCTTGAGCAGGGTGATGCGATCAAACCGATCGATGAGGAGAGATTGCAGTCCGGTTGTCAGAATTAGAATTGCGCCGTCAATGATCCAAACAATCAGAATTTGTGAAACCCCAACGTCATTGATGAAGTTGCTGATGGAGGAAATCTCAGAAACTTTTTGGGCGATCGCATTACTTAAAAAAATTAAGCTGAGGGTGATAACCCCCATGGTTTCGTTTTCACGTAGGCCAAATATGCGGCTAAGAAACGACATAGGGTGATCGCGCAATAGGTTGAGTTGGGGAACACGAGAGCCAAGTAATGTCTACTCAGGCATTTTGCAAGATTCAGGAAAACAGCACCCACTTCATGGTTTCCTGATGTTAGTGCTCGGCTTGGCAGAGGGCTTTACACAAACGTCAACAATGGCTGGAGACAGGACTTTGGTCACCCTTCAAGGTTTCCCAAAACCAGAGAGGGGCTCACACATTTACCCCATCTTTGCAGGCATTTGCCGCTCCAGTTGCTCTGTGATTTCAGCCTGGCTAAGCAAATGGACTGAGAAATCAGCGAATGTCCTTGCGCCATATGAAGCACTCGCGCTTGAGGCACTGACAAACCTGAGCGGGTAGGAGCGATCGCTCAAGACATGACTCGATCCGCAATGGCTTCAAATACCTTGGTGAACTCGTGGTCTGGATATCTCAATGCATAGACTCCGCTGCTCGCCAAAATCATCATTTCATCAGAATGGGGGAGCACTCCGGCAACTTGCGCTGAATATATATCTTCCACCTTTTCCTTGAGCTGATTAAAATCAAAAATGGTAGGAGCTTTATTCACAATCATAAAAAGCTCTGGAACTTCTAGCTTTCTGGCAACATCTACCGTCACGGCGGTTCCCTGATAGTCTTGCTGATCAGGCCTTAAGACTAATAACAACACGTCCGAAATTGTGATGGAAAGCAATGTTTCCTCATTCAATCCGGGATGAGTATCAATAAATAAATAATCTAGATCAAGCTTATCAATGAGATCTTGAAAGCCGTCATTCAATAAATTTACATCGTAACCTTCTCGCAAAATACGGGCGATGTCACTAGCTTTTACACTGGAAGGGACAAGGTAAATGGCGCTTCGAGATGTCCCTTTTCCTTGTAATACTGAAGAAACATCGTAGGCGGTTTCTTCGATGGGCAATCGCCCCCAAAGGTAGTCATTGAGCGATCGCTCTAGAGAGCTTTCGTCATACCCAAATAGAACGTGAACCCCTGGAGACTGAATATCTGTGTCCACAATGCACACTCGGTTGCCTCGGCTCGCTACAATCGCTGCAATATTTGAGGTCGAGTTTGATTTGCCAGTTCCGCCTCGATAAGAGTGAATAGAAACTATCTTGGGCATAATATAAGTGAAACCTTATATAAGTGAAACCTTAACACCACAGAGTAAACTGAACCCACCTTCACATGCCTAGACTAAGCTATAAAGCTTCATCGTTATTTAAAATCTTTACTATAAAGAACATCCCTCTTGATGTTTTGTTAGCTTGACTTAAGCATTGATATATAATCAAACCCATTGACGAGACGGATTGTGTTTGGAGTCAATCTTTAATCTTGAAAGACTCGACAAAATTCGAATGGTGAGCTATTACAAGTAGGACAATATACCGAGACTGAGTTGCCAAAATTTATTACCTTGTCTTAAATATGGATGTATCTTTGCTGACTTAAACCTGCTGACAGCTTTACCGAAATACGTCATCAGCTCCTCTTGCTAGCTTAGTAAACTTGCTCTTTACATCATCCTCATTCCCCCTTTTGTTTCTATAAAGCATGGCTAAAGTTCTTTCGTTTCATGCAGCTCAGCATGGGGTGGGCAAGTCTCATATCGTTGCGAACTTGGCTGTGATTCTTGCAAAATACGAAAAACGAGTTGGCATTTTAGATGCTAGTGCGGCCTGGTCAGATTTTCACCCTTTGTTTAGGGTGGAGCAGTCGGTGCTTGATCCGTTATTGAACTACTATTTGTGGATCGCTGAACAGCCAAATTCAGACTCCTTTCAAGCCGTTTCATCTTGCCCTCAAGGTCGCAATGTTATTTTGATTGGGAGCGGCGTTGAAATTATTCCAGCCAAGGCTTCTCTCAAAGATCTAGAGTCGTTGTTATTGACGGGGTATAGTGTTACCGCGTTATCTCAACGTTTTGAGGTACTGGTAGAGCGATTGGCCCTGGACTATCTGTTGCTCGATGCACCTGTTGGCTTTGGCCATCTTGCCTTATTTTTAATGACGCTGTCGGATAAATTAGGCCTTGTTGCTACGTTAAAGCCACAAGATTTTGAATGGTTAGCTGTCATGTTAGAGGTGGCTCAACGGTTAGCTATTCCGCAACATTTTTTGGTCATGAATCAAGTGTTGAATGAGTATGTTCAAGCTTCTGTTCAAACTCAAATTGAGTCTGTATTTCAATCACCCGTGTTGGGAATGTTGCCGTTAGCATCAGAAATTATGGAAATGGGAAGTTGCGATCTCTTCTGTTTGCGATACCCGAATCACCCTATTACTCAAACGATGGAGGCGATCGCCCATTGTTTAATCGAAGATTAAATGTATCGCCCACAAGACCTATTGGTCAGGATCTATTGGTCAGGAGAAGTTAAATTAAATAACTCCTCGACAAAGTTAAATAAAAGTTAAAGATTGCCAATCTCATAAAGCATCGAATTTTGTTTCAATCTATTGCTAAATATATTGATTCGTTGACGATTAAATACCTGAATGTTAGCTTAAGTATTGTACTGAATCTGTATTGGTCGGCCTAATTTGGGGAATATCATTTAGTTAGGAGTCATTGTAGCCTTTTCACAATAAGGCTTTCCCCCAAAACGGAGGAACCACTTTATTGGGGCGTATCTCCCCTAAGGAAGACGCAAAACCTTGCTCCAAAGCGCTTGAATAGAGACGCTGTTCTTAAGGTTTTCTTTATTTTTCCTTGAGTTGGGAGAGGGGTACCTCTCGGCCCTAGCCCGTCAGCTAACTCCGTCGGCATTGAGAGGAGATTGAAGGAAAGAATTTTTTTGACTTGACTTCAAAATCCTCAGGTTGGTTGAGAATGACGCTGTTTCATTCTTGAGCCTGCTCTTCCAAGAGTAAACGCCCTGCGTCGTGCACTAGACTGCCGACCTGTTTCTATCGCGTTTTATGGAGTTGCAAATGGTCCTGAGTCGATGTCTCATTGGGCAGGAAAACTGTCTCTCGCTGTTGTATCAATTTTTAATTGTTAAATTTCGCGATGAAGCGCCTGTTCACAATTGGGCGATCGCTTGTGTTTCCAGCGTTGATGGGGAGTCATGCTGACCAAAATCATTGCCTCCAATCTGTGCGATTAGCCAGTGTTTGATCACATTGCTATAGATGGCAATGTTTGGCGTGATTGTGCGATGAGTTGTGTCTACAGGCTAACTCCAAATTTTATTGCAATCTTCCTAGCTACAGGCTTATTTAGAGGAAAGGGCTGTGAAAATTAAGTCCATGCTTGCACGTTTACAGAATGGGTTGGGAGATTCCAACTTGATGGACCACATGCTGTTGTCTTCGGGGCCAGCGTCTTTAGAAACAGCAGAAATCCAGTCTAATGACGTCATCAACCTGCTGATTGGTTATAAAGGTTCTCCTAATAGCCAAGTTGCATTGGATTTAATGTTGTGGATTGCCCATCAAACCCGCTTGGCTACGCAAAAACAGGTGATGGTGCATGTGCTGTATGTCGTGGATCAACCCCTTCAGCAAAAAACGAGAAGACGCTCTACAAACCGACACTTTTCCAAAAAGCACGCCAATAAAAAAGAAACCCTTGCTTTGTCTCAATCGGTTGGTAGTCTACGTTCTGCCCAAACAACCGTGGCAACACCGTTAAGACGAAAAGAAACGCTCCGTGCTCCGTTGCCCCATTTGTCTCACTTGTCGGACTGCTTGACGGGCTGCCAGGCAGAGCTTGACCTTGTGCCAAAAACGCCGCTTGATCAAGCAGATTACATTTTGTGGCAAGCTCGATGCTTAGCAGAAGAGTGGCGTGGTTCTTTGGAGGCACATCTGCGGTTTGGCAGCTTAGCGGAAAGCCTAAAGACTGTGGCTAAGGAAATGAAGATTGATCTACTACTACTTGGCTGTAGCTCTCTTGACCATCCACAGTTAGCGGAGTTAGCCGATGATTTTCCTTGCCCAATTCTAGGAATTCCATCTCAGTTGGAAGAAGGGTAATCGCCTGCATGGATTGAGCGACTGTGTTAAGTGACTCGCAAAACCAGGCATTGTTGGAAGGTGGGTGCTGAGATTGTCAACATGGAATGGCTGTGCCGTGGCATAAACCACGGCCGATTGTGAATGCCGTTGCCCGGTTACAGACCGACGTTACCCCTTAAACTTGTAGGTGGTTGTCTTTGGGTCTGTAGGTTTATTGCCAGCTATGAAGCTTGTTTTTTTCGGCACCCCGCAGTTTGCAGTTCCCAGTTTGGAAGCGCTCATTCGGCACCCTGAGTTTGAGGTGGTGGCTGTGGTGACGCAGCCTGACAAGCGTCGTGGACGGGGTAGTGCGCTGAGTCCGTCTCCTGTTAAGGAAATGGCAAGCCAGCATGCGATCGCGGTATGGCAACCGCGCAGCGTGAAAAAGCATGCCGAAACGTTGGATTTGCTGCACGCTAGCAAAGCCGATGTCTTTGTGGTGGTGGCCTATGGGCAGATTTTGTCTCAAGAAATATTGGATATGCCTCGCTTGGGCTGTGTGAATGCCCACGGCTCGCTGCTGCCATACTACCGGGGAGCGGCTCCAATTCAGTGGAGTTTGTACCATGGGGAGCAAGAAACAGGCATCACAACCATGTTGATGGACGCAGGCATGGATACTGGAGCCATGCTGCTAAAATCGACAACCAAGATTGGCCTGCTGGATAATGCTGTGGATTTGGCCAAAACTCTGGCCCAGCAGTCTGCCAATTTGTTGGTAGATACGTTGAAGGGTTTGGAGTTGGGCACGATTGAGCCAATTCCCCAAGATGAGGCGACGGCAACCTATGCTCCCCTCATTCGCAAGGACAACTATCGCCTGGATTGGTCATGGGGGGCGATCGCACTTCACAACAAAGTGCGCGGCTTCTATCCCAATGCGGTGACGACCTTTCATGACAATCCAACCAAAATTTTGGCGACTGTACCATTGACACCATCAGTGCTGCCCCAATTGTCCCAGGACTTGCAGGCCCTGGCTCCGGAGTGGATGCCATTGCTGAACAAGGCTGCCCAACCCGGCACGATCGTTGGCATATTGAAAGAACAGGGAGCGATCGCCCAAACAGGAGATGGATTGCTTTTGTTAAAAGAAGTACAGCCCGCTGGAAAACGCGCTCAGTCAGGATGGGACTTTGTGAATGGGAGCCGCCTGTCCCTTGGAGAAGCGATGGCCTAGGAGAGCTGAGCTGTACATTCCAAAATGAGCCGTTGATTCACAGTCGCATAGGGCTGAATTTCCAATGCTTTGCGAAATGCCTGAATTGCTGCAACGTATTCGTTGAGTGCGGCATGACAAAGCCCTTTGCCATGTAAGGCCCCAAAGTGGATGGGGTTAAGTTCAAGGGCAATTTCGCAGTCTTCTAACGATTCGCGATAGCGGTTTTGCAAAAAGTAGAGCACGGCTCGTCGATTCCAGGCTTCGGCAAAATCGGGCTGGGTTGCAATCACTTCAGATAGTAAAGTCTCAGCCTCTTGAAATGCGCCAGACTCCATCAAAACTTGACCACGTTCTAGAAGCTCCAGCCCATAGATGCCCTTTTGCATAAACCACATGCGCCATAGTTCTGCCGTGGCGCGATCGCGCACGGTCTCATCTGGCTTTTTCAGATCTTCTAACAGTGAGTGAATTGTAGCGTCATCCATACAAGCCTCCCATGTTTGATAACTTGCATGTCTGGATTGTGAACATCTCTCTACTATTCTTACTGCTTTTTGTAGTGGCGGCAATCACGGCACGGGCCAACAGGGTTCACCCCACAGCGCAAAATTTCGGAGTGAGCATTGTACAAGCACGTTGCATCCCCAACTACCCATTTCTCGCCCCAAAGGGTGCGCTCCTCAGAGTGGTGTACCTGCTGCACATAAAGGGCAATCTTTTCAAGCTGATACTTGCCAGCCTTGAGTTGGTAGCGGTGACGGCGCTCTAATACTGTATAGGTCTCCCCCTTAAGGTCGAAGTAGGTGCCAGGCTGAGTACTCCCATCCAGCATGACATATCCCAACGATTGTCGTGGGCTATTGAGAATGACCTCGGTGGGGAGAGACTGCTCCTTATTGGGTTGCATGAAGTCTCTATTCTTTTAGTTTTAAGGATGGTATCGTACCCAGTTCACAGATGTCAGGCTGATGTGTTCATCTTTGCAGCTAACGTGAATTTCGGGAAGGGTTAGCTAATTAAAAGTCCCTTCCGTGTTTTTACGGGTGAGGGGTATGCATCCATACAAGTTGTGGGTTTTGCTGGCCTATGCTAAATGGGCAAACGACATTTGAGGCATGTCAGTAGGTATCTGGTTATGAGCAAACTTCAGCCTATCCAAATTGATGAACACACGGTTATTTATATTGAGGCAGAAGAGGGAATCGATACCTCTGGAATTTCTGCTGGTAATGGATACAATAATGGCTACGAAAATGGGAACGGCTATGGAGCGGTAGAAGGTGAACAGAGCCGTACTTCGAAAGGGATCGTTACGCGATCGCCCCAGACTGATGTGATGACTGCCCGAGTGCAAACTTTAGAAAATACGATTCGTTACTACACAACCTATATGTTGAATGGGTTTAAGAAGATTGCGATCGCTGAAGTTAAAAAAGTCACATTAGAATTTGGGGTCAATATGAGCGGCGTGAGCGGTATTCCCTACATCGCATCGGGAACGGCTGGCTGCAATGTTCGGGTTCAGGTTGAGTGCAGTTTTGACAATCAAGACAAACCAAAGCCTCAGTAGTTTGACCTTAGTAATTTGACGTTGTATCTCCTTTTATAACTGTCGCTAGTGTAGTTGAAACAGTTTTAAGGATGGCTTTGCTATCCTTAAAACTGTTTCAAGCAGGCCGTTGGAGCAGGAGCAATGTCTATCGCAGTAGTTTGGCAAGTTTAGCGGCGGACGTTGCGTGTCATATATGATGAGAAGATGTGATAACAAGAAAACTTCACCCAAGTCTCGTGAAGCCCAGTATTAGATCTCCTCTACAAATCGTTGTGCGGCAGAGCCAGGAAACGATTTATGCTTCCAAAAAGCCATTTGTGCAGGGGGCGATTCATATGGCAACTTGCGTGATTTGATTCTGCTTTGTCATCTCGCCAATTGACCAATGGTTCAACCAAAGTTTAGAGCTAAAACGACTCGCTTAGACGACTAGATTCCTGTGTGGGCTGGCTCTTGAATTACCGAATGAATCGTTTGCAGTAAATCTTGAATCGTGTACGGTTTTGCAAGATAGCTCTTGATGCCCCTTGGTTCTTTTAATTTATCACTAGGCATAAAACCACTGACGGCGATCGCCTTTAAATCTGGATGAATTTTGCACAGATGTTGAATTGTTGTGATGCCATCCATGGATGGCATCATCATATCAACCAGCGCAACAGAAACTTTGTCCCGATATTGACTTACAATCGAAATCGCTTCTGCTCCACTGTTTGCAGTTAGCACTCGATAGTTGTAGGTTTCTAATGAGATTTTAGTCATCACTAGAATTTCGACTTCATCATCGACGACTAATATCCACTCCGCATTACCTTTCGATGAACCTGTTGATTCCTTCGGTTGAGTCGCTAAACCTTCGATCGCGGGTAAAAAGACTTTAAATTCTGTTCCAACTCCAACCTCGCTAGAAACATCAATAAAGCCCACATGGCTTTTAACAATACCTCTGACTGTAGATAGGCCCAACCCTGTCCCTTTACCAATCTCTTTCGTTGTAAAAAAGGGTTCAAAAATTCTGTCAATAATATCATCCGTCATTCCTACTCCTGTGTCCTTAATCGTGAGACACAGATAGGAATTGACCGATGCATCGAGATTTAGGCGAGCATAGGATTCATCAACAAATAGCTTTTCGGCTGCAATGGTAAGAATGCCGCCATCTGGCATGGCATCCCGCGCATTAACAACCAAGTTCATAATCATTTGATGCAGGTGAGTCGCATCGCCAGAAACAGGCCACAGATCTGGCTCTAAATTGATCTGGAGTGCGATCGATTTTGGGAACGTCTTTGCGGCGATTTGCTCAACTTCGTAAATTAAGTCTTTCATTTGTATGATGGTGGGTTTGCTCTCCACGCCTCGTGCAAATTGCAGAACCTGCTTTACTAGCGCTGCGCCGCGTTTTGTGTTGGTCTCAATCACTTTAAATAGCTGCTGACTGCGCTCATCAGCATTCGGAAACTTCATTTGTAGAAGTTGGGCTGTGCTCAGCAGCGGCGTCAAAATATTGTTCAGATCATGGGCAATTCCTCCTGCAAGGGTGCCCAGGCTTTCCAGCCGCTGCGCTCGCAAAAACTGGCTTTCGAGCTGTTTCTTTTCAGTGATGTCAGTATTCACCACAAGGATTGATTTTGGCTGTCCTTGAGCATCGCGCATTAATGTCCATCGGCTGGCAACAATGAGTTCTTTTCCTTGCTTATTAACTTGACGGAGTTCGCCTTGCCACATTCCGTGCTTAACTAAATTTTTGTGAATGATTCCTAGTTGATCGAGCACTTCCAACCGATACAACAGTCGATTAGAGTCTTGATCCATCACTTCTTCAATACACCATCCATACAGCTGTTCTGCTCCTTTGTTCCAATACTGAATTTTGTGATCCATTCCCAGAACTAAAATGGCGTCGGTTGTGATGTTGAGCAATGCTGCCTGTTCACGGATTTTATCTTCGGCTTGTTTGTGTTGCGTTAGGTCAAGCACAAAAC
This sequence comes from Leptolyngbya sp. AN02str, assembly GCF_050565595.1. Classification (NCBI taxonomy): domain Bacteria; kingdom Bacillati; phylum Cyanobacteriota; class Cyanophyceae; order Leptolyngbyales; family Leptolyngbyaceae; genus Leptolyngbya; species Leptolyngbya sp. AN02str. The sequence goes on along the minus strand of NZ_JBNXVR010000058.1, from coordinate 7,735 downwards.
TCACGATCGCTTCCTGAGATTCGTCGAGCAATGCTCCGCCAATCATGACTGGGATGCGGCTACCGTCTTGGCGAATATATTCTTTCTCAAATGAACTAAAGGCCCCTGTTTGGAGTAATTCCGCGATCGCTGCTTGGTTTAGGGATGTATATTCTGGTGCTGTGATCGTTTGCCAGTTAACTTGGCCTGCCTCTAAATTAATGCGATCGTATCCAATGATTTGCAGAAAAGCATCATTTGCGTCTGTAATGACGCCATCTATTTTGCTGAATACAACTCCGATAACATTTGATTCAATTAAATGTCGAAAACGTGCTTCGCTTTGTATCAAAGCTTTGAAGGCATGTTCGCGTTCTGCTTCAACCTGCTGTCGATGGTGAACTTCTTTTTCTAAACGTTCATTTTGCTCGATTAATCGCTGAGTGAGGTTTTGCAGCCGAACATGGGTATTGACCCGGGCTAAAACCTCCTCATGGTTGAGGGGTTTTGTCACATAATCAACTGCGCCAAGGTTTAAACCTCGCACTTTATCGGCATTGTCGTTTACAGCCGTCAGAAAAATTACCGGAATATCTTGTGTGCTTGCATGTGCTTTGAGGCGACGGCATGTTTCAAACCCATCAATACCCGGCATGAGAACATCAAGCAAAATCAAATCGGGAGGTGCATATCTTGCAAGGGCGATCGCTCTTTCCCCATCTTCGGCAATCACAACCTTAAATCCATCCGCTTCCAGCAAATCGAGTAATAACTCTAGATTTGTGGGGGTATCGTCCACGATCAAAATCACGCCTTTTTTAGCTACATCTCCATTCATAAACGCCTCTAAAGTTGATTCAAAAAATCTAAAATCTGTCGTCCCTTGAACTCTTTAGCCAGCTGTCTCAAGTAAGCTGCAAAAGGCTGCAACTGCTGATCAGCTTCTGCTAACTGGGTGGCTTGTTTTGTAATTGCTCGCAGATCCCCTCGCATTGCTAAATCGATCAAAATGGTGATGTCTTCTTTCGGTGGCACGACGAAGCTAAGCGTCGTTGAGGCAAAACTTGGCATCTTGGTTTCGGACTGGCTCCGGTTGGAATTTACGTCTGTCCCCTGTGCACCGTCGTATATCCAATCTAGGGTTAAGTGTTCTTGTAGCTTGTGCAGTAAATCATCTTCTTGAATAGGTTTTGCCAAAAAATCGTTGCAGCCCACCCTGAGGCTTTGTTGTCGATCAAACTCAAAGACACTAGCCGAAACTGCAATAATCACAACGTTTTTGAGCGATGGCATGGCTCGGAGGCGACGAGTTGCTTCAAATCCATCCAAATTAGGCATAACTAAATCAATCAAAATTGCATCTGGCTGAAAGGTTTGTGCTTTGTGCAACCCATCCTCGCCATCTACCGCATCCATCACATCAAATCCAAGGGGTTCTAGAAAATTCACCAAAATCGCGCGATTGGTTGGCTTGTCATCAACGACTAAAATCTTGCGTTTGTGCCCTTGGAAGCCAGTAATGGTGCCCTGTAAAACTCGCTCATCATCGAGTGTTCCTTCAGTAGCCCATAAACTTAGATCAAACCAAAACTTACTGCCGACTCCAAGCTCACTGCTAACGTGCAAGGTTCCGCCCATTTTTTCAATAAGTTGCCGACTGATGGCCAAGCCTAAACCCGTTCCTTCGGTTTTCTGCCGGTTTTCGCCTACTTGTTGAAACGGTTGAAAAATCTCGTCCAGGTGATCGGCCGCAATGCCAATACCGGAATCTTCTACCTGAAAGCGCAGCTTTTGCTCGTGATATTCCACAGTGAAGGTGATTGTGCCCATTTCGGTAAATTTGACTGCGTTGCCTAGCAGGTTGAGCAACACTTGGCGTAGTCGCTTTTCATCAGCCCGCACAACCTTGGGTAGAGGAGAGCATGGCTTGTAGAGAAGAGAAATGCCTTTTTGTTCGGCTTTGATTTTGCAAACTGCTGTAATGCTCTGCAAAAACGCATCGAAATAGAACTCTTGTGGATACAGTTCCATTTTGTGCGCTTCGATTTTTGATAGGTCTAATACATCGTTAATGAGTGTGAGCAAATGCTCTCCACACTGGTGAATCACGGTAATACGACTTTTTTGCTGATCAGATAGGCTGCGATCTTTTTGACAGATTTGGGCATATCCCAAAATGCCGTTGAGTGGGGTACGGAGTTCATGGCTCATATTTGCCAAAAATTTGCTTTTGGCCTGGTTCGCAGCTTGTGCTAACTCCTCTGCTCTTTGGCGATCGCGCACTTCTTGTTGAAGCTGCGCCGTGCGCTCGGCAACTTTCGCTTCTAGCGTTTTGCTATAGTCTTCTAGCTGTTCGTGCGATCGCTTGAGCTTAGTATTGGCCGCTGCTAAATCTTGATAGAGACGAGCATTTTCAATCGAAATAGCAGCCTGAGATGATAAAAGCTGCAACACTTCCACTCGCTCAGATGTGAATACATCAGTCGTCAAGTTGTTCTCCAAATAGAGAATGCCAATGAACTGGCCCTGATGAACAATTGGCGTACACAGAATAGATTTAGGCTGATATTCCAGAATGTAAGAATCGAAGGTGAATAGTCCCTCACGACTTGCATAACTCAGAACAACATTTTCTTGGGTTTGCCGAACATAGTTAATGATAGATAGCGGTAAGTTGCTGTCATCCACTATCACAGATTGTTGAACAACAATCTCATCTTGATTAACGTGCCCAATGGCCTCTATCAAAAGTTTGCCATCTTTTTCAAGAACCAGAATACCCTTTTCTGCACCAGCATTTTCGATCACGATCTCCATCAACTTCTTAAGGAGCTGGCTCAAAACGATCTCTCCCGAGAAGGCTTGTGCAGCTTTCATGACGGTGGATAGGTCTAGGTTGTGGCTAGCGTCGGCATGATTGGTTGTTCTTTGAGTAATAGTTGAGGTTGCTTTGTGTTTAGTTGTTACAGCGGTTAGGAACTGTGGGTATTTGTCTTCTAACTGCTCAAGTTTTGCTTGAGCTCCCCAGATTTGATAAGCGCAGTGAGCTTTTTGGAAATAGAGTTGAGCGATCGCTTCTTTTTCCCAAGCTAAATAAAATTTAGCGGCAAGTTCATTTGCCAAAGCTTCTTCATTCAGGTATTCGTTCTTTCTAGCAAGGGCGATCGCTTTGTCATAAGCCTCCATCGCCTCTATATTCTTACCGAAAACCCGATTTTTTTCTGCCTCTACAAGATGGTATTTGTGCAAGTAATTTGTAGGAGCATAATGTGCCCAGGTTTGTATTTTTTCCTGGTTCGCTTGTACCTTTTTAAAGATATCCCGTTGCTCAGACTGTGAAGCCTCAGCAAATACGGCTAACCGTACTAAAGAATCATAGAAGTAAAAAATGACAACCGTTAGCTGCCCTGTAGATGCACCAAACGAACTTTCAACTTGAGGAATAATTTTCAGGGCTTCTAAATAATTTTCAAACCCATAACAAAGTACAAGTTTGTGTAAATACAAATAATGAAGCGCCAGTTGGTTATTCGTTTGCTGAAGCAACGTTAACACCTTCGCTTCATCATAGACCTCCCCCTTTAACTCATATTGAGTGTGATCTTTCCCAATCAAGTTTAAGACGGATTGCCAACAAATTTTTGTATTATTCAGGGCTGTCTCTTGGCCAATTTGATGAATCGCTTCTGCATAAGTTGCAATCTCTCTTTCGAGCTGCATGAGCTGCTTGCCAGCAAAGAAGGAGTAATGGCTCCATACCATCACGGCATAGCAGGCATATTCCAAATCTCCAGTTTCCAACCCACCGGAGAAAACAGACAGAAAAAGTTCTAAGGTATCCTTGACGGGATCTTTCCAATGTTGAACGGCAGCATACACTAAGTGACGCGTCTTGGTTTCGATTTCTTTTGCATTTAATTTTGAAACTAAACGTAAAGCTAATTGACCAAACTCATAGCCCTGCTCAATATCACCAATAGCTCCACAGAGAAGAAGGCTATATACCGCATATGCAAAAGGAGATACAGGAGCATTGCCATATTGAACAGATAAATTAACCTGTTTGCACACTGTTAAAGGTATCAGTGATGGCATTGCAGAATAACAAGGAGAAAAGATGCTTGATAGGGTTCTGATAGCCGCTAATTGATAAGGATCTACCATTTCAGGGAGATCGATTAAATCTTCAATTCGCCTTCCACTCAAAATTGCTGCTGTTTGTCCCAGCGCATCTCCAATATCAGTTGGGTTTGGTGAGTCGGGAAATTCTATTCCTAACTGGTTTAAGACTTGCAATCCTATCTTTAAAGCGTCCAGAAGCTTATTCTGCCCCATATAAGCTTGAATCTGAACTTCGTATACTTTTATGCTATCCAATAGCGTTCTGGAATGGTTCTGTACGGTTTCAGCTAATCTCTGCATTTCTTGAAAGTCACTGCTTAAAAATGCAGCTTCTGCTGCTTGGCTATGCAGGGATAACATCAAGTCATATTCGGTTTTCCAATGGTCTTCTGCTAATAATCTCAAACCGGCTTGTAAATATTTGATCGCTGCTGTTGCTGCTGTTGCTGCTTTGGCCTTTTGTCCGGCTATTAAGTTGAGTTTGGCAATTTCGATTTTTTCGCCCTCATCGACAATTAAATGAGAGCCTAGATTAAGATGATCGACAATTTTAAATATTTTCTCTGATAAGGTTGCCGATGACGTGTTTTGCCAGAGTAAATAACCGATTTGCAAATGAGCCGTTTGCTTAGAACTGTCACCAATTAATGCATACGCTGCTTGTTGCACACGATCATGGAGAAACCGAAACTCCAAGTTCGTTAATTGCTGGCCTGCCAGAACTGTAGGCATCAGGGTCAACTCAGACGTGACTATTACGAAACCTTCTTCAATCGCTGACCACAGATCTCGATAGGTATCGACAGGCGATCGCTTATAGATGATTGCAAGCGTTTGCAAGTCAAAGGTGTTGCCTACACATGCAGCTAATTGCAGTACCTGTTGAGTTGAAGCTGGGAACTTTCTTAGGTTCTGAATCATTAACTCAACAACATTATCTGTAATGTCAATTGCCTCAATTTGGGCAATATTCCACTGCCAGCAAGGTTTGCTAGTAATGGCTGAAGTCTCGAACTTCACTAGGTTTTCTTGATACAGGGTCTTGAGAAATTGATTAATGAAAAAGGGATTACCTGATGTCTTACGAATGACTAATTCAGCGAGAGGCTTAACTGCAGTTGAGTCACTATGCAGTGTGTCAGCAATCAAATGACCCACGTCTACAAGGGCTAGAGACGTTAGAGTAGTTTCATGAATTGCAACAGCCTTAGCTTGCAGCGCATCTAACGCCATTATTAAGGGATGACCTGCACCAACTTCGTTATCCCGATAGGCTCCAATTAAAAATAAATAACCTATTTCGACGTCGGTCAGGATGACATCTAGCAACTTCAGCGTTACAGAATCAGCCCATTGCAAATCATCTAAAAATAAGACTAAAGGATGCTCGGATGAACAGAAAACATGGATAAATTTTTGAAAAACGAGATTAAATCGATTTTGCGCTTCAATTGGTGCTAACTCTAAAACATCTGCTTGCTTGCCTACAATGACTTCTATATCTGGAACCACATCAATGATTACTTGAGCATTGTGTCCTAAAGCCGCTAATAGCTTGGTTCGCCATTGTGTGAGTTGGGTTTCACTCTCAGCCAGAATTTGTTTAATTAGCGATTGAAATGCAGCAATAATTGCGGAATAAGGTACGTTGCGCTGAAATTGGTCAAATTTGCCAGCTATGAAGTATCCTCTTGCACCAACAATCGGTTTACGAATCTCATTGACTAGCGATGATTTACCAATGCCAGAGTACCCTTTAACTAACATGGCTTCCGTTTTGCCAGTCCTAACGCGATCGAAGGCGTTCATTAACACACTAATTTCGCGATCGCGTCCATATAGCCTTTCTGGAATCGAAAACTGACTAAATAGATCAGACTCTCCCACTTGAAAATGAGAAATTGAACCAGAGATTTGCAACATCCCTAGACAAATCTCCAAGTCTGACTTTAGCCCTAGTGCACTTTGGTAACGCTCCTCTGCTGTTTTGGCAAGAAGCTTCATGACAATATCGGATACAACTTCTGGAATGTTCGGATTTACAAGATTTGGCGGGACTGGCGTTTTAGCAATATGGCAATGAATTATTTCTAAGGCGTCTGTCGTTTGAAATGGCAACTGCCCAGTCAACATTTCGTAAAAAGTGACACCCAAAGAGTAGAAATCAGTCCGATAGTCGATCGAACGGTTCATTCTTCCTGTCTGCTCTGGCGACATATAGGAGAGCGTTCCCTCAAGATTTGAAGGATAATCAATAGTCAAATTTTGGCTTGATAAACGTGTAGAAATACCAAAATCAATGAGCCTAATTTCACTTGCATTTTCGTCAATCAAAATATTTTGAGGCTTAATACCTTTGTGGATAATGCCATGGTGATGGATTTTCACCAAAGCGGATGCCAGTTGAATCGCAATCGGTAAAAAAAATCTTGGCTCAAACCGTTGTGCTGCGATCGCACTTGCTAGTAATTCGCCATCAAAATCAGAAAAAACTATGACTGGTTTATTACTGATTTTTTTATACGCCAGAGGTTTAACAATTGCTTCGATTTCTAAACTTTTTAAAATTTGATATTCATGTTCAAGTCGAGACACCTGCTCAAATGTTGGATACTCGGCCTTTAAAGTTTTGAGGATGACGGTTTTTGGATTAGCTCTCTCTCTCGAGCAAGGTTCTGCTCGCCAAACATGCGTTACTGCCCCCTCATAAAGAAGCTCGACTAAGGTGTAACCATCGATCGTAGTACTCATCGATTTCTTAAATAAATTATCAGGAAACTAGCTAAACCTAGTTTGAGCTTGAAAAAGCATCTACAATTATCCTTAAATCATCTTTCGTTCTATCTCTAGGATAGATGACGAGTTCAAGAGCGTTGTGAAGGCAATAACACTTCATCTTCATTAACATTTGGTCGTTTCTCAAATGACGTTTGAAGAGTAGGAAAGCTTCCATAGGTCTTCCATAGGTATAGACTGCCAGCACTGAACACCAGCACTGAAATACAAACAATTGCATGAAAACATTACCCAAATGCTGTTCCATCAACCTGACCTTAGCCCAGTGGAACTTCATTGCGCCTTACCTGCCTCCGGCTAAACTTAAGGAATAGGCCTCGTAGTATTCGCCTGCAAGCTATTCTCAATACCCTTTGCATATATGTGGCATATATATGCAGCCCAGATCGCCTATGACGCTGCTACCAAGAGACTTTCTGACATAGCCTGGCTCACCTTTTTTGTGCTTCGCGACTGAATAGCACCTGGAGCGCATTCACCGTTCCTTGTGCTGGTGGTGTCTCAAGCAAGACCGCCCTGGTACGATCAACCTGTAATTCCAGAGCACAGCGGAAACTGGAGACGTTTAGGTCAAATCCAGAGTTACTGCTGGTTCAAAACAGGAGAACACGGACTGTGAGATGTTTTGCGCCTTTGCCAAGGAGCCTGAAGATGAGGCTCAACAAGAAGAAATGGCACAGGTGTGGAAAGGGAATAAAAAAAAGTTAGGTAGGGGTTTACAAGAAGGGATGGGAGTTGATATAGTGGCAAAGCGCTCGAAGAACGGCCCACATATACAGCGCCCTAAGAGCAGCCCAAGCGCTATAGATGGTGTCATGCCTTTTGTAGTAGAGAGGGA
>NZ_JBNXVR010000084.1:0-2913 GCF_050565595.1 Leptolyngbya sp. AN02str | reverse complement strand
ACACCAATGAACACTGAAGAAGTGGTCAAGCTACAAAGGGCTGATGGTGGATACCTAGGCACACAGAGGCGAAGAAGGACGCGGTTACCGGCGATACGCCACGGGGAGTTGGAAGCAGACATTGATCCGTGGATTTCCGAATGGGGCAACCCTAAATACGGCCTGCTGAATCTATAGGCAGGTGCGAGCGAACTCAGCGAACTGAAACATCTTAGTAGCTGAAGGAAGAGAAAGAAAACTCGATTCCCCTAGTAGCGGCGAGCGAAGCGGGAAGAGCCTAAACCAGAGTGCATGCATTCTGGGGTTGTGGGACAGCGATATGGAATCTAGAGACTAGACGAAGCACTTGAGAGGTGCACCAGAGGAGGTGAGAGTCCTGTAGTCGAAAGTTAACGGATACTAGCTGAATCCCGAGTAGCATGGGGCACGTGGAATCCCGTGTGAATCATCGAGGACCACCTCGAAAGGCTAAATACTCCTGTGTGACCGATAGTGAACCAGTACCGCGAGGGAAAGGTGAAAAGAACCCCGGGAGGGGAGTGAAATAGAACATGAAACCATCAGCTTACAAGCAATCGAAGCCCGATTAAACGGGTGACGGTGTGCCTGTTGAAGAATGAGCCGGCGACTTATAGGTACTGGCAGGTTAAGGCGAGGATGCCGGAGCCAAAGCGAAAGCGAGTCTGAATAGGGCGATAGTCAGTATTTATAGACCCGAACCCGGGTGATCTAACCATGTCCAGGATGAAGCTTGGGTAACACCAAGTGGAGGTCCGAACCGACTGATGTTGAAAAATCAGCGGATGAGGTGTGGTTAGGGGTGAAATGCCAATCGAACCCGGAGCTAGCTGGTTCTCCCCGAAATGTGTTGAGGCGCAGCGGTAGAGATTATAGCGGGGGGGTAAAGCACTGATTCGGTGCGGGCTGCGAAAGCGGTACCAAATCGAGTCAAACTCTGAATACCCCGTGTACACTCTACCAGTGAGACGGTGGGGGATAAGCTTCATCGTCAAGAGGGAAACAGCCCAGACCACCAGCTAAGGTCCCCAAATCACGACTAAGTGATAAAGGAGGTGGGAGTGCATAGACAACCAGGAGGTTTGCCTAGAAGCAGCCATCCTTAAAAGAGTGCGTAATAGCTCACTGGTCAAGCGCTCCTGCGCCGAAAATGAACGGGGCTAAGTCGTGTACCGAAGCTGTGGGATATATCTATCGATGTATCGGTAGGGGAGCGTTCCGTAGTAGTGAGAAGCATTAGCGAAAGCAGGTGTGGACGAAACGGAAGTGAGAATGTCGGCTTGAGTAGCGCAAACATTGGTGAGAATCCAATGCCCCGAAATTCTAAGGGTTCCTCCGCAAGGCTCGTCCACGGAGGGTTAGTCGGGACCTAAGGCGAGGCGGAAACGCGTAGTCGATGGACAACGGGTCAACATTCCCGTACCGATTTAGAGTTGTGCAGAGGGACGGAGAAGGCTAAGTCAGCCGCAAGTTGGTTAGCGGTTTAAGCATCCGAGGTGATGAGAGACGGCGAAAACGTCTTGAGCTGAGGTGTGAGTACGAGGGTCTACGGACTCGAAGTGACTGATGTCAAGCTTCCAAGAAAAGCTCTAACCACGTTAACTCTAGATTGCCCGTACTCTAAACCGACACAGGTGGAAAAGTTGAGGATACTAAGGGGCGCGAGATAACTCTCTCTAAGGAACTCGGCAAAATGGCCCCGTAACTTCGGGAGAAGGGGTGCCACCGAGAGGTGGTCGCAGTGAAGAGTCCCAGGCGACTGTTTACCAAAAACACAGGTCTCCGCTAAGTCGAAAGACGATGTATGGGGGCTGACGCCTGCCCAGTGCCGGAAGGTTAAGGAAGTCGGTCAGGCTCTTTTGAGCTGAAGCTGGCGACTGAAGCCCCGGTGAACGGCGGCCGTAACTATAACGGTCCTAAGGTAGCGAAATTCCTTGTCGGGTAAGTTCCGACCCGCACGAAAGGCGTAACGATCTGGGAGCTGTCTCGGAGAGAGGCTCGGCGAAATAGGATTGTCTGTGAAGATACGGACTACCTGCACCTGGACAGAAAGACCCTATGAAGCTTTACTGTAGCCTGGTATTGGGTTCGGGCTTTGACTGCGCAGGATAGGTGGGAGACTAAGAAGCAATCCTTGTGGGGGTTGTGGAGTCAACGGTGAGATACCACTCTGTCAAGGCTAGAATTCTAACCTCTGCCCGTTATCCGGGAGAGGGACGGTATCAGGTGGGCAGTTTGACTGGGGCGGTCGCCTCCTAAAAGGTAACGGAGGCGCGCAAAGGTTCCCTCAGGCTGGTTGGAAATCAGCCGAAGAGTGTAAAGGCATAAGGGAGCTTGACTGCGAGACTGACAAGTCGAGCAGGGACGAAAGTCGGCCTTAGTGATCCGACGGTTCTGAGTGGAAGGGCCGTCGCTCAACGGATAAAAGTTACTCTAGGGATAACAGGCTGATCTCCCCCAAGAGTTCACATCGACGGGGAGGTTTGGCACCTCGATGTCGGCTCATCGCAACCTGGGGCGGTAGTACGTCCCAAGGGTTGGGCTGTTCGCCCATTAAAGCGGTACGTGAGCTGGGTTCAGAACGTCGTGAGACAGTTCGGTCCATATCCGGTGCAGGCGTAGGAGCATTGAGAGGATTCCTCCTTAGTACGAGAGGACCGGGAGGAACGCACCGCTGGTGTGCCTGTTGTCGTGCCAACGGCAAACGCAGGGTAGCCAAGTGCGGAGTGGATAACCGCTGAAAGCATCTAAGTGGGAAGCCCACCTCAAGATGAGTGCTGCCATGGGGTTAACCCAGTAAGGTCACGGGCAGAACACCCGTTGATAGGCTGTAGATGGAAGTGTGGCAACACATGAAGTCGAGCAGTACTAACAGACCGAGGGCTTGACCTCACA
>NZ_JBNXVR010000057.1:0-34374 GCF_050565595.1 Leptolyngbya sp. AN02str | reverse complement strand
AATCGGGCAAGCTCAGCAGGTCAGTAATCTGATGGATGAGCGCTCTAAAATCATCCAACTTTTGGGCCTACCTTACTGCCGTTACTACCTGCTTAATTAATTCCCAGCAACCTGCGGAATATCGGTGAGAATGACTTGAATCTCATCGATTTTCTGCATCACGCTTTGCTCGCAGGTTCTGCGATCGCCCCTAACTTGTAAGTTCAACACCCAAATCTTGGAAAAACCTAAACACCCTATAGCAGTCCACCGCTTAGCTTTTTCAGGGCACGGTCTGCCACATCTTGATAGCGCAACTTGCCGGATGCAATTTGTATCATTTTTTTGCTAGCAGAGGGTCGCTTAATGCCGAGTTTGTAGCCTATGCCGGGAAACCGATAAAAGGCCGCGGCTAGTCGTTGTGCCCACAGCATTTCGCTGCCCCATTCTTCTTGAATCGTTTGGGTGTAGGTTGCCAGGGCATCGGTAACTCCGCCTAGCGCGGCATCAATGGCTTCTGCCGCTTTTACTCCTGTGAACATCGACGGGCGAATACCCTCAGCCGTCATGGGATCAACGACGCAAGCGGCTTCGCCAACGAGCACAGCATTTTGGGTATGCAGGTCTTGGTTTCCGTCCCACACCGTTAGGGGGTGACCAAACTGTCGGGCTTGGTTCAAATCCACATCAAATAGCTTGGAGTATTCGGCCACGATCGCTTTAAAGTCTTGCCGTTCTCCGCCACGAAAGGTGCCCACCCCAATGGAATAGCCGTCCGCTTTGGGAAAGTTCCAAATGTAGCCGTTCTTCACCATTCCAAATTCAAAATGAACCGGCTCTCGGGGATTCACCTGAGCATCGGCTTCTATTTCCAACGCTCCGGCCAAATGCCGCTTACGATTCTCAAACCCCAGCCACTTTGCCATAGAACCTCTGGCCCCATCTGCAGCGACCAAGTACCGCCCGGTTACCGGACCATTGGGGGTGTTCACCTGCCAGCGATCGCTCTGCCACTCAATTCCTGTGACTTCGGTGTTGTCGCACAGTTCGGCCCCCTGGCGCTGCGCCTGCTGCACCAAAAAGTGATCGAACACATCTCGCCGCACCATCCAGATCGATTGCATTGGGTCCAAATTGACCTCAACCGGATCATCCATGTTCCAGGTGTATCGAATGGAATTGACCTTGAGCGAAATGGCTGGGCTAAAGTCAAAATCGAACCATTCGGCTACTTGGGGCGCTACCCCCCCTCCACAGGGCTTGTAGCGCGGCAGTGATGCCTTTTCCAAGAGCAAAACCGAGCGTCCGCGCTTGGCGAGGTGATACGCAGCACTACCGCCCCCCGGGCCAGCGCCAATAATGATGCAATCGTACATAAGCTACTTGTGCCGGTGGATGAGGTCACCAACCCGTGAGATTCAAAAAAATTAACATTCACCAGTCTATAGCACTGCTTGGGATGGTGCAGCGGGTTTAGTGGGGGAACCTGGCGACAAACCGAAAGACTACGGAGTCTTCCAATCCGTGGTTGAGAGAGATCGAGTCCCATTGAGAAGGCTTGAGGCTTGGGCATTTACAGCGCTGGGCGATCGCTTTTCCTAAGTTCCCTCAGCACAACGACTCGTGCAATTACAGAGGGATGTAGGGTCAGCAATGCCCAATACCGTACTTTCCAATCAGGCATGATTAGCAAGTTTTACGGAGTGCAATCCCTTTGTGAAGTTTGTAAGATGCCAATGTGAAAGCTTAGTGAAGCGTGTTTTTCCATTCATTCCCCATCATTGCAAAGACGGAGTTAGCAAATGATTTGGCAACTTTGCGTTCAATTCTCGAATGGTTCCGAGCGAGTACTCCAATCCTACAAAAGTCGTGATCTCGCTCTTAAACAAGTGGATGCAATTTATGCCAGCGGTTACCCCATGCATATGGCTTTTGTAGTGCGCCATGCGATGGTGGAGCCTGCCCCGATTGGCGCATAGGAACTGCAAGCCAGTCTAGCTACAGTTCTGTCTGAATCCACATTGCTTTGCGTCGACATTGGGTGGTAGATGGGGTTATCACCTCTGGTAGCTTGATCAAAACCCTGTAGCCAAGCCGCCTTTGCCAAGTTTTGAGAATCGATTTTGATCAGGATTTACTCAAATTTTGCCCAAGATTTGCCCAGAATTTGCTCAATAACTGCGCTGAACAAGGGTGTCTCTTGGCATCGCTTCATCGAAACAGGCAAGATCGTTTGCTTTTGAGAACGCTAACGCTATGCAGAGATTAGCTTCTCAAAAACAAACGAGCTGACTGCTGAGAACTCGCTGAGAACTGAAAGTACTTAGGACAATACCCTACACTTTCATAATGTCGGCTTCTTTGTCTTTCAACAGTGCGTCGATCTTGCTAACAAATTTATCGGTTAGTTTTTGAACCTCGTCTTGCAAATCGCGCGCTTCATCTTCCGAGATTTCGCTGGATTTTTCTTGCTTACGAATGCCTTCTACGGCATCTCGTCGAATGTTGCGGATCGCAACTTTACCTTCTTCGCCATACTTGGCGGCAACTTTGACGAGTTCTTTACGACGCTCGGTGGTGAGTTGGGGAATGTTTAGGCGAATGACAGAACCGTCATTGTTGGGGGTCAGGCCCAAGTCAGATAGTTGAATGGCCTTTTCGATCGAGCCCAAGCTAGAGCGGTCAAAGGGCTGAATCGCAAGCGTGGTGGAATCCGGTGTGCTAATGTTGGCCAAAGACTTGAGCGGTGTATCGGCTCCATAATATTCAACCGAAATACGATCAAGCAGCGATGCATTGGCGCGCCCGGTGCGAATCGTATTGAGCGATCGCAGGGTTGCTTCAATGGTCTTTTGCATTTGACTTTCAACGTCAGCTAACTTCACAAGAGCCTCCTACAAGTGTTCCAATGGGTTCTCCCATCAGGGCTCGGCAAATGTTGCCCTTCTCTGCAAGGCTAAACACCATGATGGGGATGCTGTTATCTTTGCACAGTGCGATCGCCGTGCCATCCATCACACGTAAGTCTTTTTCCAAAACATGGCTGTAGGTGAGGCTTTGATAGCGGCGCGCATTGGGGTTTGTTTTGGGATCAGAATCGTACACCCCATCTACCTTGGTGGCTTTAAACACCACTTCGGCATTGATTTCGGCAGCTCGTAAGGCTGCTGTGGTGTCGGTGGTAAAGAAGGGGTTGCCCGAACCGGCTCCAAAAATAACCACCCGACCTTTTTCTAAATGGCGGATGGCTCGACGACGGATATAGGGTTCTGCAACTTCCTGCATTTCAATGGCGCTTTGCACCCGCGTTGCAACGCCCTTTCGCTCCAATGAATCCTGTAGGGTCATGGCATTCATGACAGTGGCAATCATACCAATGTAGTCGGCCGTGGCCCGATCCATCCCAGATGCGGCCCCTTTAATGCCGCGAAAAATGTTGCCGCCACCAACGACAACGGCAACCTGCACCCCCGAATTGGTGACCTCAGTGATTTCTTCAGCGATGTTATCGACGATCGTTGGGTCAATCCCGTAGGACAGGTCGCCCATTAATGCTTCGCCGCTCAGCTTTAGTAAAACTCGCTGATATGGAGTCCCCATGGGTGACATTTCTCCGAACGCTAATTGTTTCCAACCTACGATAACAGCAGGACATCCCTTCTGCGCCACTTATCGTACACACTTTATCGGCTCTATATTTCAGGCTTCCATTTTATCGAGCAACCCACAGCGCTGGTGGTGGTTTGTTCGAGATCGGTACCTGCCAGTAAATGGGCGATCGCATCCTGAAGATACCGCTGCGTCACCCGTTCAGCATCTTGCGCATTATCATCCACCGCACCACAGTAGCGCACCACCCCATCCCCATCCAGCAAAAATACCTGCGGCGTTTGCTCCGCCCCAAACGCCTCCGCCACATCCTGCGTAACATCTCGCAGATAGGGAAAGTTGAGCTGATATTGCGCTGCAAACTGCTTCATATTTTCATAGCTGTCGTCAGGATACTGCGCATCATCATTGGCATTAATCCCAATCAAAACCACCCCCTGTTCTGCAAATGCCGATTGAATTTGCTTCAACCGTTCCAGATACAGCCGCACATAGGGACAGTGGTTGCACATAAACACCACGGCGATCGCCCGATGAGAACTCAAATATCGCCGTAAATGATGCACCGCCCCATCCACCCCCGGCAACTCAAAATCCGGAGCATAGCCACCAACCACCATTCCCTGATTGCACATAAGCCAAACTCAATCGAACGGCTAAAAGACTAAAAAGAATGACATGAACCAAACCCGTAACATTTTGGATTTTAGACTTGCGATTTTGGATTGCAACCCCACCGGGCTTCCGCTTCGCTCAGCCTTCGTTTGGCGATCGCACTCCCTCTCCCAAACATTGGCATCCCAACCGGAGCACCCACGCCACACCCCAATCCGCGCCCCTCTGCCTCCTCTCCTAAACCCTAACCCGGAGTGCGGATTGGCACTGAGCTGTTAACCCCTTGCGGAGGGGTCCTAGGGGACGCGCCCGTCTCCTGGCAGCGGGGGATTGGGGGGAAGTCCCCCGGATAGAGTTTTGAATGAGGGCCAAACCTCCCAACATCCACAGAGCACTAGATCTCCTGCCAACATAGCTGTTTGAGGCATTAGTTGTTGTGCGGCTCAGCCGCACAACAACTAATGCAGGAAGTTTACTACAGCCAACCCTTCACCACCGCCTGATACCCAATCAGCTTGTACACCAGCTTCGCCGCCGTAAACTCCGACACCACCGAATCCGAAATTGGTGCCAACTCCATCACATCCGCCCCAATCACATCGTGCGCCTCAAACACCTTGCGAATGAACGTCATCATCGCATACCAGTGCAAGCCACCCGGCTCCGGCGTACCCACCCCCGGCATCAGCGTCGGGTCAATCCCATCTAGGTCAATCGTAAAGAACACCTTCTGGGTGGCAATCGACGCCACCGCCTCATCAATCCAACCCGGATTCATCGCAATTTCGCGAGCGCGGAACACCTTCAGATTCTTCTCTTTGATCAGATCCGCCTCTTCCTTACAAATGCTGCGAATGCCAATTTGCAGCGTCGGCAGACCCATATCCACCACTCGCCGCATAATGCAAGCGTGATTGTGAATCGAGCCCTCATACTCATGGCGCAAATCCCCATGGGCATCAATCTGCACTACCGTAAACGGCTCATCATTGGCCTGACGGTAGGCTTCCACCAGCCCCGTGGTAATGCTATGCTCGCCCCCTAACCCAATCACAAACTTGCCATCGGCAATCAGCTTCGCCACCGTTTCCTGCGTTTGCTTCAGCATCTCCTCGGCAGAAACCGGGCCACGGCGCGTATCGGCGATCGCCTCATGGGTATAAATGCCAACCGGCCAAAACTCGCGATCAAACTCCTCATCAAAATATTCCACCTGATGCGAGGCTTCCAATAGCGCCGCTGGGCCATGCTCACAGCCCTTGCGGTACGTTGTCGTGGCCTCGTAGGGAATGGGCAGAATCACAACCCTGGCAGTGTCGTAACTGGCAACAACTTCGTCACCCAGAAACGGCAGTTCGGCAATTGGCGTTTGAGTCAACATTGGCTGAAATCACTTCGAAATGGCAGCAACATCTGATCCTGACACATCTACGAGCGATCGACAAAATTCATTGGAAACGTTCAGTTTTGTTCACCAATCGAGCCCAGAACCAAGGCAGCTACGGTAAGATGAATGGGCCAAACGGGCGATCGCCAATATGGTAAGTTTGTTCTCATTCGGCCCTTGCCCCGCTGCCGAGTTGTGGCCTCTTGCCGAGGCTGCTTTCTCCCCACACCGGCTGTATTGACCATCGCATCAGACTGCTGCCATCATGACGGTTCAGGCTTCTCCGATTCCTTCCCACTTTGCCTCATTAGAGCAAGCGCTCAAGCACTACTTTGGTTACGAAGAGTTTCGGGCGGGGCAGCGCTCTATTATCGACGCGGCACTGCAACAGCAAGATCAGCTGGTGATCATGCCCACCGGAGGCGGCAAGTCGCTGTGCTTCCAGCTGCCCGCCCTGCTCAAGCCTGGACTCACCATCGTCGTATCGCCCCTGATTGCACTGATGCAAGACCAGGTGGAATCGCTTCAAGACAACGGCATTGCCGCCACCTTTTTGAATAGCAGCTTAGGAATCAAGGAAACACGAGAACGAGAAGTCCGCATTCAAAGCGGAGAAATCAAACTGTTGTACGTGGCTCCAGAACGGCTATTGGGCGATCGCTTCCTGCCCTGGCTCGATCACATCCACAGCACCATTGGCATTAGCACCTTTGCCATTGACGAAGCCCATTGCGTTTCGGAATGGGGCCACGACTTTCGGCCCGAGTATCGCCAACTGCGGACTCTGCGCGATCGCTATCCCACCGTACC
This sequence comes from Leptolyngbya sp. AN02str, assembly GCF_050565595.1. NCBI lineage: Bacteria > Bacillati > Cyanobacteriota > Cyanophyceae > Leptolyngbyales > Leptolyngbyaceae > Leptolyngbya > Leptolyngbya sp. AN02str. Next base: position 27,974 of record NZ_JBNXVR010000057.1, on the reverse strand, counting down.
CGTCATGGCGCTTACCGCCACCGCCACCGATCGCGTCCGGCAAGACATTATCGATCAGCTATCGCTGCAACAGCCCACCGTCCATCTGGCCAGCTTCAACCGCAAAAACCTGTACTACGAAGTCCGGCCCAAAACCAAAAGCACCTACAGCGAACTGCTGGCCCTGCTGCGGCCCACCTCCGGCTCTGCCATTGTGTACTGCCTCAGCCGCAAACGCGTGGACGAGCTGACGGAACGCCTGCAACAGGACGGCATCGTTGCGCTGCCCTACCACGCCGGACTGGACGACAACACCCGCCGCATCAACCAAACCCGCTTCATTCGGGATGATGTGCGCGTGATGGTGGCCACGATCGCCTTTGGCATGGGCATCAATAAGCCCGACGTACGGTTTGTCGTGCATTACGACGTGCCGCGCAACCTGGAAGGCTACTACCAGGAATCGGGCCGAGCCGGACGGGATGGCGAGCCCGCCACCTGCGTTCTGTTCTTTGGCTATGGCGATGTCAAAACCGTTGAGTACCTGATTGACCAGAAGCCCGACCCCGACGAGCAGCGCATTGCCCGCCAGCAGCTGCGCCAGGTAATCGACTACGCCGAGGGCACCGACTGCCGCCGCCGCATTCAGCTCAGCTACTTTGGCGAATGGTTCGACGGCTCCTGCAACACCTGCGATAACTGCGTCAATCCCCAGCCGCTGGACGACTGGACGATTGAGGCGCAAAAGTTTCTGTCCTGTGTGGCGCGATGCCAACAGCGCTTTGGCATGAACCATATTATTGATGTGCTGCGCGGCTCCAAAAACAAAAAGGTGCTGCAAAACAGTCACCACACGCTGTCTACCTATGGCATTGGCAAAGACCACAGCGCCGATGTGTGGCGCATGCTGGGGCGATCGCTCCTGCACCAAGGCTTGTTGGAGGAAACCACTGATGGCTTTTCCGTCCTGATGCTGAACGAGCTGAGCCTGGAAGTGTTGCGCAAACAGCGCACCGTTATGCTGGCGGTTCCCCGCTCCACCGTGCATTTGGAGCCAACGCCCTCCGCAAACCGGGCCGAAGTAGAGGAACTGTACGATCGCCTGCGCTTGCTGCGAAAGAACCTGGCCGACGAGCAATCATTGGCTCCCTACATGGTGTTTGCCGACTCCAGCCTGAAGTTGATGGCGCAATCGCAGCCCCAAAACCTGGAGCAATTTGCCAAAATTTCCGGTGTGGGCAGTCACAAACTGCGGCAGTACGGCGATCGCTTTATCTCTACCATTCGCGCCTACCGCCAAGAGCGAGACTTACCCCTGGCCCCGCTAGTAGATATGGAGCTGCCGCCAATGGAAGAGGCGATCGCTCCCACTGGCCCCGCCAAAGCATCCCAAACCCATTTGGAAACTCTGAAGCTGTATCAAGATGGCTACTCGCCCTTCGACATCGCCCAAACCCGAAGTCTGCGGCTAGGCACCGTGTACGACCATCTCTCGATTCTCGTCGAAGCAGGCTACCCCGTAGATATTGATGCCCTGGTGACACCGGAACGGCAGCAGCAGATTCAATCTGCCATCGAAGCAGTAGGAGATTTGTCCCTCAAGCCCATTCGCGAGAAACTGGGCGAAACCTACGACTATGACGAAATTCGGCTGGTGCGGGCTCAGTGGCGGCGATCGCTCAAGGACGCCTCATGAAACCCGTTTCCACAGAACCAATTCGCCAGGATCTGGTGCTGGTAGGGGGTGGTCACAGCCATGCGATCGCCCTGCGCCTGTGGGCCATGAATCCCCTACCCGGTGTGCGGTTGACGCTGATTACCGATGTGATGCACACGCCCTACTCCGGTATGTTGCCGGGATACGTCGCCGGACTCTACCGCTTTGACGAGTGCCACATTGATCTGCAACCGCTGGCCCGCTTCGCCAATGCGCGCTTGGTGCTGGATCGGGCGATCGGACTGGATTTGCAGAACAACCGCGTGCTGTGTGCCCATCATCCGGCGATCGCCTTCGATATTCTGTCGCTGGATATCGGCAGCACACCCGCCGCGTCTAACATTCCCGGTGCCAACGAACACGCCATCCCCGTCAAACCCATCTCCAAATTTCTGCAACGCTGGGATGCTTTGGTGGAGCAGGTTCAGCAGCAACCCGACCAGCCTCTACGTATTGCCGTCGTCGGTGGCGGTGCTGGCGGCGTAGAACTATCGCTGTCCGTCCAGTCCCGTCTGCAACATCTGCTCCAATCCACCGGACGTTCCACCGAATCGCTCCAGCTCCACCTCTTCCATCGCGGCCCGGAACTGATGCCCGAACGCCACCCAAGCATGCGCCGCAAAATGAAGCGGCTCCTAACTGAGCGAGGCATTCAGCTTCACTTGCAGGAATCGGTGAGCACCATCGAGCCCGACGCAGTGCAGTGCGAATCGGGCCTAACCGTGCCGTGCGACTACACCTTTTGGGTGACACAAGCCTCCGCTGCCCCTTGGCTCGAAGCATCCGGCTTGAAAACAAACGATCGCGGCTTCCTGCTGGTTAACGAAAACCTGCAATCCATCTCTCATCCCCAAGTGTTTGCGGCGGGTGACGTGGCAACTATGGTGAACCACTCTCGGCCCAAAGCAGGCGTGTTTGCCGTACGCCAGGGAAAACCCTTGTTCGACAATCTTCACCACGCCCTACAAGGCCACCCCCTCCGCCCCTTCGTGCCCCAAAAGCAATTTCTAATTCTGGTAGGACTGGGCGATCACACCGCCGTCGCTTCTCGCAGCTTCCTCACCTTCGGCCCCACTTCCTGGCTCTGGCACTGGAAAGACCAAATCGATCGCAAATTTATGCAGCGATTTGAATTAGGGGCTAGGAGCAAGGAGCTAGGGACTAGGAAAGAACCCGACTCCCCACTCCTGACTCCCCACTCCCTTCCATCCCAAATGCCCTGCGCTGGTTGCGGCTCCAAAGTCGGCAGTTCTGTATTGGAGCGATCGCTGGCCCGTATCCAGCAGGATTTTCCCGAGTTGCGCCGAGAGGATGTGCTAATTGGCCTGGATGCACCAGATGATGCGGCGGTAGTGCAGGTGCCAGCAGGTCAGGTGATGGTGCAAACAGTGGATTATTTTCGGGCGATCGTGAATGATCCATTCGTGTTTGGGCAGATTGCGACACACCATAGCTTGAGCGATCTGTTTGCCATGGGAGCCACACCCCAGAGTGCGCTGGCGATCGCCACGTTGCCCTATGCCACCGCTGCCAAAACCGAGGAAACGCTGTACCAACTTCTGTCTGGTGCGGTGAAGGCTCTACATGCGGCTGGAGCCAGTCTCATTGGTGGACACACAGTTGAAGGGTCAGATTTAGCTTTTGGGCTGACCTGTAATGGGTTAGCGGTGGGCGCTCGCCTGCTGCGCAAGTCGGGAATGCAGCCAGGGGATGCATTGATCTTGACCAAACCGCTGGGCACGGGCACACTGTTTGCTGCAGAGATGCAGTACCAGGCCAAAGGGCGATGGATTGAAGGGGCGATCGCCTCCATGCTGCAATCGAACCAAGCAGCAGCGCAAATTTTACTGGCGCATGGTGCCACAGCCTGCACCGATGTGACTGGGTTTGGCTTGTTGGGTCATTTGGCGGAAATGCTGCGCGCGTCGCAGGTGTCGGCCTCGATTCAGCTGAGCGAGATTCCCATACTGGAAGGCGCGATCGCCACTATTCGTGCAGGTATTCTCAGTTCTATTCACGCCAGCAACATCAAAGCAATTCATTTAGTAGACAATGGTTCATCTTTGATCGATCAACCCATCGTTTCTCTTTTAGTTGATCCGCAAACCTCAGGTGGACTGCTGGTATCGGTTCCGGGCGATCGCGCTGCTGACTGTGTTGAAGCCCTAATTGTCGCTGGCTATCGCCATAGCCGTGTCATTGGAAGCGTTGACTCGCCTCTGTTTACACCAACTCCAATCACATTGATTCCACGCTAGAGCGCGTCAAGGAATCATGACTTTATCCCAAAAATTGTATTCAACAAGACAAATTCTTTGGATCTAACTGTATACGGTATACAAGACTGTTGAAATAGCGATCATTGGAAGTGCGATCTTGAAATAGCGATCGCACCTTGAAACCTCTTCATGTCCAATTTCATTACTGATAAAAATTAAATTTCCTGGAAGATCGACACACTGAAACATTGAGCGTATCTGAGACTACATTTCATCCTCCTGATACTTGCCAAAATCCGAGCATTTAATCTCGACTTGCTAACTTTAATAGTTGTCATTTTTGGGATAACCATCAAAAGCTTTTTGCTAGGGAAGAAGACATAAAAACATGGAATACACGCCTGATTTTTCTGTCGTTTGGAATAACTTTGGCTTGTTTCTGCAAGGGGTATTTTTAACCCTTCGGCTTGCACTCATTTCGATTGGCTTTGGCTTGATATTGGGGATTTTGGGAGCATTAGCGAGAACATCAGGTAATAAAATTGCAAATGCGATCGCCGTTGCCTATGTCGAGTTTATTCGCAACACCCCGTTTATTATTCAGCTCTTTTTCTTTTACTTTGGGTTGCCCAGCCTTGGGCTTCGTCTCACCGCCGAGCAATCCGCCATATTAGCTTTGGCCATCAACTTTGGAGCGTACTCAACCGAAATTGTACGTGCTGGAATCGAAGGAATTCGAAAAGGACAAATTGAAGCAGGGATGGCATTGGGGCTAACCAAGCTCAAAATTTTCAGACATGTATTGCTTGTACCTGCACTTGGCAATATCTATCCCGCTTTGGTGAGCCAAATTGTGATTGCAATTTTGTTTACTAGCGTGGTGTCTCAGGTTTCCACGGAAGAACTTATGTTTGTGGGTAGCTATCTGCAATCTCGAACATTTCGCAGTTTTGAAATCTACCTCACGATCGCATTTCTATATTTGGGAATGGTTTGGTTTGTGAAGTTGCTAGCGTTGATGATTCAGAAAAAGTTCTTTAATTTTATGCGATACATTCGCTAGCAATTGAGAGTTTAAAGGTGCCAATTGCACCCCGAACTGCCCCCGACATCCCCAAAATTGGGCGACAGTGAATGAAAACCAGAGTCGGAAGTCCCCAGAATTGGGGGTTGGGGACAAATGCAAAACATTTGATACTTCTCAGGCACCCTCTTAGAGCAACATTGAATCCAACTAAGGTTAAAAAATTGGAGAATGACTAGTTTTTTATTCGCTCAATCTGCCGCTCAGCAATTTACAGCCGATGTTATTTTCCGCAACTTGCTGTTAGCCACACGCTGGACCATCTTATTATCGTTAATTGCTTTTGTAGGCGGTGGTCTGTTTGGTTTTCTAATCATGCTATTGCGGATTTCGCCAAACAAACTTTTGCGGCTGTTGAGTTCGGTATATGTTGGCTTTTTTCAGGGAACCCCGCTACTGTTGCAGCTTTTTCTCACCTTTTTTGGGCTGTCGGTGCTGTTTAACTTGAATTTGTCGCCATGGATAGCCGCAGCGATCGCCCTTACAACCTACACCAGTGCATTTTTGGGCGACATTTGGCGAGGCTCAGTCGAGGCAATTCCGCACGGACAGTGGGAAGCAGGCACCGCTTTGGGATTGCCCTACTTCAAGCAGCTGCGAAAAATTATTCTGCCCCAGGCGATCCAGCTCTCCATTCCGCCAACGGTCGGCTTTGCCGTACAGGTCATCAAGGGCACATCCTTAGCATCGGTCATTGGCTTTGTGGAATTGACGCGATCGGCCGGAGCCATCAGCAATGTCACCTTCAAGCCATTTCTGGTGTTTTCGCTGGCTGCATTGATCTACTTCTGCCTCTGCTTTCCGCTATCGCTATGGAGCAAGCGGCTAGAGCGACAGTTTGCCCTCAAGGGTTAATCCCCTTTATCCCTTCCCAATTTTAGGAGAACCACCATGTCCCATCGTCCAATGAAACGTTTGAAAAGCCCCTCATCTCGCTTCGGCCTGCCAAAGATCCTGATCAACACCGTTATGGTAGGGCTGGCCAGCCTTTTTGTAGCCGTGGGTGTGGTGTCCTGCTCTAGCGGTTCCATCACGTCTCAATCGGTTGTTGGAGATGTCGCATCTGCGCCATCCTCTCCGGTGGCGGCCGATCCAGCGGCTGCCCCAGCAAGTTCCACAGTGTTGGGTTCAACCCTTGACCAAATTCTTTCCGCTGGCAAAGTTCGCATCGCGGTACCTCAGGATTCACAGCCGTTTGGTTTTATGGGAGCCGATGGCCAACCCCAGGGCTATGACGTGGACGTGGCAAAGCTGCTGGCCGAGTCGTTGGAGGTTGAGCTGGAGCTCATTCCCGTTACTAGCCAAAATCGGATTCCTTTTCTGCAAACCAACCGAGCGGACTTAGTGATTTCTAGCTTAGGAGCTACCCCAGAGCGGGCGAAATCAATTTATTTCTCCATCCCCTACGCACCCTTTTATTCCGGAATTTATGGTGCAAAAGGTCAAGCAGTGTCTGGTTACGAAGACCTGGCTGGCAAAACAGTGGGGGTCACTCAGGGTGCGCTCGAAGATTTGGAACTTACCAAACGGGCTCCTTCCAATGTGGACATTAAACGGTTTGAGGACAATAGCACTACCACATCGGCTCTGGTCGCTGGGCAAGTCGATCTAATTGCAACTGGAAATACGATCGCAGCTCAGGTGATTCAAGATAATCCTGCGAGAGAAATCGAGAACAAGTTTGTGATGCGCAACTCGCCTTGCTTTATTGGTCTACGTCGGGGTGATTTGGACTTGTTGCAGTGGGTGAATGTATTTGTGACCAACAAACGGCTTTCGGGAGAGCTAGATGAACTCTCGCAACAATGGTTTGGTGAACCGCTCGATCTTCCATCTTTCTAACTTCCATGAATCTGAGCGATCGCCCCTTCACTCAGGGCTTCCATTGCTGGTTGCTTGCATCTGGCAGGGATTGGAGATCCTGAATGGAATAGAAGTGCGATCGCTCTGTGAACTCTCAGCTTAAGGCAAATCAACTGTCATAAAGGATGGTGATATGACTCACTTTGAACCGATTGCCACATCAACGATGGATGCCGATCAAGCATCCGACGCCGTCATCATCGCCAAAGATGTGGAGAAGTGGTATCCCAACAAATTTCACGTGTTGCGCGGGGTTAGCCTGACGGTCAACCGGGGTGAGGTCGTGGTCGTAATGGGGCCTTCCGGCTCAGGTAAATCCACCTTTATTCGCACGTTTAATGCATTGGAACCGTATCAAAAAGGCAGTATCGAAATTGACGGCATCCAGCTCACCCACAATATGAAAAATATTGAGGCCATTCGGCGGGAGGTGGGTATGGTGTTTCAGCAGTTCAACCTGTTTCCTCACCTGACGGTGTTGCAAAATGTCATGCTCGCTCCGGTTGAGGTGCGGGGCTGGAAGAAAGAACAGGCCAAGCAGGTAGCAGGCGAATTACTAGAGCGAGTCGGCATTTTGAATCAGGCCAACAAGTATCCGGGGCAACTTTCGGGAGGGCAGCAGCAGCGAGTGGCGATCGCCCGTGCCCTGGCTATGCAGCCCAAGGTCATGCTATTTGATGAGCCCACATCTGCCCTTGACCCAGAAATGGTAAGTGAAGTGCTGGATGTAATGCGCACCTTGGCACAATCGGGAATGACGATGGTGTGTGTGACTCATGAGGTCGGATTTGCCCGACAAGTAGCCGATCGCATTGTCTTTATGGCCGATGGCCTGATTGTGGAAGAAGCCACCCCTCAAGACTTTTTTGGCAATCCCAAACACGAACGAACCAAACAGTTTTTGGCCCAAATTCTGCATTAAGCCTGGAAACGCCCCTAGCCATCACCTGAGTTTTGGTTCCGGGTGTTTTGGCGAGCTGCACGGCGTTGCGCCAGCAACAGTGAGCACTTCAGCGTATCCATCACTCAGGTTAGTAATCCAATTGCATCCAACTGCCTGCGATCGTTCAACCGGACGTTGCAGGCAGTTTTTTGATGGATCTTTCTACCGTTTTACGCCGAGGGAGAATGCGCACGCGAGCCCCGGGAACGTTATCCTAGTAGGGTGACGCGTTAACATAACGTAACAAGTTTTAAGACGTTGAACCCGTTCGTCTCATCCGAGGCCAATTCATGAAATGCATCATCAACCGCCGCGCTGAGTTTTCGGCTAGCCATCGGTACTGGCTGCCCGAACTGAGCGAGGCCGAAAATTTTGAACGCTTTGGCCTGTGCGCCAACGCACCCGGTCATGGGCATAACTACGTGCTGTACGTTGCCATGGAGGGGGACCTCGACGAATACGGCATGGTGCTCAACCTGTCGGATGTGAAGCAGGTGATTAAACGCGAAGTCACCAGCCAGTTGAACTTTGCTTACCTAAATGATGCGTGGGAAGAGTTTCAGCAAACCCTGCCGACTACCGAAAATATTGCGCGGGTGATTTGGAATCGTCTTTCTCCCCACTTACCAATCACCAACATTCAAGTTTTTGAACATCCTGAACTTTGGGCTGACTACGAGGGAAACCATATGGAAGCGTATCTCACCATTAGCACTCACTTTAGCGCTGCCCACCGTTTGGCGCTGCCCCACCTGACCCTAGAGCAAAACTCCGAAATCTACGGCAAGTGCGCCCGCATTCACGGTCACGGTCACAACTATCATCTAGAAGTGACGATTAAAGGCAAGATTGACCCACGCACAGGCATGATTGCAGATTTGGTCGCCTTCCAAAACGCAGTGGATGAACACGTCGTGGAACCCTTCGATCACACGTTTTTGAATCACGACATTCCCTACTTTGCGAAGGTAGTGCCTACGGCAGAGAACATTGCTGTACACATTCGCGATTTGCTGGAGAAACCCATCCGCCAGATCGGCGCAAAACTCCACAAAGTGAAGCTGATCGAAAGCCCCAACAATTCGGCAGAAGTCTACGGATTGTCCCTGGCAGAGGAGGAAGCGATCGCCCTCAAAGAACCAACACTCGCCAACGTGTAAAAGGTTAAATTTCTTAGTTATCAGTAATTGTCAATAGTTGCAATTTCGGCAGAGTCCAAGGCTTTCTCATGGCATCTCGGGCTCTGCCGTTTTTTTGTGCTTTAGAAGTTGGCTGCGTCCCTAGCGGATTATCGCGATCGCCATTTCGGCTGAGACAGCTTTAAGAGCGGCAAGGTAGCCCTCGGAACCATCTCGATCCTAACGATGCTGGCGACAGCTGTAGGCTATGCATTTAAATAGAATTTCTACCAAAACCTCTCCAAAGTACAGTAGCGACCTCATCAAGCGATCGCTATATTCCCTCTAGGGAGAGAAGTTCAATTGAAAAGAACGGTGATAGCATTTGGGTATCTTGATAGGAAAAGGGCGATCGTTTGCTTGGCCTAACTTTCACCCCATTTCCTGAGAGATTCTTTCAGCCCGTTACGCAACTCGTCCCAACCTTATGGCACAGCAATCTTCAGCACCGCAGGATTTCTCAGAAGGGCGATCGCCCGAAGAGATTCGAGAGCAGCGTGAGCGGATGCAGGATGTGATGCTGATGCTCGACAACATGTTTCGGCGCGAAGAGATCACGCTGAAGCTGATTATTGATAATTTGTATGACGTTGGGGTTGCCAACATCATTCACCAAAAGCTCAAATCCCGTCCCCTCAAGAGACTGTCGCGCGGCGCGGCGCAGTTATCCAAGCCTTTGGCCCGTCGGTTTGCGGCCCGCTGGGTACAAAAGAATTGCCCCAAGTTGATTGCAGACTGGCTATATTCCAAAGTCAAGTTTGAAGCAGAACCCAAAGAGCCCATTCCACCAGCCGTGGAAGCGGTGGAAGAAGCATTAACGGAAGACAATACAAGCCATTCCGTCCCTCAACCATTGCAAACGGGCGGGCGCATTCCGACAACCCAACCTCCCCAGCCTAGTCTCATCGCCGATGGGGTTTCTCCTGAAGTGGTAGAGGAAATGGTCAACGCGATCGTGCCAGAGGTGATGGAGGAAGTTGCTGAAACCATTACCCCGCGAGTGATAGCCGAAACCCGCAATGCGCTGCGAGTTGGCGCACCGCCCAACGGGACATCGCCGTTTGGTTCATCCCATGAGGCAACCAATGGTGCAATGCGGCAGCCCGTGCCAGAATTGCAGGCTGAGGCGGCGATCGCCCTTTCCGAGGATTTAGCAGAGTTTCCTGAGCGGATGCCCATGCCCGCTATCTCAAAAGCAGGTGGTGCGATCGCACCCTTGCCTGACCGCACCACCCAACAGTTGGACCAATATGTTCAAGAGATTAGCCGTTTGCGGGGTCAAGTTCGTCGCTTGGGCAGCGTGCTATTGCTCACTCTGTTGGTTTTGGGCGGCACTTTGGTTTGGGCTGCGGTTTCCTCCCGCGAGGAGATGGTACAGCCTGCAGAGCAAGCGGAAACCGTTGGCCGTCGCCCCTAGGATTTTTGCAAAACCCGGCTTTACGCAAATCGGATAGAGCGATCGCTCTATCCGATTGCAGGTTGTCAACAGGTAGAGCTTACCGAGCGCGAGCAACAACCGTACGATGGCGAGGCGTGTTGCAGGTCATGGTGGGCCGCTCAAACCCAGCATCTTCAATTGCTTGCTCAATATCAAGCGCAAAGTACTCATCCAAGCAGGGCTCGGTGCTTTTTAGCAATGTGAGGATATAGGGCGGCATCTTGGCGTAGATCTCCGACTGGGGATTCATATCCATAATGGCAAGATAACCACCGGGACGCAGCAGCCGACGTGCCTCCTGAAAGACGGCGATCGCCGCATCCTGAGGCAGTTCGTGAAACAGCAAATGAGCCGAAACCAAATCGAACGAGGCGCTGGGCAATCCTGTCGCTTCGGCAGCAGCATGAACCCAGTGGATAGGCTTCTGAGCTTGAGCCTGGGCACGGTATTTGGCGATCGCCAAAAAGTAGGGCGACAAGTCCAGTCCTGTCACGTTGGCTTGGGGAAACGCTTCCTGAAGGGCAGCGGTACTCATGCCCACACTACAGGCCAAATCCAGCACATCCTTGGGTTCGTGGGCAAGCTGGGGCTTTAGCGCCTCGTGGTAGCTGCGACGCAGACGAGCGTCACCCTCGGCATCGGCACCCGGCCAAATGCGAGCATGCACGGCATAGGCAGCAACCTCCACTTCCATCGCGGGCAGCCAACCCATGTTGCCTTCTTCGTAAGCGTGAAACGACTGAAGAAAATACTCTGGATATTGCACATTGGGGTTGGTCATTGCGGCCAAGTCGGCTTCCCACTGGGGCGAAAACTCCGCCTCACCACCGCGCGATCGCAGCGCTTCAACTTCCTGATGCCAGTACACGCCAATCGACTCAGCGCGCTGAATCATCATATTGCGGGCGCGAGTTTTGGCAACGTTATACACTGGCTTAATCGCCAAAATGCTGTTGACCAAACGCGTTGCCATACGAGCCGATAGGCTGTTGGACTTATCGATTGTTGAAGATGGGTTTGCCGTAGGTGCCGTAGCCGTCATGAGAAACCGTTGTTTTAAGCGTGATGTTAAACAATTCTGGTTTTCAGCGTAGCTCAATTTGGGGCGGTCTACTGCACCTCAACCAGGCCAAATTCCCGCAGAGCTGGCAAAAAGTTTTGGTTTTCGTGGTTAGAACGGCTGAGCTTGATCAATGCAAACCGTTGGGTGGGGTTTAGCTTTGCCCAATCGGCTTGGGTAATGGTGAGTTGGAGCGATCGCGCTTTCTCTTCCACACTGTCGGGCACCACGGTTGCATCCAGCCAGGGGGGAGCCAGATCAATCGGTAACTCTGAGGCCACTTGTCCCGTATGCTCTTGCACCAACTGTTGCACCATCGCCCGATAGTTGGCAACTTCTTCGGGGGCAGTACAGGGCTGACTAATGAGCTGCTGGCGATCGCTCACCATCAGCCGATTCCACTGATCCAACTTGAGCTTAATCCCACAGGTATCTAGCTTGAGCCGCACCGTCATTGGAATGCAGCGGAGAGATTCGACAAAATCGGACTCGAAGTTGAAAAACATAGTGAACAGAGAAGAAGGGAAGCGGATACACATCAGACTGGATAACACACCAGACAAAAGGCCAAACATCAGGCTGACGGCCAATTAGCCAATTAACAGTCTAATAGCAGCCTAAAAGCAGCTGGAACAAGGGTTGGCAGCACCTTCTTCCAATCCTGCTTGCCATGTCCTCCCCGACGGGCACAGGCAGCCAAAAAATCTCCTGAATTTGCCCCAGATACAGCACTCCCAGCATGATGATTATCCTGCCCTGTATCCCCTGCTCTGTAGCCCCTCTTTTTTCCCGACGGTTCTGGCGTTCTTGGCCCTTCAGATGTTCCTACAATACCGAACATTCCCAGAACTTAACAGCTTTACCCCATTGGAACTGACTACCACCCCATCCAAAATCGCAATCCTTTGAGGAGTACCACGTTATGATAGATGTTTGGCTTAGTATGAACATTCGAGCATGACTCAGGTTGCTATGAACTCGATGGCCGAAAGAATGGCCGAACTCGATCGCCGACTTTCTAACCGCTTTATTGACCTCGATCCACAGGGATACTTCATCATCTACCTGGATCGTGAAGCCGAGTCGATTTGTGCAAAACACTTTTCCAACATCATTGACGAACGGGGGCTGGCGGTCGATCCCGAAACCGGCAAACCGATTCCTGTCCGGGGCAAAGTTACTCGCACCGCCGAAGCGATTTACACTGGCAAAACGGCAAAAGAACTCTGCATTCAGATTTTTGAAAAAACAAAGCCTTGCCCAGTTAGCTATTTTGATCACGCTGCATATTTAGGTCGTGAGTTTATGAGAGCTGAGCAGGCCCTCATCTCAGGTGAGGAATACGTTCAAGACTAGAAAACATTCCCAAAGTGAAATGTTTGACAGGACTTTTTTCCTATGGGTGGTGATGCATTGCGTCTCCACCCACGGTTGTCTTTACCCAATCACGTTTGGAGATTGGGAATTGGGCTGATGTTTAATCGGTCAAACATCAGCCCAACCTCCTAGGCCTGTACACGTGCAGCAAGCTTGAAGATAAAGTTTGCCGATTTGCAGCAGTCTTAAACAGCTACATGCCCAGAAGCGCATGCAGGTATGGTATTGTTCTGCATGTTTCTTGCATTGGAACCCTAGCGGACAGCGGTGAGTCATAGGCTTGATAGGTGAGCCAATTTGCTCTCTGGCGATGAACGGTTGCCAATCGCTCTTGGCACGTTTGTCATCTGGCAAGGCTCCCACACACAACCCATGCATTTGCAGTGTGTGAGATGCCAAACACCCTAACACTACGGATATTCGAGATTTCGTAGACTGTTGTCAGTCCTGATCCAGCTAGGCTGTTTTTAATCATCTTCATCGTGATTGCAGCACCAAACGCACGTATGCAGTTGAATAATGTTGCACAGTACACACCCGTGTACCATCGCGCTTTTGGTAATGTCATACCAAACCCTGGTTTGATCACATTCCCCATTTGATCACAACTAAGTTTTGACAAACTCGAGGTAACCTCCTCCCTCGAATAGCAATACGACATCTAAATTCACGACAGGAAAACTATCGCATGACTGCTGCCGTTTCGAATTCACCTCGTCCTCGCTGGAAGGTAATCTTTTTTACCGTAGTGCTCCATCTGCTGGCGCTGTTGGCGATATTTCCCAGCAACTTTAGCTGGGGGGCTATTGGAGTTGCCCTACTGCTGTATTGGATGACGATTGGACTCGGCATTTCTTTAGGGTTTCATCGCATGGCAACGCACCGCAGCCTACAAGTCCCCAAATGGCTGGAGTACTTTTTTATTTTGTGTGGAACCCTGGCCGGACAGGGCGGCGTACTGGGCTGGGTTGGCTACCACCGCATGCATCACATGTACACCGATCAAACCCAAGATCCCCATAGTGCTTCTGAAGGCTTTTGGTGGAGCCACATTAGCTGGCTCATGCATGAAGTTCCCATGCAAAGCTCGCTCCCTCGCTTTACTCAAGATATTGCCAACGATCCGTTCTACAAGTTTTGCCATCGCAACTACATTGGGTTGCAAGTGGCCTTGGGTGTGTTGCTCTTTTTGCTAGGCGGCATGCCGTTTGTGGTGTGGGGCATCTTTGTGCGTTTGTTTATCGGCTTTCACAGCACGTGCTTTGTCAACAGCGCCTGCCACATGTTTGGCTATCGCACCCATGATACTGATGATCTTTCAACCAACAACTGGTGGGTGGCATTGCTCACCTTTGGTGAAGGCTGGCACAACAACCACCATGCTTGCCAACATTCAGCTCGCTATGGCTGGAAATGGTGGGAAGTCGATATGGTGTGGGGCACCATTTGGCTGTTGCAAAAACTGGGCTTGGCAACGAAGGTGAAAGTTAGCAATACTCGCCAAGCTGATTTGGTGAGCTAATTTAGCCTGAGTGCGCTCATTCCGAACATTCAGCATATCGCCCAAGTCTTGCTTAGGTTGGCAAGACTTGGGCGATACCTTATTTGGGGAGATTTGATGATCTTGACTGGATTTATGCGTTTGGGTGATGCGTCTGGTGGTTGTAGGGTTCGTCTCAATTCACACTCAGCTAAAATGCGTCGGTCTTGTCCTTAAGACTTGGCAGAAGGGTTCAAAAGCTCAAGATGGGTCTGCAACAATGAAAGAGTTCGTAATGAGAGCATCCATAGGGATCTCGTGTGCTTATGACTGTGCAGCATAAATTGAGCATTCCGACTCCGCCTGTGTTTGAGCGGGTGGAGGATGAACGGCAACACCGGAAGCAGCGGTTGGCGGCAGCGTTCCGGCTTTTTGCTCGCTATGGATTTGATGAAGGCATTGCTGGTCACATTACGGTGCGGGATGCCGCTATGCCAGACCATTTTTGGGTAAATCCGTTTGGCATGTATTTTGGGCACATTCGCGTGTCGGATTTGGTCTTGGTCAACCATCGTGGTGAGGTTGTGCAGGGCGATCGCCCCATTAACGAAGCCGCATTTGCGATTCATGCGCCTATTCATGCCCATCGCCCCGACATTATTGCTGCAGCGCATTCCCACTCAACTTATGGCAAGTTGTGGTCCTGCTTGGGGCGCAAGCTCGATCCCCTCACGCAGGATGCTTGCAGCTTCTACGAAGACCATACGTTGTTTGATGACTATACCGGGGTGGTGCTGGACCCAAACGAGGGCGATCGCATTGCTCAAGCGCTTGGACACCACAAAGCCATGATTCTGAAAAATCATGGGCTTCTAACCGTTGGTCAAACAGTCGATGCTGCCGCGTGGTGGTTTATTACCATGGAGCGATCGTGCCAAGTGCAGGTCATGGCAGAAGCAGCAGGGACACCCCACCTGATTCCGCCGGATGTTGCTCGCTTAACCCAAACCCAGGTCGGCAACGCCCACATTGGCTGGTTTTGCTTTCAACCCTTGTATGACAAGATTGTGCGCGAAGAGCCCGATTTGTTGGACTAACCAGAGTCATTTGACCCTGGTGCCATACGACGAGACATCACGTTTGCATCAACGTTTTGAAATAGCGAACGGTTTTAACCTTCAGTTCTAGTGTGGCTTCTTCATCACAAATGATGGTGCTGTGGGGATGGAGCTGCAATGCTGAGATCGTCCATAGATGGTTCACTGCCCCTTCAATTGCATGATGCACAGCCAGTGATTTTTTGCTGCCCTGTGCCATGATCATCACTTCGTTGGCATCCATGATGGTGCCCACTCCCATGGTGAGTGCATGGTGTGGCACTTGCTCTACATCGTCTCCAAAAAATCGAGCATTGGCCTGCTTGGTGCTTTGCGTGAGTGCCTTGATGCGAGTGCGCGATCGCAACGAAGAACCCGGTTCGTTAAAAGCAATATGGCCATCAATTCCCACACCGCCAATGAGCAATTCTATTCCTCCATAGGATTGAATGGCTGCCTCGTACTGCGCACATTCTTCTTCAATATTGGCGGCATTCCCATTCAAAAGGTGAGTGCGATCGCGTGGGATATCCACATGGTCAAACAAGTGGCGATTCATATAGGCATGGTAGCTTTGGGGATGCGTCGCAGACAGCCCAACATACTCATCCAAATTAAACGTAACCACATGAGCAAAGCTGAGTTCGCCCTGCTGATGAAACTCAACCAAGTGGCGATACATCTCCACCGGAGTGCCACCCGTGGGTAGCCCCAGCACAAACGGGCGATCGCGCGTCGGAGCAAACCGTTGAATGCGCTGCTGCACATAGCGAGCCGCCCAAAGACCAACCGCCGTCGAAGACTCACGAATCACTAGTTGCATAATCCCAAGCGTGCCCTAGCATTACCAACATTGCACGAGAGCGATTACCCCTTCGGTTAAGAGCTTTTCTGAGGGTTGCGCGACGCGCAACCCTTAGAAGTGCCCATTGTTGCGTGCGCGACGCGCACGCAAAAATGGGCACTTCAGCTTATCCAAGACTCAAGTATCATTAGGCCCAAAATCCTTAGGGCTTACGCACTTCATCCAAAAATCAGGGGGTTGAATGATGTTTGGGGCATTAAGCACCCCAAACATCATTCAACTGCGTAAGTCCTAGCCCAAAACGGGTAAACCACCACCCATCCCAAACCTGCTCTCACCCCAACCGATGCGAAGCGGCCCAACACCACTCACCGACATCCCCTTTGCCGAGGGAGGGTCTGGGAGGGACGGGCTGCCGTCTCTCCCAGTCAGGGGGTTTGGGGGGCGACGCGCCCCCAAGCACAAACCTAATTCTCACAACACCCACCGCCAGAACAAACAGGGCTTACGCCAAGTCCACCAAATCTAGTGTGTTTTTGTTGTGTGTGGGGTGCTTCGCACCCCACACACAACAAAAATGCGTAAGTCCTGACAAAGCTACACCACCGCCAAACGACGACTCATCTCCTCCGCATACTGATCCGCCCCCAACCCCACCAGCACATGCAAAACACCCCCCTCAAGCCTTAGCACCCCTTGCACCCCAGCCGCTTGCAACGCCTCTTCATTCACCCGCGTCGAATCTTCAACCTCAACCCGCAAACGCGTCAACGCCACCGGATCCACCCGTCGAATATTGGCCTTGCCGCCCAGCGCCGCCACCATATCCTGCACACGGCTCAGCGCGGCGGCATCCACAGATGCCGTAGCCACTTCACTCGCGGCCTCTTCCTGCTCCGTCAAACTGGCCTCTGCCACGTCTGGCGCTTCAACCTGATCCGCCTCATCGCCTGCGGTTTGCAAGTACTCAATCATGTCGGTCTTCAAGTTTTCGGAACGTGGGCCAAAAATCGCCTGCACACTATTCCCCATCTCCAAAACACCCGACGCACCCAGCGACTTGAGTTTAGCCTTGCTCACCTGAGACTTATCGTTAACCGTAATGCGCAACCGGGTAATGCAAGCATCGAGCACCGCAATGTTGCTACGACCGCCGTAGGCCATCACCAGCTGCTTAGCCAGAGTTGAGCCAGTTCCCGACAAAACTGCTTCAGACGTCTCTTCTTCCAGCTCACGACCCGGCGTTTTCAGATCAAACCGTTTGATAACAAAGCGGAAGACAACGTAGTACAACACCGCAAACAGGGGGCCAAAAGCAATAATCAGCCAAGCATTGGTGCCCAACGTGTTGAACAAGGCAAAGTCGATGAAGCCATGGGAGAAAGTGAAGCCCATTTTGCCGCCCAACATTTGGAACAGCCAGTCGCAAAAGCCAGCCATAAACGCATGGGCAATGTAGAGCTGGGGAGCCACAAACAAGAACGAAAATTCAATCGGCTCGGTAATGCCCGTTAGGAACGAGGTAAACGCAGCAGAGAGCATAAGCCCACTGACCCGACCGCGATTTTTGGGATAGGCACTATGCCACATGGCGATCGCCGCTGCGGGGAGGCCAAACATTTTGAACCAGTAAGCCCCACCCAAAATACCAGCCGTTGGATCTCCCGCAAAAAAGCGGTTGATATCTCCCGTGACAGTTTGCCCCGTGCTGGGATCGGTATAGGAACCAATCTCAAAGAAGAAAGGCACATTCCAAATGTGATGTAACCCAAACGGCAACAGCGCCCGCTCGATAATGCCGTAAATTGCAGCGGTGAGGGGCACATTGTTGCCTTGGGCTGCCGCATTGGCCGCCGCATCAATGGCATTGCCAATGGGGGGCCAAATCACACTGAAGAGAATGCCCAGGGCGATCGCCACCAATCCCGTAATAATAGGCACAAACCGCTTTCCAGCAAAAAAGCCCAAATACTGCGGCAGCTGAATCCGAAAAAATTTGTTGAACAAGTAAGCGGCAATACAGCCAATCACCAGACCGCCAAACACCCCTGTATCCAGCGTAGGAATGCCCATCACGGGTTTTAGCATCTCGGGATCGACCCCCCACAGCGTGGTAGAAGCAGCCCCCAACGCCGCCAGAAACACCGCAAAGCCAACAGTTGCCGCCAGGGCCGATACTCCATCATTCGCCGTAAAGGCGATCGCCACCGCAATGGCAAAAATCAGCGGCAGGTTAGCAAAGATCGCATCCCCCGCATTTCGCATAATCGTGGCCAGCCATTCAGGCATCCACCAAAACGCCTCAGGCTTACTAAACTTCGCCGCACCAATCCCCAGCAAAAGTCCAGCCACTGGCAGAACCGACACAGGCAGCATCAGGGCTTTTCCCATCTGCTGAAGCAGCGCAAATGCTTTTTTCCACATAGCTTTCAAATCTCAAAACGGTTGAGTCATGGATTCAGTCTTGTTTGGCTTCCTAGCCACAAATTTGCTGAAGAACCACCCCAGCAGCCTCCAGCCATGTCGCATTGTGAGGGCGGTCAAGCATCTCTATTCTTCCGGCAAGGGCACCAGCTGGCGCACAGTCACGGCAGTATCGGCGGCCAGCGCCTGGGCGGCCAGCGCTTGGCACTCAGCCAACCCAAGGCCACGCACCTGCGCTTTGATACTGGGAATGGTGGGAATGCTGACGCTGAGTTCCTGAATGCCCAACCCTACTAAAATGGGAACCGCCTGGGGATCGCTTCCCATGCCGCCGCAAATACCCACCCATTTGCCATGTTGAGTCGCGCCCTTGACGGTGAGATCAACCAGCCGCAACACAGCCGGATCGAGGGCGTCGATTTGGGCAGCCAGCTTGGGATG
Source organism: Leptolyngbya sp. AN02str (assembly GCF_050565595.1). Classification (NCBI taxonomy): domain Bacteria; kingdom Bacillati; phylum Cyanobacteriota; class Cyanophyceae; order Leptolyngbyales; family Leptolyngbyaceae; genus Leptolyngbya; species Leptolyngbya sp. AN02str. The sequence continues at coordinate 8,869 of NZ_JBNXVR010000057.1, read as the reverse complement.
GCCACGATCCATGGCCAGGGTGTACTGAGTCAAGTCATTGGTGCCGATGGAGAAGAAATCGACTTCGGAGGCCAGGCGATCGGCCATGAGGGCCGCAGAAGGAACCTCGATCATGATGCCAACTTCGATCGGCGCAACGCCTAAAGCCTGACGCTCTTCTTCCAACACCTGTTTGGCCTGTCGCAGTTCTTCCAATCGGGCAATCATGGGGAACATGATGCGCACATTGCCGTGGGATGAAGCTCGCAAAATGGCGCGGAACTGGGTTCGCATGAGATCTGGTCGGCTAAAGCACAGCCGAATGCCGCGATCGCCCAAAAAGGGATTTTCCTCATGGGGCATGGGCAGGTAGGGCAGGGGTTTGTCGCCCCCCACATCCAGCGTGCGAATGATCAGGGGGCGATCGCCCAGTGCCCTAGCAATGCTGGAGTAGATGTCGGCTTGTTCCTCTTCGGAAGGAGCCATGGCCCGCTCCATAAACACAAATTCCGTGCGCAGTAGACCTACGCCTTCGCCCCCCAGCGCCACCGATTTTTCCGCATCGGCCAAACTGCCAATATTGGCCACCACCTCCATGCGGTGGCCATCCGTGGTGATGGCGGGCTGATCTTTTGCGGCAAGGTCGGCCTGTCGCCGTTCGGCAATTCGGGCTTGGCGCTGGCGAGTGCGCTCCATCTCATCGGCAGATGGGTTCAGCCGCAGTTGCCCCCGTGTACCATCCAACACCACCGGAGTGCCGTTTGCCACCTCTAGCAGCCGCTCCTCACCGCCTGCGATCGCCGGAATATCCATCGATCGCGCCAGAATCGCCACATGCGAAGTTGCCCCGCCAGCAATGGTGCAAAATCCCACCACTTTGGAGCGATCGAGCGTGGCCATATCCGATGGGGTTAAGTCTTCAGCAGCCAAAATCGTTTGGTCTGGATAGGCGATCGCCTCCGTCGTTGCCCCCGTCAAAATTCGCAGAACGCGACGTCCCACGTCCCGCAAATCATTTGCCCGCTGTGCGAGTAGGTCATTTTTGAGCTGGGCTAGCCGATTGGCCTGGGTTGTGTAAGCTTGCTTCCAGGCGTAGGCCGCACTTTGACCACGAATAATCGCCTCAGCCGTTGTGTCCTGCATGTCGGGATCAGTCAAAATTTCCTGATGAGCGGCAAAGATGTCTGCCTGTTTTGCATCTTCCCCAGCCTGCATCTTGGCCTGGAGGGCGGCAATTTCTTGCTGAGCCTGGGCAATCGCCTGCTCCAATTTGCGGCTTTCTTCATCCGATGTGCCGCCCCGCTCGGCAACCTCAATCTCTTGCTGGCGCACCTGATGCAGATAGCCAACTGCAACCCCTGGAGAAGCCGCCACCCCCAAAATGGTGTTGGGATCATCCGATCGGGGACGGGTCACGGGCTGGGGCACGGGTTTCGGCTCAGCTGTCGAGACCATGGGTGTCGCGCCTTCTTCACCCAATCCGTTGGCGATCGCCTCACTCAATGCTGTAATCGCAGCTTCGGCATCTGGCCCCTGAGCCACCAGACTCACCACATCCTTAAAGCCCACCTGCAAGCCCATCAACGCCGTTACGCTCTTGGCATTAACCGATTTGTCTTCCTTCTTCAACCGCACATCCGCTTGGTACTGCTTGGCCAAATTGGCTAGCACCGCCGCCGGACGTGCGTGCAACCCCACCGGATTGGGCACCGGGATGGCATTAGAAGTCACCACAGGCAAGGAGGAGATGGCACTCGTATCGGTTGTTCCAGCCTTTGACAGCAGCAGTTCCAATACAAGATCTTGTCCGGCTAACACTTGGCCAGCCTTGGGCACAAACCGCGCCACCTGGTCGCTATTCACAATCACAATCTGCGTCAGCAAACTCACGGCGTGGAGCGCCACATAATCCGCATCAAACTCAATCAACGGATCACCCAGTTTCACGCGATCGCCCACAACCACCTTGGGGGTAAATCCTTTACCGCGCAGGGTCACCGTATCCAAACCAATGTGCATCAAAATTTCGATGCCCTCTGCCGTTTGCAGCGTTACGGCATGTTGCGATGGGTGCATCTGCACAATTTCGCCATCACATGGAGCCACCAGCACCTGACTCACCGGATCGATCGAAATGCCATCCCCTACCATTTTTTCAGCAAAGACCGGATCCGGAACTTGCTCAATGGGCAGAATGGAACCAGACAGCGGTGCCACCAACAATACACCCGTCGCTGCAGAAATCGGTGTTGGCGTTTGAGTCATACAGGTCTCCTAAAACAAAATGTGATAAACGAATAAACTGTAGTTTTATGAAATCAGCAGATCCCGCTTCATCAAAACCCGCTCAAGAAGCATCTTTAACCCCAAATACAGCAAACTGATGCATTTTGTGCAGCGTTCTAAGTTTTTTGAACCCCTTGTTGGGAAACTCAGCCCACAACGAACGGGGTCGGCTGCATCAGTTCAATCCGGGAAAAATGGCTCCAAGCAGCCCCAGCGCCAACCGATTCTTGTGGGCGATCGCCGCCACCATGCAACATCCCACAGCCACAGCCAACCCCACAGGAGATCGAGCTTCTACAGCAGAACCCGTTTGCCCAGAGCAGCTCTGCCTAGAATCAAGCTATACAGAGCCTCCACGCGCAAACTATCGGCACCAAGGGGCCACATCAGCCCTTAGAGTCCCCAAGGCCTCAGCGCCATCGTTTTTTCCGACAAGCAACTACTGAATCACTATGGAATGGCCCAAAGGCTACACCCAGCCCTTCCCCTGCTATTGGAAAGGATCTTTGGATCAAACTGCCCTGTCTTAAGGCTTTTTAAGGATCTGCTGCAACGTTTCTTTGCGAAAACCCGTTCATTTATGGTTCCGCTCCGTTCGCCTTCATCTGATCGAGCGACAGCATATCAATAATCTTTTGCTCAATGGCATCCAGCTCTTGCTCCGAAGTTGGCCCACCCTTAACCTGCGAAAAGATGCGGTAGCTCTGCCCTTCGGATAAGGGTTCATCCAAGCTAGGAGGAAATTCTTCTCCCATATTCACCAAATTAAACTCGACATTTTCGGCATGAATTGTCATGGTAATGTCGAAGATTTCGAAGAACTGAATTACCCACTGGCACTCGTCTTCGGTGCAGTCCTTGTAGTAGTGAACGAGGTCGGCAATGCGCGCTTCGAGGTTGGTGCGCGCGTACCGACACACCAAAATAATTTTGAGCAACAGCACCACCAGCGTCAACGGATTGCCGCGAGACAACAGTTGAATAAATAGCGGAGACGGCTCCTCATGGGTTTCGGTGGTCAAAAACTCGATTGTGCGATTGCATGTGCGCAGCAGCAGTGCATCATCAATGGGCAAGTGTTGATGCTCGGCATATAGGACTTGCAGTCTGTCGCTGAGTTGGGTTCTTAACGTTTCTTTGACTTCGTTATCTTCAATTGAAAACAACAAATAGTTCAAAAAGCTGCGCTTAAAGTCCGTGTATCGAGCGTTTTGCGTTTGCTTAAGAAATATATTGGCAATGTTGGTGTAGCTAAACTTTCCCTTACGCACCACAATGATTTTGATGAGCCGAAGCACATCATCGCCCAGCGAGGTGGGGTTGGCCGGTGGCTTTTCGATGGCGCTGGTGAGCTGCGATCGCGCCGTATACATTGCCAAGTCAAACTTAAACTTTTCCTTCAGCTGTTTTGACAAAGCTCGGGCAGCATGGCGCTGCTCCGCAGGATTATTCAAATCAATATACTGAGGCACCAACAGGTACGAGGTATAGCGCTCGGACCAATGCTTGACATGCTTTTCGTCGTAGCGTGCCGCAAAAAGACACAGTTGCGCGTAATCGTCACTATCAACAAAGTTTTTAAGCCACTGCCGCATTCGCCGCAACGTTGGCGACATCGTTGGCTTGGCAATGATCGGGCTTTCAAACAGCTGAATGAGCTTGCGAATGGAGGCGTGGTGTCGAGCTAGGTCCCAGTTGTTGATCAGGATATAGCAAGAGCGCTTCAGCGTATTGCGAAACTCTTGCTCTTGATTCGCAAACACAATTTCGTAAAGCGACGGCAGCGTATCGGAACTTACCGTATTGGCGTGCTGAATAAAGAGTTGATCAAACTCGCCCAGCACGTCTTCTGGTGGCCAGGTTTTTACGATTTCAATCAGATAGTTGTAAATCGTTTCCTGTGCTTTGGGAATATTGAGCTGATTTCTCTCCACTTTTCCTGAGATGCGCCGCTTTTGAATATGCTCTGCAACCATCACACTACCCAATGTTTTGATGCGCCCTAAATGCGCTACTTTATAGCGCCCAATTTGGCCGAGACTTCATCCATTCTGGTGAGGTAAAAATTCCCAATCTGGTGAATTCAGCACTCATGTTTATGACAAAATCAACGACCCAATTAACGGTTCAACGATTCACTTCACCGGGTAGCTATTGATTTGCGGATATTCACCGCTATCAATTCCTAATAGCGATGAAGTTGGCTCCAGCAGATTGAACAGCGTACCAGTGTTTGCTTTAAGAGCTGAAGTTTACTACGTTAACAAACCCATCTAAGAAAATCGTAGGATGACTTATGCAGGTATAGAAGCCAACGACGGGATACCGATTTATTACGGAAAGTTGGCCATTTCATTTTAACGAAGTCTAGTTCTCATGAAATGAGCCCTAAGTTTAGTTCCGTTAAGGCTCAAACTTAGCAAACTCCTGGCTTGAGATGGGATTGGTTATCCAACTGAAATGATGCTCGTTGGAAGTTTTGAAGAAGCATGCACCTCTTAGGTAGCGAGCAACTTGCCTAATCACACTAACCTGCGAACTCGTAAAAGCGACCCATATCAGGCAATGTGGCGATCGCCGCTGAAAACCAGTGTATGAATTTGGCTGCTCAGTCCGATTATAAGCGTAGTCCGTAAAATTGCGGACAAATCTACCCCAGATTCACTACCCTCACTTCATACCAGTTATTGACCTTGAGACAGATGACACTTCATGGCATCGATACGCTACCTATCAGCCTCTAGTTTGAGGGCTGCAAAGGGCAAGTTCCTCCTTACCCAACAAAGGTTCATGAAACCGGTCTACAGCTACAGAACCTATACAGTTGAATGATGGTTAGAGCGCTTAGCGCTCTAACCATCATTCAACCTCCTGGTTTTTCGGGTGACGTGCATCAGTCCTAATCTCGTTCGTGGGGCAAACACCCGATCCTGCGCCATGACAAGATTGAACCATTGGGGAGTCTACTGCTCACACCATTGATTTGACGGCTGCTCATGAGCTGGATAGCAGCGGTTATAGCCATGGAAGCCCATCACCCTATGCATCAAGCGAATCCAGCAGCGACTCCTGTTGAGCGGAGCGCAACTAGGGTTTGGACATTCGTGCAGCGTGAACAAGCCCCGTTGCAGAAGGAACTGCGATCGCCAAGGGTGCCATATCGGATAAAGACAGCTCATGAGTTGGGTCGTACAGTCCGCACCATAGGGCAAACAGGCGATCGGCCAACGTGAGCCAGGGATCGATAGCGTAAGCGGATTGAGAGGAAGCTCCAGCGGATTGAGAGGAAGCTCCAAGATGCTGATGCCAGAGCGATCGCACTCCCGCGATACCGTTCCAGCTCCCGCTTAGGGCTCCGGCGATCGCTCCGGTTAGCGTTGGTGAGGTTGAGGTCTGTACCGCTCGGCGGTAGGTTATGCCTGGGTCGGCAGGGGTTGAAGCCATACCGTATAAGGCTATGAGCGTAGCCTCCAGTACCCCAGAATCGGAACTAGCAGGAAAGGCGATCGCCTGACTATGGCCCTGCTGCAGCGATATCAGCAGGGATTGCAATTGTTTTTCTATGGTTGGTTGACAAAGCTGGGGCCTGATCTCATCAACCATGCTGGCCAAATGCTGCTGGGGCCGTTTCGTTAATGATGGCGGTCCTGGGCGATCGCCATCACGCAATAATTGTGCCAAATAGGTGACCACAATGAGCGTGCTGTCGTGCACCTCATCCAACCAATTTCCCTGCTGAGCCAGGTAAGTTACAGATGCCTGCAAGGCAGATGGCGCATCGTGCCAATACAATGCCAGAGGCACCAGGGCGATCGCTGTCTCTTCAACACCACCCAAGGCTAACGTTTGCAATCCTGCCAAAACCTCAACACCGTCCTGCTGAAGCAACACATCCGCCAGCGATCGCATTCTCAAATCGGGGGCAACTTCTGGCCTCTGCCAGCCCTCAGTCTCACACCGAGTCCCCAAATACTGGCCGAGCACCACACCGGCGATCGCCCCCCGAAACCGACTCAGCAGTGAGTATGACATGAGTGTATTCCTCTTGCCTGAGCCAAAATGCGAACTAACCCCACTCCACCCTAGGGGCGGTGAGTGCGTCGCAGCTCAGTAATTTGATCCGCAATGTCTAGAATAGCGGCTGGCATATCTGGCCCTGTCAAAATCACATCAACATGGGCAGGTCGAGTCGTCAAAAATTCCAACACTTCCGCCTCAGAAATGAGGCCAAAGTTCATTGCAAGACTCAACTCATCGAGCACGACCAGCGTATACTTACCCTCGACCACCACCGATTTTGTATGCTGCCAAAGCTGCATCAGTGCCTTGGTTTCAACCTCTTCCAGTTGGGGCGTGTCAATGCAGCGGGGCAAGTCACAGCGCAACCAGTCCAAATGCTGCCCAAGGCGCACGGGGTGTTCTAATCCTTGCCGAATGCCACCCTTTAAAAACTGCACAACCAACACGGGCGTTCCTTGTCCTGCAATACGTAGTGCTTGCGCAATCACATTCGTAAAGAAGCTGCGGTGAGGACAGGTAAAAACTTGAACCAAGCCTTCAATAGGAATTGGTAGCTGACGGTTCAAGTCAGAAATTGGCGTTTCAAGCTGGGAAACCATAGGTACAATGTCGGTCACAGTAGGGGCAGCCGGTTTAAAGAGAGACTTCACACCCGCATACTAATACATTAGTACACTCAGAGTAAAATCGCTTTAATCCGTGAACTTAAATGTAGCGTTATTTTTGAATTTTCATCCCCATGAAACACTACCTATATGATTCCGTCAATAGGTAGTCATCCACTTTCAGCCCAAAATACAGCAGTTGACCAAGGTGGATGGGGGCGATCGCCTAGGACTTGTGCTCGCTGTGGAGCACGTTGGTCAAGCGTGTAATTGGGTTCGCAATTCATGCGATTAAGTCAGGACTTACGCAGTTGAATGATGTTTGGGGCGCTTAGCGCCCCAAACATCATTCAAGCTTCTGGTTTTTCGGATGAAATGCGTAAGTCCTATAAGTAATGCGATTAAGTCATTTGGGCGGGCTCACAGCAGCAAATTTGGGAAAATCTGAACCGCTAATGTTTGTGGGTGTGGGGCTTACTGCATTGAGGTGTCGTATGCATCGGCGTTGAAACCTTGGCTGAGGGAGCAGAAGTGTAGCGATCTGCAAGTCCACCGATACGCCATAGGGTACGCCAGCGCACCAGTAGCGTGACCACCACGAGAAGCCCAACGCCAAGCGATCGCCCCCAATGGACTGCAGTAGGCTGTAGCGTTCCCAAAAAGTGAGACCCCGTCAAAATGCAGTGCAATCCACACAGCACCAAAGCCGGAACACTAAGTAAATGAATTTGCCGCCAAGTGCGGCCTAGGCGCTGCTGTGCCCAGTCAAAACTCGTGAGTGCAGCCGGAAGCATAAAAGACAGGGCGATCGCCCCCAATCCTAAACCCAACTGCCGCTGCCGCTGCAAAAATGCAATTGCCTCAAAATTCCAGCCCCAGTTATGCTCCACCATATGAATGGTATGCGCGAGAGACAGCACAAAGGCCATCACACCGAGGGCACGGCGACAGCGCAAGGGAAACGCCCACAGTTTGCTCACTGGGCGCGCCACTAGTGCTAGTGCCAAACACAGCAGCGCCAGATATCCGGTATAGTCAGTCATGGTGTTGCCGGTTCGCAACACACACAAAACCCCAATAACCAATGTGACCCAGCCACCCATTCGGAATAGCTGACTGCGGCGATTGCCACTCACCGCACTAGCCCAAGCACCAACCCCCAACATCACTGGCAGGGTCCCCAAACCAAAAGCCAGCATCGTTGCGCTACCCAGCCAAAGGCTTCCTGCCTCTGCCGCCTTGATCTGCGCCGCGTATAAAAATCCGCATGGAATGAGCCCCCATACCATACCTAATAGAGCCGGAGTCCACCAGCGATGGTGCAAAGATAATCGCACCATAACTGCACTCAGCCGCTCATGCAGTCTCCCTTGGGCCATTGGGTTGAGCAAAGGCAATTTGGGCAAAAGATGAGGGTTAACTTGACTAAGTCCCATCCAAATCAGTAGCAAACCCGTAAGTAGCGAAATCCCTTGCCGAAGACTGCTACCCACACCCGCTAAGTTTCCCCCCGCTAAAAGCACCGAACCTAACGCTCCAATCGTGGCACCCACCAGCGCATAGCTCACAATGCGCCCTGCATTCAGCATCAAATGAAACTGCAGGTGATGCCATCGATCACAATCAGCCTTAGAATCTGCATCTTCGGCGACCGCAGCAGAATTAGGGCGATCGCCCGCCAGCGAAAAGGCAACCGCAATCGGCCCACACATCGCAGCACAATGCCCAAAGCTACCCAAAAAACCCAGCGCTGCTATTAGCCACAAATCCACCATATATAGCAGTATCCTTGATTTAGGGACTTTAGAGACTATTGGCTAATAGCAATACTCATCTGACAAAGAGCATTAGAAAATACGAGTCCCAAAGGGAGAGGGAGAGAAGAGTGACAATGAACTGTCATTCCTCTCTCCCTCTGTTTGTTTAGAAAAGAGCCCTGGCATCGAGCTATTTTTGCAGGCAGCTACCCACCAACTATC